>NZ_JAESIF010000027.1:0-93317 GCF_016757295.1 Streptomyces sp. M2CJ-2 | reverse complement strand
CCCGCGGAGCGGGTACCACATCGCTGCGCGATGTGCAAGCGAACCCCCGCGCTGTGCGCGGGGGTTGCGCTCCCGCTCCGCGGGAGCGCTGGCGGGTGGCTGCGCCACCCGCGCAACCCCGATGCTGCGCATCGGGGTTGACGCTCCGTCCGCTGCGCTCCCGGAGCGGCGGGACTTTGTCCCGTTACCGGGCTTCCGCTGCGCTGCAGCCCGGGCCGGCGGGTCCGCTGCGCTCCCCCGCCTGACGGTCCTTCCGGCTTCGCCTCCAGGACCGTTGGGGCCCGCTTCGCGGGCTGGGCTGGCTGCGAGGATGGGGGTTGCTCGTTCGTTTCGGGTGCTGGTGTAGTGGGTGCATCAGGTTGATGCACCATGTAGTGTTGGCGGAAACATGAGGCACCCCCCAACCACCCGGGAACCTCCCCGGAATTCCGAGAGGAACGACCGTAGATGACCGGTCACCACGAATCTACCGGACCCGATCCCGCGCTGAGCAGCGATTCTCTGCGCCGGGTGACGCAGTACCAGACGGAGGGCGTGAACGCCCGGTTGAAGGTGTTCGCGCTCCTGGATGTGCAGGGCGTGTCCGCGAGCGAGGCAGACGACCTGGTGGCCGCTCTGAAGGCGGGAGCGGTTGCCAGGGCGCAGTGCGAGGTGGTCGAGCTGGGCGGCCTGGCGCCGGCCTCTCGGGGCGAGGTCTTCGCGGGCCGCAATGGAGGTGGCCCCGCGGTACGCGGCAGGCCCCTGGTGGACGATAAGCGCAAGTGGCGTCGGGTGACCGTAGATGCATCGGGAGACATCGTGACGGCCCATACGCACATGCGACGCGTGCGCGTCGGTACTACTCCGCTCCGCCAACGAGGCGCTCTTGCGCTCCTCCTCACCGCCCTCGCCACGGTCAGCGCCTGCACGACCAGCGAGCCGGTATCGCAAAAGCCGACGACGCCCCCCTCCTCGCCGTCCTCGGCCTCGCCGACCCCCACGCCGGAATCCGCCGAGGAGACCGCGAAGAAGGAGGCCATCGCGGCGTACCAGGCGTACTGGGCGGAACTGCCCAAGGCCTACGCGGTGCCGGCGGTCGAAGGCACGGACCTCAAGCGCCATGCCGCTGCCGAGGCTCTCAACAAGGCCGAGGAGACGGTGGCCAACCTGAAGTCGAACGGCCGGCTCATGACCGGCAAGCCAGTTCTCAGCAACGCCACCGTGACCGGCTCGGAGCTAGGGAAGAAGACCCCCAACGCCTCGGTCTCCGCCTGCCTGGACGTCTCCAAGTGGAAGATCACCGACAAGAAGACCGGCAAGCCGGCCCCGGTGGCCTCCACCGCGGTGAGCAAGTACGTCATCACCAGCCTGCTGGAGCGCTGGGACGGTTCGTGGAAGGTCCTCAAGTACGAGCTGCACGCGGACCAGCCGTGCTAGCCCCCGCGTACACCCTCATTGCCACCGCGCCCACCACTAGCTTCCTGGCCGGTCGGCCGGGGTCGCTGAACTGGCCGTACAACTCGCGGACGTGAGGCAGCGTGAGCAGGCCGACCTCGTACGGCTGGAGGCGTTCATCCGGGAGACGGTTCTTCCGCGCACGCACCCGTACACCACGGCGCGGCGTCGGGTGCTGGAGGTGCTGGGTGAGGCCGGCGGTCTGTGCACTGCGCGGACGGTAAACAGTAACGGGGACTACGTCGTCTGCACGCTCGATGCCGGGCACCACGACCCGGACGACAAGCCGCCCTTCAAGGACGGGGAGCCCGGCGGCTGGCACAAGGCGGGTGCGTCGATCTGGAACGACTTGGGTGCGGACTGCATTCCGCACGCGGCCATCTAAAGACCACGGGAATTCAGGCATAGGGGAAGCTCGGAAATGTCGGCGATTCAGCTCAAGGAACACCAGGTGGCCCAGAAAGCTGCTTTCCGTCGGTGGGTGGGATTCCCTGCAAGATCATCCGTACCGTCGGAGGGGGCACGGGGCACGATCGTGTCCGCGACCGGATCGGGCAAGACGATCACCGCCGCCGCGTGCGCGCTGGAGTGCTTCCCGGGCGGGCGGATCCTGGTGACCGTGCCGACCCTGGATCTGCTCGTGCAGACCGCCCAGGCGTGGCGGGCGGTGGGCCACCGCTCCCCCATGGTCGCGGTGTGCTCGCTGGAGAACGACCCGGTGCTGAACGAGCTCGAGGTGCGCACCACCACGAACCCGATCCAGCTCGCCCTGTGGGCCGGGCACGGGCCCGTCATCGTGTTCGCCACGTACGCCTCCCTCGTGGACCGCGATGACTATGAGGCCCTCCAGGAGCAAGAGCGCCCCTACGGGCCCTGGCAGGGCAGCACGGACGGCAGGCCACGCAAGAAGACACGCGGACCGCTGGAGGCCGCTCTGGCGGGCGGAGAGCGCCTGTACGGACAACGGATGGACGGTTTTTCGCTCGCGATCGTGGACGAAGCCCACGGTACGGCGGGGGATCTTGGCAGGCCCTGGTCGGCAATCCACGACAACGCCCGCATCCCGGCAGACTTCCGGCTGTACCTGACCGCGACCCCGCGCATCCTCGCCGCGCCCCGGCCGCAGAAGGGCGCGGACGGCCAGGAACTGGAGATCGCGAGCATGGCCGACGACCCGGACGGGACGTACGGCGCCTGGCTACCTGGGGCTGAACTCGGGCTGTCGGAGGCGATCGAGCGGGAAATCCTTGCCCCGTTCGAGATCGACGTGTTGGAGATCCGCGACCCCTCGCCCGTGCTCGGGCTGTCGGAGGAGGCGCTGCGGGGCCGGCGCCTGGCCCTGCTGCAGACCGCCCTGCTGGAGCACGCGGCGGCGTACAACCTGCGTACGGTCATGACGTTCCACCAGAAGGTGGAGGAAGCCCAGGCGTTCGCGGAGGCGCTGCCGAAGACCGCTGCGGAGCTGTACGTCGCCGAGACGGATGACGCGACCATGGTCAAGGCGGAGCAGGAACTCCCCGCGTCGTCGATCGACGCGGAGTTCTACGGGCTGGAGGCCGGCCGCCACGTCCCGCCGGACCGAGTGTGGTCGGCATGGCTGTGCGGCGACCACCTGGTGGCCGAACGCCGCGAGGCCCTGCGGCAGTTCGCCAACGGCATCGACGCCAACAACCGGCGCGTGCACCGGGCGTTCCTCGCGAGCGTTCGCGTGCTGGGAGAGGGCGTCGACATCACCGGCGAGCGCGGGGTAGAGGCGATCTGCTTCGCCGACACCCGCGGCTCCCAGGTGGAGATCGTGCAGAACATCGGCCGGGCACTCAGGCTGAACCGCGACGGCTCCACAAAGGTCGCCAGGATCATCGTGCCGGTCTTCCTGGAGCCGGGCGAGGACCCGACCGACATGGTCGCCTCCGCCTCGTTCCGCCCCCTTGTAGCGATCCTCCAAGGGCTCCGCAGTCATGATGAACGACTCGTCGAGCAGCTCGCCTCCCGCGCCCTCACTCGCGGCAAGCAGCAGCGCAAGGTGCACGTTCAGCGAGATGAGGAAGGCCGGATCGTCGGCGCCGACGGCGAGGAGCAGGAGCACGACGACACGCAGGCCGCCGCGGAATCCGCCCTGCTCCACTTCTCCACTCCGAAGGACGCCGCGACGATCGCCGCGTTCCTGCGTACCCGCGTCTACCGGCCGGAGTCGCTGGTGTGGCTGGAGGGCTACCAGGCCCTCATCCGCTGGCGGGCGGAGAACGAGATCACCGGCCTCTACACCGTGCCCTACGACACGGAGACCGAGGTCGGCGCGACGAAGGCTTTTCCGCTTGGCAGGTGGGTGCACCAGCAGAGGAAAGCCCTGCGGGCAGGTGAGCTGGAACCGCGGCGCAAGGAGCTGCTGGACGCGCCGGAGGCCGGGATGGTGTGGGAGCCCGGCGAAGAAGCCTGGGAGAGCAAGCTCGCCGCGCTGCGGTCGTACCGGCGGGCCACCGGACACCTCGCCCCGAGGCAGGACGCCGTGTGGGGCGAGGGCGAGGCGATGGTGCCCGTCGGCCAGCACATGGCCAACCTCCGCCGGAAAGGCGGCCTCGGGAAAGACGCGGAACGGGCAACGGAACGCGCCAAGCAGCTAGTCGCCATTGATCCGGACTGGAACTGCCCCTGGCCACTGGACTGGCAACGCCACTACCGCATCCTCGCCGATCTCGTCGACGCCGACGGCCACCTGCCCGACATCGCACCCGGCGTACTGATGGACGGCGACGACATCGGACGATGGCTCGCACGGCAACGCGAGGCGAGCACCTGGGCGCAGCTGTCCACCGAGCAACAGGAACGGCTGTCCCAGCTGGGCGTGAAGCCCATCCAGCCGCCATCTCCGGCCCCGGCGGCCACCCTCGCGACGAAGCCGGGCAAGGCTCAGCAGGCGTTCCAGCGCGGACTTACGGCCCTCGCGCAGTGGGTGGAACGGGAAGGCCCGGATCGGCCGACGCCGCGCGGCCACGCTGAGGAAATCGCGGTCGACGGTGAGACGGAGCCAGTGGTCGTAAAGCTGGGCGTATGGACATCGAACACCCGCGCAAGGTGGGACAAGCTCACTTCCGAGCAACAGGCCGCCCTCGCCGCCTTGGGTGTGCCCTGGGCGAAGGCCGCAGCGGTGCCGGCCCCGTCCGGCAGCATGGACGACGGTTCCGTCCGGCCCGCGCCGTCGGACGCACAGGCGCAGGAAGACCACGACCAGGGCGACACGGTGGCGCGGGAAGAGCGCGAGACCCAGGCAGCACGGGGCCGGGCGCGGGCGCAGCGCATGAACGAGCTGATGCGCAACCGCACCAAGGCAGAACTGCTGCGCATGGCCTACGCGGGCGGCCTGGTGAACCACAACTCCCCCGAGAAGTGGCGCAAGGACGAAATCGCCTCCGCTGTCGTGGACATCGAGTTCCGTGCGGCCGATCGGCTCTGACCACAGCATGATGCTGTCGACGGGGCTCGTTCGAGATCTACAGGTCGAACTCGAGGTGCTCGATGTCCGTGAACCGGACCTCCTCCAGCTGGCCGGCGCGGCGGCCGCCGTCCTGGAAGTACACCTCCTTGAGTGCCTCAGCAGCGAGCTCCTGGAGGCGCTGCTCGGTGGCACCCTGCTCCTGGGCCTCGAAGAGGCGCGCCGCGTACTGCGGGGGCAGCGCGACGGTCAGGTGCCGGATGCGGTCCTGGTCCGTCGACCCGATCGGCGCGGTGTAGCCGAGCCGGGCGCGGGTGTCGATGACGATGCCGCCTGTCGTCGCCGCCCGCTCCTTGGCCTTGGCGCGGATTTGTGGCTGCCAGCGGGCCTTCACCTCGCGCTCCAGGCGCGCGGCGAGGTCCGGACGCGGCTTCTTGATCTGGTCCTTCACATACCGCTCGACGGTGCGCTGGGAGATCCGCAGCATCTGGGCGACCGCCTTGGTGCCCTTGAGCTGCTTGACCAGGTACCGCATCTGGGCGCCGGCCGACTTCGGGACCGGGCGCGTGAACGTCCGCTGCACCGCCTGGTCCAGGCCGTCCCCGAACATGCTCATCGCCTGCTACTCCCCGCTGTCCTTGTCCGTGACCTGCCCGTCCTTGATGTACCGGGCCAGGTTGAGCTCCGGGGCGTCGAACCGCTCGCGGACCTCTTCGCCCCACAGGACGCTCTGGGTGCCCTCGTGCTTGACCAGGCCCGGGTTGATGCCGAGCTTGAAGCCGCCCGGCAGCGGCTTGCCGTCCCGGTAAGGCAGGAAGTCCAGCGGGCTGGTGCCGTCGGCCGCGTAGACGACGCAGTCGGACAGGATCGCGATCGGGTACTGCCCGGTGAACGACGCGTGCTTGACGATCTTGCGGTGCAGGTTGATCCGCGTGCGGGAGATGACCGCCGCCCGGATGTCGGGCCGCCACGTCGGGCGGGACAGCGCCCGCCACGGCTCGCCCGGCCGCCAGCCCTCGCCCCGGGGCCGCTCGCGCAGCTTGCCCAGACCGCCCTTCACCGTCGCCTTGACCGCGGAGACGACGATCGCCAGCTCCGGGTCACGCTCCTTGTAGCCGCCCATCGCGGCGAGGAAGTCCGCCGGCGCCATGTCCGCGTGCACGCCGAGGTCGGCCATCGTGGCGAGGAAAGCGTCACGCAGCCGGTTGTACCAGCCATCCAGGTAGCGGCCGTTCTCGTACCGGACGTACGCCTCGAGCGGCGCGACGTCGTAGCCGAGCTCCACCGCGTACGCCACGGTCGGCGTCGCGTACCAGGCCGGGCCCTCCGGTTGCTCGCCCTTCGGCGTGAACGGGCTGGGCAGCAGACTCGCGTCCAGGTCCGCCCACTTGTCCTTGCCGACCTTCACCCGCGACAGGTCCACATGGGAGAGGTCGACCAGCCACGAGCCGGGCAGCTTCGCGTCGAACACCGGCGCCTTGACATGCGTCGGCGCACCGAGGCCGACAACCAGGCCGTTCGCGCCGGCGGCGAAGGCCATGTTCACGTCGATGCCGACCAGGTGCCGCAGGGTGCACTCGGCATCGGTCATCGGCCGCGCCCAGTCGTAGGCCTCCTCGAACAACTTCTCGCCGGGGCCGCGGACGTGGAACCGCGGCAGATCCTTGAGCAGCGGGTGCCCGTCGGGGGCCTCGCACGGGGCGCAGTCCACCGGGTCCTTGCCCAGCGAGCCGGGGTTGTGTTCGGAGTGCCGCTTACCCGTCGCGTCGGGCTCGGAGGCGCGGGTCGGCGGATGCAGCGCGGTCATCAGCTCCAGACCGGTCACGGCGGTCGAACCGCGCGGGGTCATCACCCGGGACGCGTACGCACCCAGGACCCGGGCGAGTTCCGCCGACGGGAGCTGCCCGGCCTCGCCCCAGTGCCGGGCATCCAGCGCATGCCACGACGGAATGCACAACTGCACGCAGGCACGCTCCGAACCCTGCGCCGGGCGGTAGATCCGCGCCCACGGCCCGAAGCCGCGCTTGGTCAGCTTCCACTCCGCACGGACCAGCTGCTTGATGACCTTGTGGCCCTCCGGGATCCGCCCGGCGAGCCGCTCCTCATCCGTGAGGGCCACGGGGAGGCCGTAGCGCTCCAGCGCGGCCTCGGTGAGCACGAGCAGCGGGTCGGCGTCCTTGCCCGGCCCGGACAGCTTCGGCTGACCGAGCTTCGCCTCGCGCAGCGTCCAATCGACCAGGGCCGGGATGCTCTTGGCGGGTACGTCCAGGACCAGGCCGCCGGTGCAGTACGCGAGGACCTGACCGTCCGCGTCGACGTCGACGACCGCCAGCGGCCCGTTTTCGAACCGCGGGTCGCTCTCGCTCGCCGGGGTCGCGGCCGGGGCCTCCTTCGTCGCGGCCGGGCGTCGTGACGCGGACGACGTCGTCCTGGTGGTGCGCGCCGGACGCGACGCGGCAGTCGGAGGCACGGAGTTGCCGGCGGGGCGGGGCTGGGTGTTCTGTTCGGTCGTCATGGCCGCAGCCTCGGGCGCCGCGTCTGTGGGCACAGGCTGCGCCTGCGGAGCTGGGGCGGGAGCGCTCTCGAACGTCTCCGGAACGGCCGTGTCCTCAACGGGCGCCGCGGCGTTGGTGTCAGCGGGGTAGAGCTCCGCGAGCTTGCCGAGCAGTCGCGCGTACGCCTCGCGTTCCGGCGGGCGGGGCTCGGTCTTGCCGGACTCCCAGCCGCTGACGGTTGCCCGCCGAACGTCCAGGGCTGCGGCCACTTCGTCCAGCGTCAGGCCGTGCGCCTGGCGCAGCCGCTTACGTTCCGCCGGCGGCGGCAGCACAGACCGGGACGCGACCAGCGCATCGATCCGATCGAACAACTCGGACATCGAACACCTCCTGAGCCACACTCTAGCCCATGAACCGTACGGATAGCGTACGTTTGCCGTACGAATAGCGCCCATGGCGTTGATCTCGCAGCTAGCGACGGGTTGGGCGTAGCGGCGCGATCCCGAGCGTGCCCGCAAGGTCGGATAGTGCGTTGTTGCTTGGGAAGTCTGGGTCCGGTCGCGTGTGCTGGTGAGCTGAGGAATGGCGGGTGACGGATCTGTTCTCCTCGTGGCCGACAGCCGGTGTCGTTCGGCTGGCCCCGCTGGCAGGTCGGACAGCGGCGCGGCGCCGGGGCGGCCCGGGCGGCGGGCGAGTGGCCGGCTCGCTTCGTCGCGCTCGATCTGCTGAGGCTGTCCGGGACGGACACGACCGGGTGGCCGTATCGGCGGCACAGGGCCGCGCTCGGCAGCCCGTGCGTTCGCTGAGCAGGGCTTGGAATGCGAGTGAGGGAGCAGGCCGCCGCGTGGCCATTACCTGATGGGATGCTCATCGGTTGAAGGTGCATGTGGCGGCAAGGCTCCTCGGCGCACCCGGCGGTCGCTGATCCCTGTAGATACAGCGCCCGTTTCCTGGATCCGTACGGGGAAGAACAGCGGATGCCGTGGGGCGAGGCCGCTCGTGTCGTTCGTCTGGAGGACTGCGGTCCGGTACGTCCGTTTCCCCTGCGCTCTGGCCGTCGTTTCGCGCCGGGCTGGTGGTGGTCGGCTACCACCGGGCGGCTGGTGCACTACGGGTCGGGTGTCATGCGTACCCAGGTGATGCTTCTGGACCACGACCCTACGGTGGTGGCAATGGCGTGCCGCCCGGTGGAGTTGTCCTGGCGGGAGGCGGATGGGGCCGTGTTGTCGCATGCACCGCATCTGATGGCGCGGTTCAGTGACGGCAGGGGCCTGCTGCTCGACTGTGCCGGGCGAGGGGAGATCTCTGCCCGGCTGGCACACCGTGCTGACGTCATGGCAGCGGCGGCACGTGCGGTGGGATGGCAGTACTGGGTCGCCTCGCCTCCCGAACCGGTCGTCGCTGCCAACCTGGGCTGGCTGTCGGGATACCGGCACCCTCGCTACCGGGACACCGCGCTCTTGGAGGAGGCGATGCGGGCCTTTGCCCGTCCTCGGCCGCTGATCGAAGGAGCCCGTGACCTCGGGGACACCATCAGGGTTCTCCCGGCCCTCTTCCATGCCCTGTGGAGCGGGGCGCTGTCAGCCCCGCTGAACGAGCCCTTGCATGAACGGGTGACCGTGACAGCAGGCCCGGGCGAGTGGGCGTCTGCGTGACGGCGGCAGTACTCGAGGTGGGGAGCCAGGTGCGGTTCGAGGACCGCTCCTGGACGGTGGTGATGCTCGAAGGTGCCCGTGTACGGCTGGTCGGCTCGGACAACTCCACGGCGACGGTGCTGGTGAGCTATCTGTTCGCTGCTCCTGACTTCGAACTCGTAGGAGCGGCCCGCCCCCAGGTGCCTCCGTTCGGGCTCCTGGAGGAACTGCCTGTGCAGGCACGCGAGCGTGCTGAGGCCTGGGAGCGGCACGTGCGCGAGGTGGAGACCGGCCTTCCGGTGCCGGGGCAGGGTGGTGTGCCGCGGGCGGAGTTCGATCCGGCGCAGCGGACTGTGACGGAACGGGAGGAGGCCAAGGCAGCGGAGTTGACCGCGGCGGGGCAGCCGACGAGTGCGGTGACCGTGCGGCGGATGCGGGCCCGTTACCGCGAGAAGGGGCTGTGGGGGCTGGTCGACCAGCGTACGGCGCGTAGGCGTTCTGTGGTGGGACGGGCCGATGAGCGTGTGGTCGCTGCGATCACTCAAGTGCTGGAGGCGCAGCGGGAACGCTCCAGTGGCACGCTGAGCCGGCTGCGGCGCATGGTCGGGTGGGTCCTGGAGGAAGCCCATGGTCCCGGCGCGGTGAAGGTGCCGCCGGTGACGACGTTCAATCGGCTGGTGCACGCGCTCGCCGACGGCCATGGACTGCTGGGGTCGGCGGCACAGCAGCGGCGGCGCACGTCGCGGCCGGCCCCTCCCTTCACCCCGACCGTGGCGCTGCGGCCGGGTGAGCTGGTGATGCTGGACAGTACGCCGCTGGATGTGCTGGTGGTGCTCGCCGACGGGGTGACGGGGTCGGTCGAGTTATCGGTCTCCTTGGACGTGGCAACGCGCAGTATCTGTGCCGCTGTGGTGCGTCCGGTGGGCACAAGATCGGTGGATGCGGCGGTACTGCTGGCGCAGATGGTCACGCCCATGCGGATGCGCCCGGGGTGGGAGACGGCGCTGGCGATGTCCCGGTCAGTCATCCCCTATGAGCGGCTGGTGTCGTTGGATGCGCGGCTGGAAGGGGCAGCGGCCCGGCCGGTGATCATGCCGGAGACGGTGGTGGTCGACCAAGGTGCGGTGTTCGTCTCCCATTCCTTCATTGCCGCGTGCGAGAGCCTGGGGGTGTCCGTTCAGCCCGTGCCGCCGGCCAACGGCCCGGCCAAGGGCCATGTCGAGCGGACGTTCCGCACCATCGGGGACCGGTTCTCCCAGTACGTGGCCGGCTACAGCGGCTCGGATGTCACCCGGCGCGGCACGCGCGTTGAGGACGAGGCGTGCTGGACGCTTGCGCAGGTGCAGGACCTGCTGGATGAGTGGCTGGTCACCGACTGGCAGCACCGCCCGCACGCGTCGCTGCGCCATCCGCTGGCGCCGAAGCTCGCCCTGTCGCCGAACGAGATGTGGGGCGCGCTCGTGGGAGTCACCGGCTATGTCCCGGTGCCGCTGGGCGCGGACGACTACATCGAGCTCATGCCCATCAAGCGGGTGGCCATCAACGACTACGGCATCCGCTTCGACTACCGCACCTACGACCACAAGGTCCTCAATCCGCATCGCGGGGACCGGTCGGGCGCGCCGGACGGCAGATGGGAGGTGCACCACAACCCCTACGACCCCAATCAGATCTGGGTGCGGCTGCCCACCGGGTGGGAAGAGGTGCCGTGGATCCACCGCGGCTGTGTCAGCCTGCCCTTCACCGACTTCACCTGGCAGCACGTCCGTGCCGCAGTCGAGCGCCGCGGCGACCGCGTCGAGCACGAGCGGCAGCTCGCCCAGGCCCTGGACCGCCTCCTGCGGCGTGCGAGCAACGGTGCCGGGACCCGCCGCGAGCAGACGGTGGCGGCGCGCGCCAGCGCCGCAGCGTCCCTGGCCCGACCAGCCGCGCCGCAGGCGGTCCCGGACCCCGTGGCGGCTCCGACCCTCTCCTACGGCCTGGTGGGTGCCTTCACGCCGCTGGAAGAAGAGGATCAGCAAGGGGAGACAGGGTTCGAGGACGGCTGGGACGAGGACGACGACCTGCCCGGCCCCGCTGACGCCGATGAGCCTGCCGGAGACGAACGGCCGGACTCCCCCGCTCAAGTTCCGCGTCCCTCTCGGATCTATGACGCCTACCAGGAAGCAGCACAGTGGTGACAGACGCCCCTGCCGACAGGACCCTTCACGACGGAGCGAGGGCCGCGGCGTACGCGCCGCCGACCACGCGAGACGGCTGGCAGCAGTTCGTCGCCACTCCCCCGCTGCAGCCCCATCCGGCCGCCGACGAGGACTGGTCGCTGGAGGAACGGCTGGACTACCACTCCCGGTTCGTGGTGCTGACCACCCCGGCCATGGAACGCATCTCCCTGTCGCTGCGGCGTCTGATGCTCCTCAACCGCCGCCAGCAGGGCACCGCACGCCGCGGCCTGATCGTCTCCGGACCGCCCACCACCGGCAAGACCACCACCCTGCTGGAAATGGGCCGCACCTTCGAACTCGCCGAGCAGCGCCGGCACCCCGGCAGCACGGACCGCCTGCCTGTGGTCTTCCTGGCCGTGCCACCGGCCTCCACACCCAAGATGCTGGTCAGCGAATTCGCCCGGTTCCTCGGCATCCCCATCGCGGCCCGCATGAACCAGGCACAGATCACCGACGCCGTCTGCCACCTGCTGTGCCTCCTGGAGACGAAGCTGGTCCTCGTGGACGACGTCCACCTGCTCGACACCCGCACCCGGTCCGGCGCGGAGACCTCCGACCAGATGAAACACCTCGGCGAGCGCATCCCCGCCACCTTCGTCTACGCCGGCGTCGACGTCGAAGCCTCTCCCCTGCTGACCGGGCCGCGCGGCGCCCAGCTCGCCGGTCGCTTCACCCTGATCCGCAACACCGCGCTGCCCTGCGCCACCGACGAGCAACGCGAGATCTGGCGCGCTCTGGTCACCGACATGGAAGAAGCCCTGCGCCTGCGCCACCACACCCCGCACACCCTGGCGCGGCACGCCGACTACCTCCACCAGCGCACCGGCGGCGTCATGGGCAGCCTCTCCCACCTCATCCGCGAAGCCGCCCTGACCGCCCTGCTCGACGGCAGCGAAAAGATCACCAAGAAGCTCCTGGCCGGCATCCAGCTCGACATCCGGGCCGAACAGCAAGCCCGCCCGCCCCGAAAACGCCTCCCACGCCCGCGCAGCCACAACGCGGGATCCTGACGGAGGTCAAAGCGGCGGTGACGAAGACCACCAGCGGGCAGCAGGCGCAGCCACTACAGTGCGAGCAGCCCGAACTCTCCGGGCACAGAGGGGCTTTGGGCGCGGTGCGGGTAGCGCCGCTGCACGGTGAGACGACGCTGTCCTACATGAGCCGAGTCGCCTCCCGCTACCGGCTCACGGCCAAAGAACTCATCGGCGCACTCGTGGACGTGGGACGGCGACCCAACCTCTTCACCGTGCGGCCCGACGGCGAAGTCGTCTTCAACACCGAGGCCCGGGCCATGGTCGCCGCCTTCTGCCGCATGCCCGAAGAACACCTGCGCCGTGCCCTACCGGCCTGGGACCGGGAGGTTCCCTCAAGCAGGCTGGGAAGCGGTCCGGCCGCCTGGGTCCGCACCGCCGCCACGATCCCGCCGACCGGCCCCGGCTGCCGATCCTGCACCGCGACCGCATCACAGGGCCGGGAAGAAGCACGCCGCTACCTCCTGCCGCACGCACGGGTATGCGCCAAACACCAGTGCTGGATGCTGGAAACACCCGTCGCCGACGAAGCGACGGCGGGTCCCGGGCAGCTGGACGTTCGGTATGTTCCGCAGGTCGCAGCGGCCCAGCGTCGTCATGCACGGCTGCTGCGGCGCAGCCCGCACGCCGGCGAAGCGTTCGCTGTGGCCCAGGCGGTTACAGCGTCGTGGTGGGACGAGGCCTGGCCGGAAGAGACCCTCTGGCCCGACCGGCTGCGGTCGATGGCTTTGGGTAACGGCCTCGCCTGGCGCGCAGCGGCGCGGGATGCGGTGACCTATCCGGAAGCCGTCACGCTGGCTGCGACCCTGGCCGATGCGGGGGTGCAGCAGCAGCTGCTCGACGAGGCGGGCCGGCATCAACCGCACTCGCTCGCCGATGTCCCCCGCCTCGTCGACGAACTGGCCCGGCGTCTCGAGCGGCCGTGGATCGCCGACCGCCTCGCTGCGGTCACGACAGGGCCGTTGAACGCCTGGGTGCGCGCCTGCGTCCGCAGCCAAGCCGGACACAGACCGAAGACGCGAAGCATGTGGCGCGTCTCCCCGCCTCACCGGCCCACCCCGGTTTCCCAGCTCCTGGCGCAAAGCAGTGACCGGGGCGAGACGCCCGTGCAGCCCGGGCCTGCGTCGCTCCCAGACAGCGCCGATGACGCGGCCCGGGGGTTCGCGCGTGGGCTGCGCCATGCCCGTGCCTACGCCGCCGAACACGGCCACCTGTGCGCGCCCAACACGGTGCGGACCGAAGGCTTCGCCATCGGCTTGTGGCTCGCCAACCAGCGCGCTGCAGGACCCGAACTCGCTCCCGAACGCGCCGCCGCCCTCGACGCCCTCGATTCGTGGTGGAACCCGCCCTGGAACCTGTGGTGGCAGCGCATCTACCACCGCGCCACGGCACTGGTGCAGGCCGGGCAGCCGCTCACGCCCGAACACGGCTTCCCCGGCACCACGGAAAATCTCGGCACCTGGCTCTACGAGCAGTGCGCCACCTACAGCAGCCTCCACCCCGGGCAACAGCGCCTCCTCGCCGACCTCGGCATCACCCAGGAACGCGCCCGCGCCGCCCTGCCCCGGCGCCGGGATCTCAAGGCAGCCCGGCGCACCGCCCTGGACCACGCCCGCGCCTACGCCGGCGAGCACGGCCACCTGTGCGCTCCCACCTCCGCACGCCAGGACGGCTTCACCATCGGCAAATGGCTGCACAGCCAGCGGGTGCGCGCCCGGCGCGGCCAGCTCGACCCCGCACTGAACCAGGCACTGACCAACATCGACTCCTGGTGGAACCCGCCCTGGCCCACCGACTGGCAGCGCGAGCACCACAACGCGCACGCCGCCGTCGCCGCGGGCGCCCTCCTCGACCCCCAAGCCGGATTCCGCAACTTCGACGACCGCACCGGGCAGTGGCTGCACGCCCAGTGCGTCAACTACCGCCTTCTCCAGCCCGGCCAGCAGCGCCTCCTGGCCCGCCTCGGTCTCACCGAACCCCTGGCGGGCACCGCCGTGCCCGACCCGGCCACCCGGCATCCCGCCATGGAGACCGGCCTGCACTACGCCCGCACCTGGGCGGCCGTACACGGCACCCTCGATGCGCCCCGCACCACCCAGCACGACGGCTTCCCTCTCGGCCGCTGGCTAGTCCGACAACGCCACCAGGCCAACCTCCACCAGGAACGCTTCGACGCCCCCTGGCCACACGAAGAGGCCCTCGCCCGTATCGACCCGTACTGGAACCCGCCCTGGGGCATGAAATGGCAACGCCGCTACCAGGCCGCCCGCACTCAACTGGGTCCCGGCCAGAATCTCGCCCCCGAGGAAGGCTTCCCCGGCACACCGGACTGGACCGGGCAGTGGCTGTACCACCAGTGCACCGTCTACGACGACCTCCACCCCCGCCAGCAGCAGCTCCTCGCCGACCTCGGCCTCACCGCCGAAGGCGCCCGCACCGCCCTACCCCGACGCAAAACCCAAGCCGCATCCTTCGCCGCCGGCCTCGCCCACGCCCGCGCCTGGGCGAGGGAGCACGGCAACCTCGCCGTCCCCCAACCCGCCCGCCACGACGGCTACCCACTGGGCACCTGGCTGGGCACCCAACGCCGCCGTGCCAGCCGCGGAAAACTGCCCGCCGACCGCATCAAAGCCCTGGAAGCCATCGACCCCCACTGGAACCCGGCGGGAGGGCCGCGCTGGCAGCAGGCCTACCTCACCGCCCGCACCCACACCACCGGCCGCTCCCTGGCCACCACGGCCGCCCTCGACGCGCTCCCATCAGCGACAGCGAAATGGCTGTTCACCCAGTGCTCCAGTTACGACAGCCTCCACCCCGAGCAGCAACAGCAGCTCGCCGACATCGGCCTCACCAGCGAACGCGCCCGCGCTCTGGCACCACCACCGAAACCTCCCCAACCGGCCCGCCCAGCCCGCCCGCGGCTGAAGAACCCGCCCTCCGCCTTCGCGGCCGGCCTGCCCTACGCCCAAGCCTGGACCGTCCAACACGGCAACCTCACCTCAGCCGGCTACCGCACCGAACACGACGGCTTCCCCCTGGGATGGTGGCTGTACAAACAACGCCGAGCCGCCCACGCCCACCTGAAACGCACCGGCCGGCCCTGGCCCCACGACCCGCAACTCGCCACCCTCGACCCGTGGTGGAACCCACCCTGGCGCGCCACCTGGAACCACAGCTGGCACCAAGCCCACACGTCCTACAGCACCGGCAGGCCCTTCCCCAACCAGACCACCAAATGGATCCGCACCCAGCAACGAACCTGGACTCAGCTCCACCCCCATCAACAACACCTGATGGGCACCCTCGGCATCCACGGCCCCGCACCCCTGCACCGCTACAACAGTCGCCCAGCGAACCTGACCGACCAGCCAACAGAACTGATCAACACCCACGAGACCAACCCAGAACAGAAACTCCGCAGTTCACAGGCCCGCCCAGCCGGGACCCGCAAGCAACGCCCAGCGCCTCGCCGGCACACACCACACCGCCGAACCCAACCAACCAACTGATCAGCCCAGCTCAACGCCCCGGATGCCGATCAGAAAGAACGAACCGCGACAGCACGTCACCACCGCGACCGGCTCGAACCCGACTCGCCGCCGTGTTCTCCCAGGTACGGAGTCACGGCGTGAACTATCCAAAGGTTCGGCTCCAGAACATCAAAGATCACCGTCTGAAACGATAAAGGTTTCAGGTGCCGAGTACGCACCTGCCTGCAGCTTCGGGCATCAATGGTTTCCTACTGGGGTCATCTGTTATCCCAGGTTTTCCGATAACCCGGTCTGAACGGGAGGCGGCCAAGCGGCCGCACCGGAATTCGACACCCGCTTCGTACGACCGATCGGTGAACATGGACTCCGTGAACACCGAACTGACCGTGCTCAAGAGGGACATGGCCGTGAGCCAGGACGAAACGATACGGATGCTGCTGGAGCAGTCCAAGCGCACCGGCCGTGCCGTCCCCATCCGGCGTGCCTTCGTCCAGGATGCCGATCCCGGCCTCCGCCTGGTCACGCGGCCCGGCCCGTTCGCCAAGATGCTGCGCAGTAACGAGCGGCTGGACCTTTTTCTCCTGATCCACTGCGTCACCGCACGCGCCGACTGGGGCGTCGCTCACCGGTCCGAGACCTGGGGCCGCGCAGCGGGAATCTCCTTCGCCACCAACGGCACGGCGAGCGCCGCAGTCTCCCGGCACCTGCACAAGCTCAAGGAACTGAAGCTGATCAGCACCGAGCCGCAGGGCCGGATGACGAAAATCACCAAGTTGCTCGAGGACGGCTCCGGCGACCCGTACACGCTGCCGTCGGGCGACAAGACGGGCTCCCGCAAGAGCACCTACTTCAAGGTGCCGTTCGCGTACTGGGAGCAGCACTACTACCGGTCGCTCTCGATGCCGGCGAAGACGATGCTACTCATCCTCATGAGCCAGCGCAGCCCGTCCTTCGCCCTGCACAAGGCCAGGGAGTACGCGCTCTGGTACGGGGTCTCCCCGTCAACGGTCGGGCGCGGCATCGAGGAGCTGAAGAAGAAGCGCCTGCTGTACGAGTTCCTCTCCGAGCAGCAGTTGGACGGCTTCTCCGTCTTCGGGCAGAGCACGCATGTCCGCTGGGCTCTCGCCGCGCCGTTCGACCTGAACGTCAACAAGACGGAGCGCGAGGCGGCAGAGGCCGCCTGGACTCCTGAGGGCGTCGCCCGCACCGCGCTGCGGATCGGCTCCCGTATCCCCGCGCTCTCGGGGGCCGCGATTCCGCGATGAGCACCGCCGGGGCGCTATGGCCCCGGCCCCACGACTCCCGGCCCGGCGCATCCGGGTCGGGCGCGGTGCAGGCCGCCGCCCCGCAAACGGGCGACGGCCCCCTGTTCCAGCAGGGAGCCGCCCAGTGAAGAAACCGACAGTCACTCCCCAAGGAGACACCATCAGCATGTCCAACGAGCCTAAGGGCACCGACCGGCCGGCGTCGACCCGGCATCACCAGGGCAACGGCAAGCTGCGTCACATCTGGTCCGAGATCCGGACCCGGCTGCTGCAGCTGCTGGACGGCGGCCGCCGCCGTCGCCTGCGCGCCCTCGCCCGTACGGCGGGCTACGGCATCGTCCGCGGCTCCGCCGGCGCCGTGGGCGCGAGCGGGACCGGGTGGATCATCTGGTGGATCCAGCAGCGCTGACCCGGCGCACCCGCTGATCCGATCTCCGCCGACCTGGTGGTCCCGGTCCCGGTCCCGAGGCCGGTGGCCGGCAGCGTCTCCCCCGTACGACGGTCACCGCACTCGGACCGTCGTACGGGGGAGACGGCGAGGACCACCAGGCGCCGGAGTCCGGGCGGCGGTCCGGCGCGGCGGCGTCAACCCGCAACACCGGCGAACGCGGCCCCGATCCCGGAGCGTCCGCGCCGCCCATCCCGCACTCCATTACCCGCAACTCCAGTGAGGGAGACGGGTGAAACGGGCCTCAACGGGGATGTCATACCCCTGAATTCGATCGCACCTGTAGTACAGGGGCGGTTACCGTCCTGGCATGGACGATTCACTCTCGTTCGAGAGCTTCCTGACGGGTGCCGGAAGAGCCGTGTACAAGGCCATGGAGGACCACGGGCGCGGCGAGTACGACGAGTTCGCTCTCCACGGCGGCGTTGCCGTCGAGCGGCTCGCCAAGGCTGTCCTGATCAAGAGGAACCCGACCTATCTGGTGGAAATGCGCAACGGGAACTCAGATTTGCTGCTGTACTTCGGCGGTGATCTGGAGCTGGACCCGGACAAGGTCCGCACTGTCGGCGCCAAGGAGGCCCTCCAACGGCTCCGGCGCATAAAGGTGCTCCCGCCTGACCCTCAGCTCGATCGGTTGATCGACCTCCGGAACGGCACCGCACACACGACCATTGGCGACGAGGCCAGGTCTCTGCTGCCGACACTTGCCGAGACCATCGCAATCCTGTTGAAGGCCGTCGACATGTCGGCTGAGCAGTTCTGGGGTCGCTGGATCAGCGCCGTCAACGTAGCCGTCGACAAGCAGCGAGACGCGATCCAGCGGGACGTTGAGGTCCGGATCAAGCAGGCACGACACCTCTTCGATGACCGGTTCAAGGGACTACCTGAGGGCGCCAAGGAGAGGGCACTCAAGGAACCCGTTGAAGGCCCTCATGCCGTCGCGGTGTCAGGGGAAGACGACAAGCTCATCGTGCTGATCTCCACTCTCGCGTGTCCTGCATGTAGTGGAGAAGCGCATATCCGGGTGACACCAATCCGCTCGACCACCACAGGTGCGGAGGTAACGGTGGACCTGCTGGACTGCCCCCTATGTGGGTTGAAGCTGACCGGCCCTGAAGAGATCAAGGCTTCCGGTGCCGATGTCGAGAAGGCCGTGGTGCCGTCGGACATCATCATCTCGTGGGGCATGACCCTCCCGACTCCGCTCGACTTGAGCCGTATACACACGGCTTGACCATCAAGACTCGCCGACCTGGAGGCCGCAGCCGAGAGCTACGGGTACGGCTACCACGGCCAGCAGCCCGCCCTCGTCCTGGCCGACCTGGTCGCCGACTTCGCCGGTCTGCGCCCGCTGCTCACCGTCCCGCAGCCCACGCCGGTACGGGCGCGGCTGTGCCGTACCGGCCGGGCAGATGGCCGGGATGACCGCGATCGTCCTGGCCGACCTGGGCAGCCGCCCGGCTGTGGAGCCGGATCGTGCGAGGCTCCGGGATGCGCTCTCGGGGCCTCGCCTTCTCATTGTTCCTGTTCTGAGGTGTCAGCCGACTCAGTCTCTGCGGACTGATCTTGTGGCTGCACCAGGGCGTCGGGAATGAAGTGGGAGTAGCTCTCCCGTAGGTGCTGGGTAACGCGGTCGTCGGTCGCCTCGTAGTTCAGCTGCTCCTGGAAGAACCGCAGCTTCTTCTCCGCAGCGTCGAGGATCTCGCCCCAGTTCTTGACCCAGACTTCGTAGTCGTCCTGCACATCGGCGAGGCCGGAGGGGCGGTCCTTCTGCCGAATGTCGCGGAGGATCTTGTCCGAGTAGTCGTAGGTGACGAGGTAGAAGCGCCACTTACATCCCACCCCGCTGTACTGGGGATCGTCGATGATGGCCCGGGCGTAGCCCTTGATCTGGTCGAGTTCCTTCGGGCCGACCTTCACCGTGGGTCGCTTGAGCTCGATGACGAGGCGCTCGGTGGAGTTGTCGTCCCGGCGGCTGCGGAAGAGCAGGATGTCGACCCGGCCGCTGCGCCCGTCCGGCTGGGTGACGGCTTCGAGTTCATGCTCCAGGACCACGTCTTCACCGAGGTGGTCTTCCAGGTGGGCTTGGAGGACGTTGGTGAGTCCGAGTTCGCTCCGGGTCATGTTCCAGTCTTCGCCGAACAGCCAGAGGTTCTTGGCGACCATGGGGTGGAGTTGGTCGACCTCGCGCAGGTTCTTGCGGAGGTGTTCGTCGGCAAGGATCTTTCGCAGGGCCTGGATGAAGTTCAGGCGGTTGGTGACGGTGGTGGCGGCGCCGATGACGTGGGTCAGGTCGGTGCTGTCCAGGAGGTTCTTCAGGTGTCGGCGGTCGTCGTCGCTGAGTGCCAGGACCTTTTCGAGGATGGTGTGGAGGTCGCCGGGGTTGCTCTCCAGTGCGGTGCGGATGAGGTTGACGGAGAGGTTGCGTGCCGGGCCTTTGTTGGGAAGCGCGTGGCGGGCGGCGGTGACGACGACGTCGAAGGTCTGGCGCTCTATGGCGAGCGCGCCGGTGGCCGGCTGGTCGTCGTAGGGGTAGATGCCTTCGGTCTTCAGCTGGCGCACGACCTCAGCTGAGATCTGGGCGCCGCGAACGGCCAGGTGCTGCTGGACGGCCTTGACGGCCGCGTCCAGGAGCCCGGAGTGGGACATGGTCAGGCCGTGCAGGTCGTCGACGGAGAGGCCGTTGAACAGGTTGGCGCGCAGGTAGGGAGTGAAGCTGATGATGCCGTCGGACCAGTCGCTGCCGTGCTCGCCGAGGGCGATGCCGTCGGCGTTGCAGAGAAGCATCTTGCGGTCGCCCATCCGCTTGTTCCACTCGACAAACGTGACGACCGGGGGTAAATCTTCGCCGGCGTACTCCTCCGGCAGGTCCAGCTCCAGGTCGATGGGTTCACCAACGATGATGTCGCTGGGGTCGAGCCGTTTGCTGTCGAACGTGACGTGCACGTGCGGATAGGCCCGAAGGTAGAACGCCAGCTTCGCGGTGAGGTTCGCCGCGGCGTCGTCACGTTCCAGGCGACTGAGCGGCTTGCCCTGAGGCACGGAAATGCGAACTGTCGTGCCAGGCTTGTCCCGGGGCGGCTCTGTCTCCTCAACCTGCCAGATGGTGGCGTGATCGGCGTTGCCGCGGATCCGGACCCCGACCAAGGCGTCGTCGACCACTGCCGCCGACTCCCAGGTGAGCTGGTCGCCCAGGGCGAAGGCGAAGAGGCGACCCTCACCGTTGCGGCCATGCAGGATGCGTTCCCCGCCCTCGGTGTGTGTCCTGCTGGTCTTCCAGGTGGTGCCGTATGCCTGGAAGGCGGTGCGTGCTCGCTCGAGCGTCATGCCATGACCGTTGTCGGTCACGATGACGTCGGTGATCGCCTTCATGCTGGAGCGGCGCAGTTCGACGTCGACCTCGGTGGCGTTGGCGTCCAGGGCGTTCCACACCAGTTCGGCGACGGCCGCGATCTGGGGCTTCCTCTTGAACTGGAGGATCTTGCGTTCGCCGACCGATAGCTCGAACTCCGTCAGCGGCGGTCCGCTCTGCGCCGGCAGTCCTGTGCTGACCACGCCCACGCCAACTCCTGTGCGAGCAGCGGCTTGTGTGTTGTGCTCCCCAGACATGCGGTGACCGTACCGGTTTCGCACAGTGCGGTACACATCGCCTTGCGTATGGGGGCCGCCACTCGCTGCGGTGAGGTAGCTAGCGCGCGGCCTGGGTGAGGTCTTCCGTATGGCAGCAGGTTGTGCGAGACCTTGGACCTGACCCACCCGCTCGGTCATAGGCTTCCCGCCATGTACTTCGCGTTCATGGACGACAGCTCACGTAAGCGGAAAGACGTACCGAGGGATGGTCTTGGAGCCCTCCACGCCTACGGGGCAGTGGTCTTTCCTCAGGAGGCTCTGCAGCCCTACCGCGAGCAGCTTGCCCAGCTTCGGCAAGAGCTGGGCGTCCCGGCCGGTACGGAGTTCAAGTGGTCGCCGGATGGGGGGCCTCTCCATAAGAAGTGGGACGAACTGCATACCGCCCGGGTCCGGATGCTGGAAGCGGCCGCCGAGCTCGGAGTCCGGGCCTGCGTCGTCATATGTGCACCCGAGCTGATGCCAGAGTGGTATTCCGAAAGCAAGTTGAAGAGCGAGATGCTGGAGTACCTCTACGAGCGGGTCACCTACACGCTCGGTGAGGAGAAAGGCATCGTTATCGCTGATCAGCCGGGTGGTGGGCGAAAGGATGAGACCCGCTGGCTGGCCGACGCGCTGGCGTTGGACACCGATGGGACCCAGTACGTGAAGCCCGCGAACAAGCAGATCCTGCTGCCCATCATCACCACACGCTCCGACCACGTTGACCACCTGCAACTCGCCGACCTCGTGGCGTCCGCCACCACTGCCCTCATCGCCGGCGCCCCCGCAGCCGATCGCTACAAGGACCTCATCTACAAGCTGCTCGCCAAGAACTCCCGCGACTACGCAGGCGGCACAGGTCTGAAGTTCATCCCCAGCACCCATTACAACTGGAGGGCACTGATGAACCTTGCCTACTGGGTGTTCGGCGAAGACGCGTACGTCCTCCCCGACACCGCCAGCTCGATGGGCACGGCGCT
Source organism: Streptomyces sp. M2CJ-2 (assembly GCF_016757295.1). NCBI lineage: Bacteria > Bacillati > Actinomycetota > Actinomycetes > Kitasatosporales > Streptomycetaceae > Streptomyces > Streptomyces sp. M2CJ-2. Next base: position 71,278 of record NZ_JAESIF010000027.1, on the reverse strand, counting down.
ACCCCACGGCGGATGGATCTTCGCGAGCAACAATGGCCTCGGCGACCCGGACGCCGCCGCGACACAGCCGTGAGCTGCCTGCGCCGTGCCCAACAACCGCAGGCTTAGCGTTCCTGAGCGGGCTGCCGCCAGCGCGGGATGGTAACCCGGGCCTCCGCCAGGACGATGCCGGTCGCCGGGTCGCGGTGCACGGGGATGTACAGGCCCCAGTCAGCGTCACCGACCGTGAGCCAGTCACCGGCCCACGGAACGTCGGTGGTCTTCAGCACGCGGCCGGCGAGCGGCCTCCCAGGAGTCGGACGATCACGGTGGTACCTCCCTCTGGCGGGACTCTCCCGCCTCACCTATTGGTGAGGGGCTCAGCCGCAGGAGGACAGGATCGGGACCGCGGGCCTTTTACCGGGCCGAGACCAAGAGCACGCGTGTGCTTATGATCTGGCGTCATCGCTGAATTCGAACCGGGGGCGGAGTGTGCCGAGACCTGAAGATCGTCCGATCGTTGACCCTGAGATGCCGGAAGCAGACCGCAGGATTCTTTTGAGTGTCACCGGGGAGGAGCTCCCTTCCTCCGACGGTCGACGACAGGCGCTTCCCAGTGCGAGGGAGAGGAACCGCAAAGTGCTGCGGGAGTTGGCGGCCGAAGAGCCGAAGAAGGCAACCGCCCCGGTTGGGCCCACGGGGGCGGCCATCTTTTTCGGAATCGCTGGTTTCGCTTTCGGTCGGCTCACGTGGTCGTTTATCCATACGCCTGCCTACGCTCGCGACACCTGGGAACCCGCCGCCGGCTGCCTCGGCACGCTTATCTGCTTTGCTCTCTGCGCCGCCGCCATCGGCATGCGCCTGAGCGAAACCCGTGCACGCCGCACAGCGCGGCGTTACCGTGGCCAGGATCGCTATGTATGTCCCGTCGACCTCGCGCCAGAGGAGCGTGACCTCGTCGTCCGCGCAGCCAAGGCGGTTGACAAGATCAGCTCTTCTCAGGCCCATAGGAGTGACTTGATCGATCGTCAGCGCAACGACGCTGACCTGCCACACATCCTCTGGAAGATCGCTTTGGACGGCATGAGGATCTACCGTCTTGCTCGTGACCATAGGGAGGCCGAACGCTATAGCGCAGGTGCCGACGTCGATGCAGCCCTTACGACGCAGGCGGCAGCACTGAGGGCCAGTCGGGAAGCCGTCGACAACCGGGTCAGGGCGCTGGAGGCATACGCCGCGACGGTCTGCGAGATCGACAAGCTCATCGACCAGCAACGGCAGCTGGAAGAGGCGGAAAGCCGGACGGAGGCATACATGGACCTGGTTGCCGCCACGACCGCCGACACGATTACTGCTGAACAGGTTCGCACAGCAGAGGCGGAAGCCGACGCCCTGGCAGGCCCCCTCGCGGACGCGGTGCGGGTCGCACGAGACGCTGCCGAACTCGCGCTCCCCAGTTCCCGATAGTCGGATGTCTGACCGCTGACGTGGCGCCGGGCGGCGGCGCAGCTGTTCGCCCGGCTACGCTCGCACCGCGGCATCGATCCTGCGGCAGGACAGTCTGGCTCCTGGGAACCCCCTGGGGCGGAGCTTCGTCACCAACGCAGTGCTGACCAGTTCGGTCGACGGCCCTTGTCCGGGCGGCGTTTGCAGTAGGCGGCGAGTGCCTCCAATGCGCGGCGTTCTCGGTACTCGTGGCTGTGTGTGGTGGCGGTGTGGATTTCGCTGTCCCAGCCATCGGTGATGGTGCCGGTGGAGGAGAGGGCGTACAGCGCGGATGACTGGCCGCCGTAGAACTGAGTGGCGATAACTCGTGCTGCCAGGTCTGAGATCGTCCGCTGTTCGCGTTCGGCAGCGTCCAGTTCGGCTCTGATGATGTCCCAATCGCCCATGCCGCCCTTTCCGGCGAACCACGGGCCGTCCTCCGATGCCGGCTTGGTGCTGCTCTCGCAGGTAGTGACCTGAGGGTCCTGTAGCGAGGGATGAGCCGGCAGGTTTCGCCCTGGTGCAGAAGCTTCGCGTGCCGGACATAGTGGCACAAGTGGTCTCGCGCATGGGTTTAGGGCGTGTCCAGGGCGCGGGGATGCACCCTTAAGGGTGAGGGTAGTTCTTGGCGTGCTGGTGGCGCCTCATGGTCAACTACGTGCCCTGGCCGGTGCTGATTTCCGGCGCGAGAACGCGTTCGTAGAGGAGGTCTTCGGCGCGGTGTATCTCGCGTTCGACGGACTCGGTCAGGTTGGGGTTGTCGATGAGCAGGCCGAACTCGACGTTGCCGTGCTCTGCGCTCCAGGAGAAGTTGGCGCTGGTCACCAGGAGGAACCGGTGGTCGATGGCGAGGAACTTCGCGTGGTTGCGGACGCGGGCTCCGTCGAAGTTCTTTGTCCGGAAGACGATCCCCGGGCGGAGGTGCGCGGCCACCTCGGATGTGGTCGGTGACCAGGGCTTCGGGTGCTGATCGGCGGCTTGGGTGTCGAGGTAGACCCGTACCTGGATCTCGGGGCGGCGGGCTGCCCGGCGCAGAGCTTCCCAGAGTCCGGAGGATCGCTGGAAGTTGAAGGTTGAGCAGGTGATGGACTGGCGGGAGTTGTCGACGAGGCGGGTGACGGAGCTGGTCAGTGGCCCGGTCTGGGCCAGGTGGCCGGGCATGGTCCACAGGGGGTCGAGGGCGGTGGTGATTGACCGTGCTCCTTCCACTGCTCGCAGCACGGCCACGGTCGGGCCGGGGTCCGCCGGTCTCGATGCGGCGCCGTGTTCCAGCAGTGCCCGTACCTCGGGTCGGCGTCCGGCGGCGACCACCTTGAGCGCGGCGGTGAGCGTGTCGCCGTCGGTGAGCCGGTCGGCTATCTCCCGGGCCTCGGTGCCGGTGAGGAGCTGCCCGAGCTTCCTCGCCGACGCTGGGTCAATCGGCGTGGTCGAAGAAGCCAAGGTTGCTCCCGGGCAGGTCGACGAGGAAGCGGCGGTCGAGGAAGCGGTTGGCCCGCTCGCACGAGGTTTCCGAGGCCATGACGCAGCAGTGGCAGGCGGCACCGTGGAGGAAGTCTTCCGGGTCCTGCGGCGTGCGGGTGGCGCAGATCGGGTCTGAGGAGCATCGGGCCGCGCGGTAGAGGGCGCGGGATACGACCCTTTGCAGGCGGGTCGGCTCGCTCAGCTGTACCAGTCCGCCGAGCGTGCCGTCGCTGTCGGAGGCGGTGGTGCAGATCAGTAGGCCGGCGGCGGCCGTGCGTTCCTCGGATTCCGGCCAGGCGTACAGGCGCTCGCTCAGGCTGGCTGCAGAGTAGCCGCAGGTCATGGCCAGTTCGCGGATCAGGGCGTGGGCGAGGGTGTGGACGAGCCAGTAGCGCGGTGGCCTCAGTCGGGTGTCGGGGTCGACCTGGTCGGCGGTCTCGGAGAAGCGGCGGTGGAAGTTGCGTCGGTGGGCGTCGCGGTGCGCCTGCCAGATGTCGGTAGTGGCGACCTGCTTCTCCCAGGACGCGACTGCCTGGTCGTCGAGTTGCAGGAAGATGCCCTCCCCGCGGTCCTCGGTGGCGACGGTCCAGGTCGGGCGGGTGGTGCGGGTCAGCGGGGCGAGTCGGCGCGGCAGGTCTCCGACGCGGTCCATGGCGTCGATCCGGGTGAAGCCGATCAGCGCGTTGACCTTGCGGAGCCTCTCGACCGCGAGCACGCGGGTGATCTGCGGCGGCAGGTCGGGGTCGCGCTGACGTTTTGAGAGGGTGAGACCGCTTGCGGGGTCCTCGACCCCGGGTCCGAGCACGTCCTTTTGCAGGTAGAGCCATTCGGGGACGAGTAGGTCGACGGGGTCCCAGGTGCGGATGCGCTCTTCCTGTTCCGCCTCGGAGGCCGGTGGCGCGCCGGCTGCCGCCACGGCCTGGGTCAGCTCCGCATCCGACAGGTCGGTGACGTTGACCTTGCCGTCCAGCACGTCTCGCAGGGTGTCGAGGTCGTCGCGGTATTTCGCCAGCTTCTCGCCCAGGGCGGTGCGGATCTGGTCGGCGAGGTCGCTCTTGCGTTCCTCGGAGGACTCCGGCATGACGATGATCGAGTGCGTGGCCGGGAACCACAGGTTGGAGGCGCCGACGAGCATCAGCCGGGTCTCGTTGCCGCATCCGCCCGGCTCGAACGCGTCCAGGTGCGGGTGGCGTCCGCGGCAGCGTGGCAGTTTTGACCGCCCGGCCTCGCCTTGGGCCTCGTTCATCGGCCGCCGCGCGCCGCAGGACTCGCAGCGGATCACGGCCGATGCGCCCTTGCCCGCCGTGCGGTCGACCATCTTCAGCGCTGGGAACTGCGCCTTGTCGCACCTCTGGCCCTGGTGGACCCACAGGTCGTAGGGGAACTCGTCGAGGTGGCCGTCGACGCAGGCCAGCAGGTAGCGGGCGGGCACCGCCGTGCGGCGGGTCGGCCTGCGGGTGCGCTCCCCGGCGCGGCCGGTGCACCGGGCGTGCTCGAAGCAGGCCAGGTCGGTGCGGTAGGGGTGAGTGTTGCGGTAGTCGAACTGGGCCAGGGCGCCGAGCATGTCGCAGCCGGTGCAGCGCAGCCACTGGGGGAAGACGCGGGCGGGCACGCCCAGGTCGTTGCCCTCGGTGGACAGGCTCATCTTCTTCGCCTGCCACGGATAGGGCCGGAGCTGGATGTCCCGGGAGCGCAGCAGCATGGCCACGGCCTGACGCAGCCGCGGGGCGCGGATCTGGGGGATGCCGTCGCGTCGGCGCCAGATCCGGTCCCAGTCGTCGAGGCCGGAGGGCATGATCGTGAACTGCGGCAGGTCCATGATGGCGCCCGGACCGTATGTGTACAGCAGGGAGGAGGGTCGGCCCGAGCCGACCTTGGCCCGGTTGTGCTTGCGGCCCTCGTCGGACTCCCGCTCGGCGTCGCCCAGCGGATCGACGGCGTTGGACGCGTCGTAGAGGTACCGCGTCTCGGTGAGTTCGGCGGTCACGAGTCCTCCTTGGCCGGAGCGAAGTCCCAGGCGGGGGCCCCGGGCGGCTCCATAAAGATCAGGTTTTCCTTGATCGGACTGACCAGGAGGTTGATCTCCGGCTGTACCTCGCGCATCGAGTTGGCTACGATGAACGGCGGCGCGTCCTTGCTGTCCGCCACCGAGCGGGCGTTCTCGGCGCTGATCATGAGCGGGCCGAAGTGGGCTTCGTCCAATGTCCGTTCGTAGACCAGGTTCTTGCGCAGGACCGCCAGGTAGGTGCGCCGCTTCTCCCACTGGTCCAGCCGGTTGCGCAGGCGCCGGCGCGCCCGGTGGGCCGTGTCCTCATCCGACGCGCGCTGCACCCGTGCCACGAGCGTGTCGATCAGCGCCTCCGCGAAGGGCCGCTCGGCTGCGATTCGGCCCGCGCCCTGCTCGGGCGACAATCCGTCAGGGCGGACGGCGTCGAGCACCCGGGCCGCGCTGGCCAGCACGCCGTCCAGCCCGCGCTCCAGGGAGGTGACCGAGAACGGGGTGACCGATAGCGCCTCCACCCGGGCGTAGAAGGTCTCGTGGTAGTGCCGGAACTGCTCGAAGTGCGCCAGGTCGCGCGGCCGGGCCCAGTTGCCCAGCGTGACCACCAGCCCGGGCTTGTCCGCGGAACGTCCGACGCGGGAGGACGCCTGGATGTACTCCGCGGTGTTCTTCGGCTGCCCGACCACGAGCATCAGCCCGAGCCGGGTGACGTCCACGCCGACCTGCAGCATCGACGTGGCCAGGATCGCATCGTAGGGGCTCACCTCGCGGGTGGGCGTCCGTTTGCCCGCCTCGCGCAGCGCACGCAGCTCCCGCTTTCCGGAGGCGGAGTCGAAGGCGGGGTCGAAGGGCACGGCCATCTGGTCCAGCGTGGTGGTGATGTCGGCGCTGGCCACACGGGAGGTGAGCTCCGCGGTGTGGAGCGCTCCGTATTCGGTGCCGGTGCGGCGGGGCAGCTTCGACCACGGCCGCCGCTTGGCGAGCGCGGTCTGGATGTCGTCGCCCATGTAGCGGGCCATGCCGGCCAGTTCGCGGGTGGCGCTGAAGTAGCCGACCAGGGTCATATACGGGTCGGCGGCCGTGCCGGACCGGTCGAGCAGCAACTGCGCGCCGGCCATGAGGATCTCGGCGACGCGGATCTCCGCCGTGGTCAACCGGACCCCGGTCGTGCTGACGCCCACATAGCGCCGGCCGGGGAAGCGCTCCGAGACGGGCTCCTCCTTGGAGAAGAACGTGTTTCCGGCATCGAGCACCTGCGGCGGGAAGATCGTCACATCCCGCCCGTAGAGGGCGCGCACCTGATCATCCGCGTTGCGGGCGGTCGCGGTCGAGGCGACCAGCAGCGGCCGGACCGCCCGGCCCTGCGCGTCGCGCCAGGCCGCCATGACGTCGACCGCCACCTCGAACAGGCCCACCGTCGTGCCGAGCGCCCCGGTGATCAGATGCAGCTCGTCCTGGATGATCAGATCCGGCGGACGCAGCCGCCCCGCCGGACGGAGCCCCGCCGCGCGCAGACCGTCCTTGGCCGGATGCCTGCCCTTGTCGGTCAGCTCGCAGTACCGGGAGTCCGGGTGCACATAACCATGCCGCCCACAGATCCGGGACACATAGCCGAACAGGGACGCGGCCTCCCCCTCCCGCGCCAGCCGGGCGAACTTGTCCACGGTGGCGATGACGAACGCCGGGGTGAGCCGGTAGATCTCCTCATCCACCGTCAGCACCGGCAACCCCTCGGCCGCCTCGCCGCCCTCGGCGAACGGACAGCCGGCGAGCTCATCCCCGCAGTACACATGCACCCGACGGGACGCCTTGACCGCCTTGACCTCCCGCGCACCGATCTTGCTCCCGCACCACGGGCACCGCTGGATCTGCAGCACCGTCAACCGGTAGCCGGACCGGTTGTTGGCCCTCTCCAGCTGCGCCGCCGCCTCCTCGAACCGCTTCGGGCTCACGTCCGTGCCCACCCACAGCCCGATCCGGAACGGCTCATCCCCCCACGTCTTAGGCTCCGCGCTGCGCGCCAGCTCGGCCGCGCACACCAGCGCCGTCGCCCGCTGGAACTGCTGCGCCGTGAGCAGCCGCAGCGTGTAACGCATCAGCACGGCCACACCCGCGCCCCCGTCCAGCGGACCGTCCGGGGTCGCCACAAGGCCCTGCCGCCGCCGGATCGCAAACGTGTACGCGGCCAGACCCAGATACGCCTCGGTCTTGCCACCACCGGTCGGGAAGAACAGCAGCTGCGCCTTCGCCAGATCGCCGGAGCGCTTCTCCGCCGCCGGATCGGTCAGCAGCGGCAACTGCATCAAGATAAAAGCCAACTGGAAGGTGCGCCACGAATGCGCCCTCGCACCCTTCTCGGCGAGCACAGCGGCACGGGCCTGCTCGATGCTCACCTGCGGGTCTTTGGCCCGATACTCGGCCACCTGGGTGTGGACGCGCTGATCTGCCATGACCTTGTTCATGAACCGGAAGCAGCGCAGGGCCTCCTCGTCGCCGAGCAGATGCTCCAGGCCCTCGGCAAGCTGGCGCTGCACCTTGCGCGCCTCGCTGACCGCGTCCAGCCCCTCCTGCCGCAGATGCTCCGGCAGGGCCCCGGCGCGACGCTCCTCGCCGTCCAGCCAGGCCGCGTATCCGTCGGCGATCGGCTCCAGGCCGGCCCGCAGCTCCTCCCGGCTCGCCGTGGCGAGCACGGACATGTCCAGCAGCGCCTCGCCGATCTCCTCCGCCGTGGTCTGCGGCGTCTGACAGGTCGGCAGCCACGTCGTCCACACCTCGCTGGCCCGCCGCGCCCCCGCCGCCACCTGCCAGTCCACCGAACAGGTGCGCCCGACGGCGAACTCCAGCCGGTCGCGGTACTGCAGATTCAGCCGCCGCAGCTCATCGTCCCGCTCATAGCGGGTGTCCTCCAGCGGGTCGGCGACGGGCAGGAACACCTCGGCGCCACCGGCCTCCACGGCCAGCTTGGTCTGGTACAGCCACGCCTCGACCGGGATCTTGCGCGGCGTCTCCCGGTCGTTGCAGAGCGCCACCTCGACGATCAGACAGCCCCGCACCTCGTCGTCGTGCCGGTCGATGCGCAGCACGACCTTGTCCTTCAGCGGGAACTCCGTCGTCTCCCCGGCCCTGAGGTCGGCGACCACAACCTTCGTATCGATCTTGATGGGGGTGCGCTTGTAACGGCGGCTACGCGCCCCGTCGGCGGCCTCGGCCTCCACCTTGACCCGCTCGTACATCCCCCACGACGCGGTCACCGTGAAGGAGTCGAGATCGGACGGGACCTGGCAGCGCAAGCCCATCGACGCCGGAATCATCAACCCGCGCTGCTGCGGCTGATCCTCCACGCCGGCATCCTCGTCCGCACCCGTGCTGCTCTCGTCGACAGCGGTGACGGGCACGCCCCGGCCCTCGTCCGCGTCCACGGCGTCACCGACATCGGTGGCGGCCTCGGCCGTGTCGGCTTCCTGCGGATCGCCGCGGCCGGCGGTGAGTTTGAACGGGGCGATCCGGCCGACCAGGTACGCCGCGTCCGGCGCCCCATCCAGCACCTCCTCCGGACCACCCGCCGGGCCAAGCAACTCCCGTTCGAGGATGTCGACCAGGTTCTCCCGCACCGTCCAAGACCGCCCGTCCGGCTCGTGCACCAGCCGGTACTCCGCCCGGGCCTCGGCCGCAGCAGCAGACGGCGTCCCGGCCGACTCCGGGCTGGGTGTACTCACTCGTCTTCACCCTCGATCTCTTCGTCAGCCTCGGCTGAGGCTGACGCCTCGCCTTGGGCGGCGGCGCGGCGGTGATTCTCCTCCAGCAACCGGTCAAGGATCTCCACCCGCGCCGCAGGATCGACCGTCCAGCGCCGCATCTGCCGGTAGGTGTGAAATCCATGGTCCAGCGGGACATCGTCCCAGCCGTAGGCGTCCGTCACTGCCTCGTCCAGCGCGACGTGGATCTGCCGCAGTCGCGCAATGTCGGGATCGGCGGAGCCGTAGATCTCGGGGTCGTTGACGAGGTTGTAGAGCTTGGTCAGCCCGAGACCGCGGCGAAGCATGATCTCTTGACGTTCGGTGTCGAGGGCCTTGCCGATCTCAGCCAGTTGCTCGGTCGGCTTTGGGCGAGGAAACGTCTCAAAGACATCGGAAGGCGTGTAACGCGGATCATTCCGCATTCCCGACCCGTACTTGATCGCCCACATCTGATGCAAATTTGACGAAAGTATTGCCTGGTCGGAAAATGAGCGCGTGGCAAAGATGTTCAGAGAGTTGCTATAAACTTGGCATGTCGACACTCGCATCGGCATAATGGTCTTGCTAATAACGGTGATTGCCAACACCTCATCCAGTTCGGCAATCGCTTTACGCATGACTGGACGCGCGCGCAAGTACTGCCACCACTCGATCCCCCTCGTCGACTTCGCTTTGGTTGCCCGCTCAGGCTTAACTCGATCCAGAACGCGCCCGTAAGGCAACACGAAGCGCCGCGCCTCGCTTTCTGAGATACCATTGAAGTCGATAATCCAGCGAGAAGCTGATGCGTCCGGCTGCGAGTAGAGATCCTCGCCAGTCAGGTAAGGGAACAGGACGTTCGAGTTGTCACGATCTTCCGCTATCCAGACTTCGGCTTCCCCTGGGTCAAGAATGAAGCCAGAGCCGAACGGAATGCATCCCTGGAATGCGATTAGATGATTCTCTGCAAGGCGCGAAGGAGCACCAGCTACTCGACCAGAAGGCTCCAGTAGTGTAGAGATTGCCGACACGGCGTCTCCGTCGGCAAATCGCGGTACATCCGCCGCTACCATTCCGCGAGTTCCCCAGACTGCGGCAAATTCGATATTTGCGCTTGCGGCTGGCCACGTCCTACTCTGGACAGCGCGGGTGATGGTAAAGCCGTCAGAGACCAGGCGATCGAGTCCAACCTCGCGCGTGTCACCTTGGGCGACCGTGTTGGTAGCAATAACTCCAAGGTTTCCGTTGGGAGACAGGAGAGAATGCGCCCGAAGCAGAAAGTATGCAACGAGGTCGCTACGCCCTCCCATACCTCCGGCCAAGATATTGGCAATCCATTCTCTTACATTCGATCCGACAGAGGATGAGAGCCTTTTTACTCCAAGAAACGGCGGGTTGCCGACGATGGCGTCGAAGCCGCCGCGTTCCATCACATCGGGAACGGCCAGGATCCAGTGCAGCGGCTTCCATCGCTCATAGTCTGTCTCAACGGTCGGGGTGAGCCCTGCGGCAAGGGCACCATCGAACATGGCGCGGTTGGGCGCCCCGCCGTCTGCCGGGTAGGCGAGGCCGACGGCGATACGGAGGTTTTCGTATGCCTCGGTCAGCACCTTGCCGGGCTTGCCGCCGAGCTGCAGCCCGGCGGCGATCACACCGTCGGCGACGTCCGCGAGTTGGCGGGTCAACTCCTGGTACTCGCGCCACTGCCGCCGCTTCGTGGCGGCCGAGCGCTGCGGGTCGTCGTTGTTGACCTCAGTCGCCAGGCTGCGGCGCAGTCTGGCTGCCCGTGTGAGCACGCCGTCGATGTCGAGGTGGCGGATCGTCTCGGCTCCCTCGCCGAGGTCGAAGAGCGGTGTCGCCGCCGCCTTGGCCGGGGTGATGTGGAGCGCGCGGAGCTGTTCGGCGTCGGTGAGGCCGAGCAGGGAGTTGCCGTGCAGCACCTTGTCGTCGACGAAGGAGAAGGGCAGCTTGGGGTCGAGGGAGACCAGCCACAGCGACAGCTTGCACATCTCCACCGCCATGGCGTTGATGTCCGCGCCGTAGAGGCAGGTGGCGACCACCGTCCTTATCGCGTGGACGTACAGGTCGTGCGCGGTCCCGCTTGCCACGCCCTCGCGCCGCCATGCCTCAACGAGCCGCGCTGCCAGGTACCGCGCGGCGGCGACGAGGAACGCGCCGGAGCCGCAGGCGATGTCGGCGACCTTGAGGTCGAGGATGTCATCGGACGAAACGGGCCGCCAGGCGCCGCGGTCGGCGATCTGGTGCGGCCCGGGGTTGAAGACCAGCGGCTCCAGCGCGTGCTGGACGACCTCCTCGGCCAGCTTGCGCGGGGTGTAGTGGGCGCCTGCCGTGGCGCGGGAGGGGGTTTCAACGAGCAGCACGCCGCCGGGCTCGACGACGAAGGGCCGGTTGCGCAAGTCCCGCCGGACGATGCCGATGAGGGGGCGCAGCCGGTCGCGCAGGGCCTCGTCGGTGGTGATCGCGCGCAGCGCGCGCTCGGCGTCCTCCACTTCGCCACTGCCGCGGATGGCCTTGGCCAGCGCGGCCTTGGTCGGTGGCTTGGCGGCGGGCTGGTCGTCCTTGGCCCAGGCGAGGATGGCGTCGGCCAGCTTGGTCGGGTCGCGGTACCGGGCGGCCATGGCCTCCAGCTCGGTGAGCGGTATCTCGGGCTCTTCGCCGGGCTTGCCGATGAGGCCGACGGTGACCTCGTCGACCTCCTTGCTGGAGTAGCCGAGCAGGCCTTCGTAGATGTAGCCGATCTGTTCGACGTCGATGTCGCGGAAGGAGATCCGCCGGGCCGGTTCGCCGCGCAGCTGGGCCATCTGTACCGAGCGCAGCACCTCCAGCATGACCCGGTCGCTCACGGTGATCGCCAGGGTGCCGCGCGGGCTGCGGGTGGTGAGGAACGGGAAGCGGTCGGGGTCGAAGAGCGAGCCGCCGTACGAGGGCAGGCGCAGGTCCTCGAACGACGCACCGCGCGAGAGCGCTTGAGAGGTCGCCAGCAGCCGGTGCCAGGTGAGGTGGGTGCCGTCGAGGGTCTCGCTGTCCTCCTCGCGTTCGCGGCGGTCGAGGGTGTCCAGTTCGTCGCTGATGCCGTAGCCCATGGCGAACAGCTGGCTCTGCGGGAGTAGGCTGCGTTCCTCGGCGAAGAGCAGGAAGACCACCCGCATCATCACCGTTACGGCGGCCTCGTAGACCTCCGACCGGTCTGCCGGCAGGGGGTCGGGTTCGCCGTGGCGGACGGTGTCCAGTGCGGCCTCGGATAGGGCCTGCACGAGCAGCTCGACCGCCCGGCGCACCTGGATGCCGAGCGCTTCGGTGATCTCTTCGGCGGCGGCGACCGATTCGCCGAACAGCTCGGTCAGGCGGTTTTCGGGGCGTCCGCCGAGCAGCCGGCGGAGGCGGAGCAGTTCGATGAAGGCGTTGCGGGTCTGCGGTTCCTCGGTCCAGGTCTGGGCGTCGACGATGCCGGAGGCGACCATGGTGTCCTTGCGGGCGCTGACGATCGCCCACCAGCGTCCGTCGGTGACGACGCCGACGGGGACCTTCCCGGTGCGCAGCAGCTCTTCCGTGCGGTCGATCGGGCTGGTCGCCCAGCCATCGTCCAGCGGGTCGCGCAGGGAGTCGACCGGGTCGACGACCAGGACGAGCGCGCCGATGATCTCGCTGTGGGCGAGCGCGCCGGTGGGCGTGACCGTCAGGGCGTGGTTGGGCGAGCGCACACCGCCGGCCGCCTCGGCGAACAGCGCCCCGGTCAGGTCGGTGGTGTAGTGGTCGCCCCAGCCCAGGATATTCCGCAGGACCAGCTCGACCCACGCGTCGCGGGCCTCGCGGTAGCGGTCGAGCCCCGCCGGGTCGTCCCGGTGCAGGTCCCAGTCCTCCCACGCCTTCTCGAACGCGGGCTTGGCCTCCTTGAGCAGGGCCCCCTGGTCGGCGCCGAGCTGCGGCATGCCCTGCGGCCAGACGCGCTTGAGGGCGGGCACGGAAAGGAACGGCCCGTCGGCATCCACCAGTTCCAGCCACGCGCGGTGGAGGTCGGCGGCGGAACGCGCCGGCCCGGCGGAGTTGCGCCTCATGACTGCACCCTCCCTGCTTCGGCGTCGGCCGGGGCCAGTGCGAAGACCACGGCCGCGGCGGACACGTGCGGTTTGACGTCGGCGTACCGCTCGCCGATCGCGGCGATCTCGCGCTGCTCCTCCTCGTGGAGGCTGGCCAGCCGGTCCTCCATCGCCCGCAGGTCGCGGCGCCGCTGCGCCTGCTGGTCGTCGGTGAACAGCAGCTCCTCCTGGGCCTGGATCTCCCGCGCCAGCCGCTCGCGGGACTCCTCCAGGTTGAGCCGGAAGGCCGCGAAGATCTCCCGGGCGCGGGCGATGTCGGACTCCCGGCGGTCGCGCAGTGCCTCGGTGACCCGCTCCTGGTGGGACTCGGCCCGGCGCGCCACCGCGGTGAGCAGCCGGGTGCGCAGCCGGGCGTCCTCCGCGTTCCACCGCTGGGCGAGGGCGGTGCGCACGCTCTCGTCGGCCAGGTCCAGGTGCTCCGCGTCGAGGGCCGCATCGAGCACCTCTTCGACCTTGGCCTCGGCCATGGCCTGGCCCCGCAGGCGGACGCCGGTGAGGAAGACCTCCTCGTGCAGCCGCAGGCCTCCGCGCCCGACGAGGACCTGCCGGGAGACGGCGGCCACGCACGACTGCGGCAGGTCCTCGACCACGACCGCGGTGACCCGGTGCACCGGGGAATCGACGCCGAACAGCGCGCTGCGCAGCAGCCGGGCCGAGCGCTGCATCAGCGCGTGGCCGAGGTGGACGTGGACCAGGTCGGTGCGGTTCTGCGCGGCCTGGTCGTCGAACGTGATCGGCCGCAGGACGCCGGGGTTCAGGCGGGTGTCGAGTCCGTCGAGGGCGTGCTGCCAGGCCGAGCCGAGCGAAGGGATCTGGTACACCTTGGCGTCGGTGCGGTCGTCGTCGGCCTCGATCAGCGGTGGTTGGGCGGTGAGCGCCAGGGCCGCATCCACCACCCGGCGGGCGTTGCCGGGCGTGAGGTGCATCTCCAGCTTGCGCTGGTCGTAGGTGCGGGACAGCTCGGTCAAACGGCGGTTGAGTTCCATACCGCCCGCCAGCGCGCGGGTGATGATGGCGTCGCCGCTCTCGTGGTCAGCCGGCCTGGTCTTGCGGGTGGCCGTGGTCGGGCTGAAGTGCTCCTGCAGTTCGGCGTCGATGATCTGGTTGACCGAGCCGAGGTCGTGGGCGACGTTGCCGACCTTTTCCGCGATGCGGCGCATGAAGTCCATGTCCGCGGCGTAGGTCGCGGAGGTCGAGTCGGGCTGGAAGTGGTAGATCTCGGGCGTGTGGTGCTGGCCGTAGCGGTCGATGCGCCCGATCCGCTGCTCCAGCCGGGAGGGGTTGAACGGGACGTCGAAGTTGACCAGTCGGTGGCAGTACGTCTGCAGGTCGATGCCCTCGCCGGCCGAGTCGGTGGCGAGGAGCACGCGCACGCGCTCCTTGCTCGGGTCCTCGGTGAAGCGGGCGCGGATCTCCTCCCGCTCCTCGGTCGGCGTGGAGCCCTGGATGGTGGCCAGCACCTCGCCGTAGCCGCGCTGGGTGAGCACATCGGCGATCCAGTCCAAGGTGGCGGCGTACTCGGTGAACACCACCACCCGCTTGTTGGTCCAGGTCGTGCCGTCTGGGCGGCAGATCTCGTCCAGGAAGCGGATCAGGGCTTCAAGGCGGGAGTCCGGCCGGTGCTCAAAGCCGCGGCCCCATGCGACGAGGGCGGAAATTTCCTGGCCCGTCGCGGCCACGAGCGGATCGGAGCCCTTGCTCTGCCGCAGCGCGGTGAACTCGGGCTGGTCCGCCTGGCCCTCCTCCTCATCGGACTGCCGGCTGCCGAGGACCTCCTGGTAGTACTCATCCTCGCCATCCAGATCCGGCAGCCCGCCGGTGGCGGCGGCCTGCTCGTAGAGCTCCAGCGTGCGGGCGAACGACCACGGGCTGGACAGGAAGCGCTTCTTGAGCAGCATCGCCACGATGTCGCCCGAGCGCTTCTTGCCGTTGGCGCGGGCGCTCTCGGCAAGAAGGCGCTCCAGGATCGCGAACTGCTGCTGCTCTTCGTCGTCCGGGGTGAAGTCGATCGTCTTCAGCCGGCGGGTCTTGAAGCCCTTGTCCTTCAGCTCGGTCTTCAGCCGGCGCACCGTCACCTCACGCAGCGCCTGCTCGTCGAGGAGGGCACCGCGGCTGAACCGGCGGCCGTCGATCATCTCTAGCAGCGCGGTGAACGACTCCGGATAGCCGTTGTGCGGGGTCGCGGACAGGAACAGGCGGTGCTCGCACCGCTCGGCCAGTTCCCTGGTGGCCGTCGTGCGCTGGCTGTCCACGGCGTACCCGCGGTGCCCGTCCGCCGCACTGGGGCTGGCGGGCGCGACGTGGTGGGCCTCGTCAACGACGAGCACGTCGAACGCGAAGCGCCGGGCGGTGGCCGTGCCCCGGGCATCGGCGTAGATCGCACGCAGCAGACGCTGCGCGCGCACCGTCGGCAGCCACGACATGCTCACGATGACCCGAGGGAAGAGCCGGAACGGGTTCGCGTCCAGTCCGTGACTGCGCCGCACCTGCGCCATGACCTCGCTGTTGACGATCACGAAGTCCAGGCCGAACTTCTCCCGCATCTCGTCCTGCCACTTCAGGGCAAGGCTCGGCGGGCAGACGATGATGACCGAGCGGGCCCGGTGCCGCAGCAGCAGTTCCTGGATGACCAGGCCGGCCTCGATGGTCTTGCCCAGGCCGACGTCATCGGCGAGGAGGAGGTTGGTACGCGAGGACTGCAGCGCACGGCGCAGCGGCTCCAGCTGATACGCCTCGACGTTGGCGCCGCTGCGGAACGGCGCCTGGTAGGAGTCGGCGTCGGCGGAGGTAACCGCACCCCAGCGCACCGCGTCCACGAACGCCGCCAGCGTGTTGGGGTCGTCGAAGCCGTCCACCCCGATGGACTCCGGCAGCCCCTGGTCCGGGGCGACGGTGTGTCCGACCTCCAGCTCCCAGACCACCGCCAGCTCCTCGCCCAGGCGGTCCTCCTCCAGCGACTGGAGACTGACCACGTGGGTGAGCTGCGCGGTGCCCTCATCGGCGGGGCTGCGCGGCAACCCCTGCTGGCGCACGTCCGTCACCGCCCAGGTAGAACCCCGGACATTGACGACCTGTCCCGGCTCCGGGACCGACGGCAGATGGGGTAAGCCGTCGGTGCGCGCCGGCAGGGCGACAGACGGGCCGTCGACCGGGGGTTGGCGCAGCCGGTTGGCGTGCTGTTGGGCGGGGATGGGGCCAACGGACTTTTCCAGGCGGGGCATCAGCGGTTACCTCTGGCCAGCAGGGCGGGGACGAGAAAGGTGACGACGGCCGGGAACCATCGCCCGACGGGACTCGCGTAGGCGGCGCAGCGCTGTGGTCTCCTGCGCGCGCATCCCGGGCGATGGCCCCCAGCCGGTCGGTGAGGGCGGCCCGGTCTTTTCGGAGTTGGCCGGCTCAACAGCCACTCGGAGTAGGCCGATCTGTTCACAGTGCCCGGTGTCCCCGGTACGGCCCGGATCAAGCATTCCAAGTCCTTCAGGACGGACTCGTCTCCGGCGACCACCTCGTGGGCCATCCACCGCCGGTCACGGACCGTCACCGACTGGCCCGGCGCCGGTAACCCCACGCCCTCAGCCACCGCAAGATCAGGCATAACCGCCCCCTACCCCTCAGATCCCCCTCCCCCACAGCTGTGACGACCCATCACAGCGCATATTCCGAGGGGATGCAGTGAAGATCTTATGACAAGTTGACGCCATGTCATGCCCCGTGCACCTTCCCGGCGAGCGGACTCGGTGCAGCGTCGGCGGACCGGCGTGCCGCCTTCCGCGACGAGCCCGTGAACCACGCGCCGCGAACAGCGCATCGGTCCCTGATGGGTGGCGGGTGCGAGCGGGTCCGCGGCCCCGCAGCCACGGACGGGTCAGGTGATCTTGCGGGCGGACAACGGGCTGGAGCCGGGGACGGCCCGGATGCCGGGAACGTTGTCGGCGCGGAGCCTGGCGGCCACCGCGCCGGCGCTGATCTCACCGGCCCCGTACTGGCTGGTGCGGGCTGCCACCATCTGCGCGACCGTCAGGACGCTCCCGGCCGAGAGACCCGCGAAGGCCTCGCGTATGTGGCGGGCGACGTCACGGCGGGCTCTGGGCACCGTGACCGTCGCCGGCCTGCCGGCGGGCGTGATCTTCTGTGCCCCCAGCCCGGGGGCCGGGAGGTCTGCGACCGAGAGGGCCGGTGCCCCTCCCTCCGGGCGCTGCCAGCGCTGGCAGAACGCCTCTGCCAGATGCTCCGCCCGGGCCAGGACGGCCTCCTCATCCCACTGCGCGGGCAGGGAACGGTTCAACGACAGCGCACTGTGCAAGAGGATGTCGGAGCGCTTCTGAGTTTTTCGCGTCGAGGTGCGGGGGCTCGCGGTCGGGTGTAGGCCGGAAGTATGAGGTATCCCGATGGTGGCGGCCTGACCGCGCCCCAGCGTGACCGGCGAGAGCAGGTCCGCTTCCGGGCCGCCGAGATGTTCGCGCAGGGGATGCGGCCGCCGCAGGTCGCCGAGCGGCTGCGGGTCTCGCAGAAGTCGGCCCGGGCCTGGCACGCCCAATGGCGCGCGGGCGGGACCGGGGCGCTGCGCTCGAAGGGGCCCAGCGGGCCGTCCAGCCGGTTCAGGCCGCAGTGGCGCACGGAACTGGCCGTGCTGCTGGAGCAGGGCCCGGCGGCGCACGGCTGGGTCGAGGACCAGCGCTGGACGCTGGCCCGGGTGGCCACCGTCATCGGCCGCCGCCGGCACATCTCGCTCAGCGTGCCGCAGACCTGGCGGCTGCTGCGGCAGATGGGCTTCACGGCGCAGGTGCCGGTGCACCGGGCCGCCGAACGCGACGAGCAGGCGGTGGCCACCTGGGTCGAGGAAGTCTGGCCGGTGGTGGAACGACGGTGAGGGAGCAGGACGCCTGGCTGTGCTTCGCCGACGAGTCCGGCCAGGGCATGCGCCCGCCCAAGGCCCGCACCTGGTCTCCCCGGGGCACCACTGCGGTGGTGAAGGTCACCGGCAGGGGCGGCGGGCGGGTGTCCCTGGTCAGTGCGGTGTGCTGCCGCCTCGGGGAGCGCACCCGGCTCGTGTACCGGATGCTGGTGCGCCACCCCGGCCGCGGGGGTGAGAAGAAGGGCTTCCGGGAGCCGGACCTGGCGGCCTTCCTGGACGCAGCACACCAGGAACTCGGTTGCCGGCCGATCGTGTTGGTGTGGGACAACTCCACCCAGCACACCGACCGCGCGATGCGTGCCCTGCTCGCCGCGCGTTCCTGGCTGACGGTGTTCCACTTCCCGTCCTATGCACCGGATTTGAACCCTGATGAGAGCGTGTGGGCGAGCCTGAAGAAGACGCTGGTCAACTTGGCTGCCTGCACCACCGACGAACTCGCCGCGCTGATACGGACCCGGCTCAAGCGGATGCAGTACCGTCCGGGCCTCCTGGACGGCTTCATCGCCGAGACCGGTCTCGTCCTGACGTGATGACAGGAGCAACGCACCCCGACGCGAAAACCTCAGTTGCGCTCCCAGGGGCCGTTGGAGACCGCTGGGTTGAGCCTGCGGGTGAGCAGGGTCAGGTTCCCCAGGGTATGGACGAGTACCTGCCGGCGCTGATGAGCCTCGACGCTGCCGCGGCCTGCGCTCTGGGGAAGCGAGTTCACCGCCTGTCGGCACAGCCGTTGTGCCCGCTGCGGTGATCCAGTCCTCCTTTCTCGGATCAGCTTCAGAGTGGCTCAGGTGTTAGCAACGCCCGGTACCGCGATGAGCGCCTCTGGTTCTTCGCAGCTACGCCGGTAGTAGGGGTGGTTTGTGTCGATCTGTTTCGCCAACCGGGAGGGCGTGGGTTCGGTTTGTCGGCCGTCCCAGCTGACTCCCTGGTTGATGAGGACGATGCCTGCCTTGCCGATCAGATCGGCATCGGCGTTGTCCGCGGTGGGGATCACCGTGAGACGTACGGCTGTGTGCGCGTATCCGTTCTTCCCTTGCCGCTGGACGGCTTCCGGTGCGAATCGTGAGTATTCCGAGCCGAAGCGGCCGGGGGGGCCGGCGGCCCAGGGGCGCGGCACGGTGGTGAGAAGGAAGTCGGGGAGGTAGCTCGATCCGTCGTCGGACACGAGCTGGAACGGGCTCTCAGTGGTCTTCGTCCGCTCCCATTGCCCGCTCTTGCCCCAGATGTAACCCCCGGTCGGCCGTCCGATGCGTTCGAGGTCGGTGATGGTGCGGACGACGGCGAGGGGTCGTTGGGTTCGGGGAAGGCCGTGGCCGGGGAGCCACAAGGCGGGCCTGGGCAGATCTGCAGGTGGTTGCTGTCCCAGGTTCTCGTCTCGGAGACCGGCCCAGATGGGCTCGCTGGTGTCGCCATTGACGTAGATGACCATGGGGGCGGATTGAGGCAGCTGGATACGCGCGGCCAGGAGCGCGGCTTCGGTGATCTGTGCTGCTGCCGATGCCTGGTGGCTTTCGTCTCCGATGGTGGGAAAGCTGGAGACGTCCAGTCCGAGGTCAACGGAGTGAACGGCAAGTCGGGTCTTCCGGTAGGGCTCCCATTGCGAGGTGATGGGCGAGTAGGCCCACGTGGTCCATGGCTCGGTCACGCCGCCGACGGGCCGCATGGCTGTGAGCACGATGGTGAGCGGGGCGGGTTTGGTGTTCCGCTGTCCGTACTGGCGGGGTTGGGCGTGCCGTCGGATGTGGATGCCGATGTGCCAGTAGTCAGGGAGCGGAATTTTCCCGAACGCGGTTCCGAGGCGGTGGTCGATGACGCCAAGGCCGCGGAGCAGGTCGCGGAGGGCGTTCTCCGTGGAGTTGGCCAGGCCGCCCTCGCGCGCTTTGGTCTCTCGTTCGATGAAGTACGGCTTGCACGGCTCGCCGTTCTTCTTGACTGTGGGCACCGGTGGGGGAGCCTGTTTGATGTACTGCGAGCTGATGCTGAGCCTGGCGAGTGCTGCTTTGGACGGCCACTTGCCGTCTTCGGCCTCTGCTTTCTTCTTCTGCTCTGGTGTGGGGTACTTCCGGTTGGGGTCCCACTCCGTCTCGCAGATGGCGGCGATGACTCGCCCTTCTTCTTGGAAGGGCGCCAGAAGTTCGGCGAGCTGCTGCTGTCGGCGCTCTGCGGTGGCCGGCCCGTGAGCGAGGGCGCCCGCCTTGTCCTCTAGGAAGAGCACGTCTACACGGCCGGGGATGACGTTGTCTTTCACGTTTCCGTCAGAGGCAACGAAGTCGTCGCCCAGGTGCCACTGGCGTGCGATCTCGCGTTGGACGCGGGAGCGGACTTCGTCGTCGTGGTAGAGCACTCCGAGGAGAAGCCGGTCGATGCCTGCGGCGTCCATGGCGGCGGGAAGGTGCTGGGGCTGGATCGGCCCGCTGGTGCGCACGCCGGTCTTCGCCGTGGGAACCGACAGACCCGGCACCTCGATGTAGACGGGTGACTTGTCCCGGTATGCCTCGCAGTGCTTGTCGATGTGGGACTCGATCCGGCGGAACATCTCCATTCCGTGGCCGCGGCCCAGGCCGGGTGTGGTGATGCTCTCGGGCGCCACGGCCCGGACCGCACCCAGCGCGGTGCCAGCCGCGATGACGTTCTCGTCCAGGGCATCAGGGAAAGGCGGCACCCGGTGGGTCAGACGTGGCAGCCCGGCCAGGCGCCGGCTGGCAGCCACGGCGGGCACGTTCAGGCGCCGTTTCCAAGGCGGCCCATCAGTGTGGGCGGACACGGCGAGGGGCTGGTCGGGATTGGAAAGCAGGACCGTAGCGACCCCGTACCAGCGATTGGCCAGGAGAGTGGTGACGGCGTTGACAGTGACTGCGTGCCGGGCGGAGTGTCCTGCGGCTGCGGTTCCGATCTTGATGCGCGGCAGGAGGCGGTGGAGTCGTCCCTCCGCGTCCGGTGCGCTGGGCAGTTCGTGGCCGATGGCAGCGAGGGTCCCGTCGGTGCACAGTACGAAGCGGGTCGGCTCCTTGCCTCCGAGGTTCCATTCGATGGCGGCCAGGTCTTCTGCAAGGCGCCATCGGGCCAGTTCACCGGGCCACCAGGTCAGGGTGCGCCGTCCGGCCACTGGGCGGGGCAGATCGGGGTAGGGCAGGGCTGGTGTTGCTGCGATCAGGTCGGCCAGCCGCATGACGGCTTCGTGCCCGGGCTCGTCGGGGAGGAAGGCTTCGCCCCAGTAGGCAAAGACGTCATGCCGGTCTTCGCCGGTCATCTCGGCGGCGGTGAGGAGTTGTGCCTGCCCGTTGCTGACGTCCCAGCGCGCCCAGGTCCCCAGCACGGCGCGCAAGATAGCTTCCAGGGCTCGGTACGGCGGCTGGACGTCCTGCTTCTTGTCGCCCACACGGTCTTTGTAGGCGCGGCACAAGTCGTGCCAGAGGCCGAGTGCGGCTGGGCCGGGGCGGTAGGCGATAACGGTGCCGAGGACTGCCGGGTGGGTGCGGTACTGCAGCAGGCCGGCGCGTTTGCGGTGTTCGTCTCCGGGGGGACACACGGTCATGCGGCTACTCCGAAGTGGTCGGGGTACCCCTTGCGCAACCCGGTGAGCAGGTGCGGGGCCTGGGCGTAGTCGAGGAACTCCTCGGCGGTGAAGCCATAGGTGCGGCCGGCTCCGGCGAGCTCCTGAGGGGTGTAGCTCTCGTACAGTTCGCGCACGAGGGTCGGCAGGTCGGTTCCCCAGGTGGTGTCGTGGAAGGCTCCGTCGATGAGGTGGAGTTCGACGTGGGTCTGGCCTCGTCGGCCGCGGCCGGCCAGTTGGATGCACTGGCCGAGGACGGTTGCGATCAGTTCGCAGCGCAGGTCTTCGGGGAGCGCCGTGAAGCGCTTGGGGGCGGCAAGGGTGGCCCACAGGCGAGCGCGGGCTGTTTTGCGGACGGCGGCAAGGCGCGCGGCGGGGGGCCCGTCGCGGGGTGTGGAGCGCCAGGCGCAGGCGGCGATGCTGGCGGACAGGGCGGCCGGTTCATCGACGGGCATGACGGGCCGGATGGCGAGGCCGATCAGAGTGATCGCGGATTCTCGTTTACCCGAGGGGGCCGTGGTGAGGATGTTCAGGCCGCGTTCGGTTCGCGGGAGAGGCGAGATGAGCACGTCGCCGCCCCGCTCGGCGAGCTGGGAGAACTGGTCGCGGGTGACCAGGGTGACGGCGTCGGGAACCGCCGGCAGATCGGGGTTGTCCGTGTCGGAGGTGGCCACGAAGATTTTCAGCCTATGTCCCAGTGCGAGGGCGGCTTCGTACAAGGCCGTCGCGAAGATGCGGGCCTGAGCGTAGGAGTTGACGGCGATCAGGGCGCGGGCTCGGTGGGCGGTGGCGATGTCACCCGCGAGGCGCCGGAGGTCGCGGATGAGGGTTGGTGCGTACCCGCGGGCGAGCGCGGCGACGCGTTCAGCACGCTCGTGAAGGGGTGTGCTGCCCACGGCCAGGGCGCGGCTGTCGGCCATGGGCGTACTGCGGAAGATACTGAGCCCTCCCCGCTGGGCGTCGGGCATGGCCCACTGCGGCTCGGCCAGCAGGTGGGTGCGTGCGGCCCGCGGAAGGTACCCAGTGGCCGACATCCCCAGCACGACCCGGCGGTGGCCTGCCAGGGCCAGAGACACCATGTCCCCCAGGAAGGCGGTCTCGGTGTGCGGGTCACCGCGCAGGACTTCCATGACCAGGCGCGGCTTGGCCGTGGCGTCATCGAGTCCCTCGAACCGGAAGCCGCTGATCTGCTGTCCCAGCGGCCCGAAGGGCACCACGTTGCCGGTGTCGCGATGGCCGACCGTGTCGGCGATCGTGGACGCTCCGTCGATGGCGTGGCTGGCGAGTTCCCCCGCGCGGTCGGCGAGGTCGAACACCGTGTGGTTGAGCGCGGTGAGCCACGCCTTCATCATCACGGCATGGAAAACGCCACCCGCGAGACCTGGTACCAGCTCCGGTGGTCGCTGTGGTGCCTGGTTTTCACCGCGGTTCCCGGCGTCGTCCGCCGTTGGTGATTCCCCCGCCTGACGGGCTTCCTGAAGACGTGCG
Organism: Streptomyces sp. M2CJ-2; assembly: GCF_016757295.1. NCBI lineage: Bacteria > Bacillati > Actinomycetota > Actinomycetes > Kitasatosporales > Streptomycetaceae > Streptomyces > Streptomyces sp. M2CJ-2. The sequence goes on along the minus strand of NZ_JAESIF010000027.1, from coordinate 48,564 downwards.
CGGTCCCGTGCGAGCTGTATGACGGCCTTCCCTACGATCGCCCGCAGCTCCTCTTTGATCGTGTCTAGTTCCCACAGGCCGCTCTCGTCGAGGCTCAGCATCCGCTCCAGCAGGTGGGGGATCTGCCGCAGCCTCTGCGGCAGGACTGCAGGGACCACGCGGTCTTCGGGACGGGCAGCAATCGGGGGCAGCAGGGCCTGGAGGTGGTCCATCTGCTCCGCGTTGGCGCTCTCTTCGGTGTCGACGCCAATCAGGTTGTCCAGGAGTTCCCGGTCCCACCGGTGCGGCTGGTACCAACGGCGCCGGTCCTTGAGGACCTGTCGCATCCGCCGCGGATCCTTTCCGGCCGCGAGCGCCCGGGCCTGCCCGATCTCCGTGCAGATCTCCCCGCTGCTGACCAGATCGAGGAGCTGCTCGGCGAGCCACACAGCTCTGGTAAGCGATCCTCGTGACTCCACACGCAGACGTGCGGGAGCACGATGGAGATTGTCGCGAACCTTCCGCAGGGCCGTGTTCGGATCGCTGACGGAGGCAAGGGGCAGGCTCTGCGAGACATCGAAGCCACGGGACTGATACGCGTCGACCTCGTCGATGATCACCAGATGTGCGCGGCGCAGCAGCAGTTCCCGCACGCTCATCTGGCGGCGCAGTTCGCCGTCGACCAGAAGCGGGATCTTGACCATGCCGCGCTGGAAACAGGCATGCGTCGTCACGATGATCTGAGCCGAGCACGCAGCGCGGATATGGGAGAACTTGTCGCACCGGTTCACGTAGGGGCACAGTGACGCCCCCTGCGGGCCGTCGGGATCCGTGTGGCGCAGGCTCGTGCAGGGTTCTTGCCCGTCACCGAAACCGTCCGGTCCGTCCAGCTGCGCTGTGACCGCGCAGCCGTAACCGGACTCGGACAGCCGCTCCACGAGATCTTCCGGCATCTGCGACAGAGCTGTCTGGTCGTCGACCGCCTTGTGCGCCGTCTGCAAGGTGAACTCGTGCCGGCTCCCCGGTGCGATCAGGGGCGTGACTGACACATCGAGCTTCAGCGCCTTCAGCTCGCGGCGCAGCGTCTCCACCTCGCCGAAGACGTCGGTGTTGTCGCTGACGAGAAGAGCCACCGTGTGACCCTCACGGGCCAGTTGTTTGGCCTGGGCGCGGGCGAAGACGTTCTTGCCCACGCCGGTCGGCGCGCTGAGATGCTGCATCAGGCCCGGATCCATCAGGACCGCAGAGGCGGGCGGCTGTGTGCCCGATCCCATCGTGCCGCTCAGCAGAAGGCTGACCTGGTGCTCGCGGAAGGCGGGTCCCTCCATGGCTGCGTCCGTCGTGCGCGTGAGCCAGCCCAGCACGTTCGGGTCGACGGGAATCGGCCCCGTGGCGTCCACGGTCGTCACCGTGGGCGGTGTATAGCCCACCTTGAGCGTGTCGAAAGCGAGCTGGACGGGGCCCCGGCGGCTCGCCGCCACCCAGCCGCCTCCGCTGGCCACCTCGATCCGCACCTCGCGCTCCTCCGGCTCCAAGAGCCGGTCCGCCGAGTCCAGGAGGTGCTGCCCGTGCCGCGGATAGACGTCCACCATCCGCCAGCCGTCGCGGGCGCCAGGCGCGTAGCGGTGGACGACAGGGTCTTCCCACTGCTGGTCGAACCCCTTGCGGACACGTCGCTGCAGGGAGGCCAGATCGGCCTCACCGCGCGACCGCTGTGCGACGAGCCGGCCGATACGCTGCTGCTCGCTGTACGGGAGCTGGCCCCACTGCGGCCACACCTGTGCCGCCTGGCCCGACAGTAGGACGTGGGCGTCTTCGATCCGGACCACCTCCCGCCCTTCGCTGTCCTTGGCCGGGAAGTACTGCTCGGCCAGGGCCAGTGCCGCAGCCAGAACTCGGGTCATGCCGCAATCACCTCGCCGATCAGCGCCACATCGGTGATCACCCGGGCGCCGTGCGGCCCCAGCACGCGTGTGAGTACCCCGGTGTATCCGCTGAGGTGTTCGGGGATGACCAGGGTCAGCCCCGAACAACCCTCCGGGTCTTCACGCATCTGCTCTGCGATGCCCTGGGGATCGGCCCATGTCTTCACATCGACACGCCAGGTGACACCGTTCTTGGTGATGTGCAGGTCGTAGCTGTCGCCGTAGGGCCACAGCCGTACCTGAGCGCCCGCCTTTTCGGCGAGGTCTTTCAGCTCGATCTCCAGCAGGCCCGGCACGACGATCCACTGCCACAGGCCGTATGACAGCGCGACGTGTCCTTCAACCGGCCGCAGCTCCGGGACATCGCGGATCTCGCCGCCGGACGGCTCGAGCCGCCACTGTCCATCCCGCGATGACATCCTGAACCGGGCACCACGCTCCACATGGCGCGCGTCCTCGCAGAGCAGCTCGGCTGCATAACGGCCCTTGGGGACAGCACGCATGGTCCACCGGCAGAGCGGACACGGAGCCCACCATCCCGCGAACTGACGCATCGGTGAGATGGCCGTATACAGCCCGATATCCACCAGGTGCGTATGCCGGGCAAGGGTGCGCCGCGGCATGGCAGGGCTGGTGATCAGGGCTTCGCGGCTCTGCGTATAGGCGGCGAAACCGGCTTCCTGGAGGGCGCGGAACACCGCGTACTGCACCGCCTCGGCCGTGATGCGCGACAACCGGGCCCCCGCCGGCAGCTTGCCTAACGCTCGCAGCACGCTATGAACGTGTCGCAGGTCAGCACCCATTCCGGGCACCTCTTGGGCCCGCTCCGAGGCTTCTATCACCAGCCGGGTCAAGACTGCGGTCGCCGTACCGTCGTCCTCCAACAGACGCGCGTCGTAGATCCGCGGCCACGAGCCCGGCCCGGGCAGCAATCCTCCGACCGGGGCACGGCGTAGCCGCTTCAGGAAGTCGGGGAACGACGCAGCCTCGCTGGAAACACCGCATGCACGCATGTAGCGGCCGTGGCACTCCATCAGCAACCGAACGCGTGCGCGCACGTCGCCTTCCGGAGCGCACCACGTCATCGCCGCGATGACACACGCATCCAAGGCTTCTCTTTGCTCCGGGTCCAGCTCTTCGATCTCGCCAGGAACCACATCGGCGGCAGTAAGCACAGGAGGAGGTCCTCATCATCCACGGGGGCCGTCAAGCCACTCCCAACGCACATGAGTATGGCGAGAAAGGTCACCCCGAAATGCGGCCGTGTGAGCGCGGGCCAAGGAACCCACGCCACGCTCGGCAACCTCGGAAGCCGGTGGTCAGGCCGGGACTGGCTGCACACCGCCCCAACGGAGCGCGTGCCGCGCGACTGCAGTAATCCACCCACAAGGCCGAGGCTGTGAACGCACAGCTCGTTGACACAGCCCTACGACGCCTGATGGGCGCACAGCCCACGGTCTCCCGGGCCCGGTCCCAACTGCCAGCGACCGGATCCGCTCCCGCGTCATACCGGATACTTGTACCCATCGCGGCGCCGTCGGCCCCCGGGGCTCGAAGCTGCCCCCTCCACGGCTATCGGGCGCTCGCACTACTGGTTAGTCTTCCCGCCCTGCCCGCCACTGCACCAGACGCAGCCGCGATTCCGTGAGAGGTGACCATGAGTCGAAGAGGATCATCTGCTGAGATGATCGGAGACGCAGACGGCCCCCGTGTGGACTTCCCACCCGTCCCGAATGGCATCGACTACCTCTCGGAGGTTGTCACCCGGCTTGCGCGACCTGACGCAGAAGTCTCTCCGCGGGACCTGAAGTACGCGGTCCTCCACCTTCAGGCTGCCACCGAGGTACTGGTCAAAGCACGCCTCCAAATAGCGCATTGGTCCCTGGTCGTGAAGGACCTCAGCAAGTGCACCAAGGAGAAATACGACAAGGGCGAATTCGAGAGCGCCACGGTCGCTGAGTCGATGCGCAGACTCTCCGACATGGTCGGGCTCCCCATCAGGAAGGACGACCGCGAAGCGGTAGACGAGCTGGCGAAACTCCGCAACCGCCTTCAGCACTGGGGCCTTCAAGAGACGGTCGCCCTGGTGGAGAAGCGCGCAGCAAGCGTGCTGGACTTCCTCATGCGCTTCGTGGACGAGCACCTGGTCCCCGCGCTGGAGCCTGAGCAACTCGCCGCACTGCAGGAAGAAATGGACTCGGTGCGCCGAGGCGTACGGGACATCGCTACGTTCGTGGAGACTCGTCGCGCCCGCTTGCGTGACGAACTCAAGGAGTATGCGGACAGAACGGTGCAATGTCCGTCCTGCCACGAGTGGGCACTCGTTGTGGACCAGGAGGGCAGCAAGTGCCACTTCTGCCCACGAGCCTGGGACAGCGAACAGCTCGCCTACGCCTACGCGGAGAGCTTCGAAACTGGGAGCATCGAGGACGAAGTCTCCTCAGGTGACTGCCCCGAGTGCTGGACCCGAACACTCATCGTCGGTGTACGCACGACAGCCACTCTGGGGCAGCCGATCGACATGTGCTTCAACTGCACCAGGGTCTTCACCGGCCTGCGCCTGTGCAGCTGCCTCGAGTATTTCGTCCCCGTGGCAGAGGAGGACATCTGCCGGCGGTGCTTGGACCTATACATGGAGATGAACCAAGCGGACTGAACCGCATCGTGAGGAAATTCGCAGCTGACCCCCGCGTGACGCTGGAGCCCGGGGACGCGGAGTCGCTGAGCGGAGCGACTCCCTACCGGGCCCCGGGACACCTCCTGCCTGCTCCCCTCCGGCTGCTTGCCGGGTGCCCCTCCGACGGCAACACGTAGGCCGACGGACCTGGCCCGCGCGTCGCACCGACCCGTGTACGGGCCTGGACGCCCGCCATATACCGGACCAGGCTGTCGAAATGAACGACGCGAACGACTTCGACTCGGAGAACTGCAGGATCGACAACGCCTCCCTCTACATAGAGACGCTCAAGGCACGCATGGACCCCGAGCAGTACGACGTCCTGGCCAAGGCCGTACACAAGACTGCGCATCTGATAACCGAGGGACATCAAGCCGGCCCCGTCGGGGACCTCTCGGCGTTCACGCCTGAGGTGCAGCGCGAGTACGCAACGGTCCTGGCGATTCTCCTGACCGGCCGCATGGACCACCGGCTCGTGGAGATGCCCGGCCCCGACGGCAGTCCGGGCTTCGCCATCGTGGAAGCCTCCGCTGCCGACGACCCGGTGAGATTGCAGGAGCTTCGCGAGAACCACCATCGCTGGGCCACCGAGCGGCAGGCCGTCGACAACGAGCTGGACGGCATCGCCCGCGTCAGCGGGCTAAGCGTGGACGACTGAAGCGTGTGGCCACGGGGCCATGCCTGCTGCGCACGGTGGAGAAAGGCCGGCGCTCCCCACTCGCTGCGCTGGCGCAGCAGGCCGCGCCGACCCTGACCGACGCGGTGCGGTCCCCGAGGACGCTCCCCCCACAGCTTCTGCGTGAGGGAGCGTCCTCGTTTCCGGCAGGTCTGCCTCAGCGACCGGGCGGTTCGGGGTAGCGCTCGCGGCGCCGGTCCGGGTCGTCGACGCCGATCTCGTACCAGGGCTCGCCGCGCTGGAGCCGGGGCAGGGTGTTCACCCAGACCGCGACGGTGATCCCCTTCACGTCGGCGGCGAGCGCCTGGAGGCGGTTGTCGAGCAGGTGCTCCTCCTTGCCCGCCAGGACGACGTGCAGCCGCGGGAAGGTCGCGGACCGGGTGTAGCGGTGGCGCTGCCAGAACGGGTGCGTGGTGCCGATGGTGCCGCGGGCTCCCTCCCAGAGGCGGTGCCCGGCGTAGCGCTCGTAGTCCCAGACCTCCTTGGCGAGGCGGGCCTGGGACATGGTGCCGTTGTCGAGCTCGAAGAGGCGCACCTCGCCGGTCTTGGTCGGCAGCGCGAGGACCGCGTCGGTGTTGAAGCTCAGGCCGGTCTCCTTGATGGCGTGGTTCACCTCCACCTGCCAGTCGGTCAGGTGCTTGCGGCCGCCGTAGGCGAGGATCATGTCCGTCACCGCGACGCCGTGCGGACCGAACCCGGCCTTCACCGCCTTCGCCCCGGTGCCGGCCTTCGGGCGGAAAGGCAGCTCGTTGCCGTCGGCCAGCGCCTTCTGCCCCGCCGGAGTCAGGTTCCAGATCGGATGTCTTCCGTCCTTGCCGTTCGTCTCCGCCAGCCCCAGCTCCGCCAGCTTCCTCATCGCCCTGCGCACGTACGACCGGCCGTCGGCATCCTCCGCCGTGATCACCTGAGCCATCTGCCGCACCGTGGCCATCCGCACGCACCCCAGCATCCGCAGCGCATCGGCCCGCACCTTGGCCGCAGGTGTGGACTTCCTCCCCTTCGCCGACGTCTCAGGGGAAGGGAGAGAGGTGTCAGCGTGCCAGGAGGCCCCTTGCCGGGCGGTGTGAGCTGCGGTGATGGGCACGACGTTGGAATCGTTCGCGGCACCGTTCACGGCACTGGATTCCGGGCCGCCCAAAGGCCGCTCGGCACCCCTTGACCGGGTCGGGCGTGGCTCCGGTTCGGGCTGCTGGGCGCTGCTGGTGTACGTCATGATCAGGCTCCTCACGCAGGTGGCGCGGGGGTTCGGATGGAATCCCCCCGTCACTTGCTAGAGGTGTGGCGAAAGTCGACGGTGTGACACTCCCCTGAGCGCCGTTACTGATCCGTGATCGTCAGGCAGGTGCGGGGCAGAGCTCGGAGACGATCGCGAACGAGGTCGTCACCATCTCCGCCGCCATGGCCGGCGGCATCACCGCGTGCGTGGTCTGGCCGTGCGCCATGCCGTTGCGGATCTGCCGGCCGTAGTCGAGGTACTCCGCCTGCCGGGTCGTCAGGACCCCGTCGGCGGCGCCCTGCTTGATGAGCTGGAACAGTGGCTTGGTGCCCGCACCCGGGGTGCGGTCGCGCAGCACGATCTCCACCGCGATCAGGGAGTGCATGACCGCCACGGTGGAGAACTCGTAGCAGTAGTACGACTGGCGCAGCAGCTCGCGGGCCGTACGCAGGACCGTCGCCGCGGCCTCGGGAACGCCGGCGGGCACGACCAGGTCCTCAACGAGGTCGTGCATGTCGGCGTAGCTGTCGACGAAGAGGTGGGCGCGTTCGTCCGGGACCGGGAACGGCAGCCGCTGCGTGGTCATCCCCGCAGTCTCCCAGCGGCACGCCCCAGGCAGCAGCGGCTTTTCCCCAGGGACGTCGCGCAGCGTGCCGGGACGGAGACTTCTCCCCTGCCTAAATAGGCGGAATGTCGCAGGTAGCGGACCTGGGCAAGGGGGCAGCGCGAGCGCCGGTGTAACCGGGATTTCTACCTTGCGGATGGGGTCTACGCGTTGTGGATCTTGATCGAGTGGCGCCGAGTTGCGTCAATCTCGGAGATCGAAACGCTGGCGGGGTGCTGTCCTGTCGAGGGCTCCGCGAACCTGCGGTGGCGCCGAAAGCAGTGGCGGGGCAGCGGCCTCGGCGGACAGAATCCCTGCATGTCAGATGATTGGCCCCCGCCCGGGCACGCCTTTTCCCACAGGATGGAAACCCGCCTGGACGGCGGCCCGTCCTTCACCATGGACATCACCGCCCCGAGTGCCCGCCCGGACGTGGACGTCTCCACCTTCAGGTTGGGGCGCCACGGAGGTCCGGATGAAGGGGACCTCGCATTCCGTGAACGTCTCTACGGGCTGATCGGCGCCATCGTGGTCGCGGGCGGGCATGTGGAGGCCGCCATGAAACGGCTTGTCTTGCTCCTCCGAGACGATCAGAACGGCTTCTCAGTGGTCGACAAAACATGGTCAGACCTCCACAAGATGCTGGTGGCGCAGTCACGCCGGAGCATTCCGCGGGCCGCCGCACTGGCCGAGACTCTTCAGTGGGGCGACGCACATGAACTGAAGCGTCGGCGCGACGACGCAGTGCACGCCTCCTGGTGGAACTGGGACGGCGTGGGCGTCGTACGGTCCCGCTTCTTCAGGAAGCAGGACGGCGCCAACCTCGTCTGCACCCTCGAGGACCTCGAACAGGACGCGGCGCTGCTCTTCGAATACGCCGGCAGACTCGACCAGTTCCTCGGTCCGGACTGGCCGCAGGGCAGACTCCCGCGTCGACGCTAGTGTGCTGCGCCAGATGGAGGCCGTCGGCTTCGGCCAGACCCTCGATGCGCACCCCGCACCGGCTGGTGCGCACCGCCGTCCCGGGTGCGCACCACCGCCAGACAGATCCACTGCACCTTACGCACCACCGCACCCCACCAGGCGCGCGGCGGCAGGCTCTCTATCACACACCCCCTTGACCACGGCCTGATCGGCGGCCCGAACGTACTGTGGCAAGGAGAAACGCCCTCGGTAGCGGACCTGGACAAGGGGTCGCGCACGCACCCGGCCGCACCTGGTCAAGGGGTCAGGTCGACGGTGCGCGCGCCAGTGCGGCGCGCAACATCGGGTGCGGTGCACCGAGGGCGCGCGAGCGCCGGCCATCGCCGGGTGGTGCGCACTGGGTGCGGTGGCGGACATCGCGGTGCGCACCAGAGTGGAGTCCACTCGGTGGCGTCCACTCTGGTCGGGCCCCCCAAGTGGGCTCCACCCGATGGGCCCACCCGGGTGGACTCCACTCAGTGGCTCCACCCAGTGGAGTCCATCGGGTGGGTTCCACTCGGTGGACGATGTCCGGCACCGTCACCACAGCCAGGCGTTGGAGTATCGCACCCGGGACAGAGCACGCGCGTTGCGGCGCGCGGCGGCGTTGCCGATCCGGTTCTGCCGGGAGCGAGGCCGGCGCGACTGCCCGGCGGCGAGGCGGCGCCGTCCGGCGTCCTGGAGCCGCCGCCGCTGCTTGCGCAGCTCCGCCTTCTTCGCCGCCTTCGACTTCGGCTTCCGGGGCCGCTTCCAGACCGGCTGCCATCCCAGGGGCTCATCGGGCTCTGGCTGGTGGTCCTCATCGAGCGCGGCGGCCATCTTCTTGGCTGCGGCGCGGGCGCGGGCGAGGGCTTCGTCAAGGCTGGGTTGTTCTTCCGGGGTGCTCACTCGACTCCTCCTGTGGTCCGGCCCGGTGTGTGCTGGGTGCCGGGCTGCTGGGGGTGCGGCGGCGGGGCCGTCGCCGGGGCGGGCTGTGGTCGGGGGCCGTGGGTGAGGGCACGCTCCCGGGCGCCTTCCTGGACCCTGGCAAGGGCGGCCTCGGCAAGCGTCCGGCGGGTCTGCTCCACCGTGTCCACGTCGGTCGTCTGCTCCGGAACGCGGCCGGCCTTCCGGTCCGAGTGGAACGGCCGCGGGCGCGACCTCGAGGCGGCGGGCACGGCGACGGTGCGCGGTCGTGTGCGGGAGCCCAGGCGGTCCGCGCGGCGCACGGCCTGGGCCCGGACCCTCAGCGCGTCGGCGGCGAGGCGGGCCCGCTCGTACGGAGTCGCGGTCCTCTTGCGGGTCAGCGGGCGCAGCACAGCCTGGTCCTCGGTGTCGCGTGGGTACAGGGCGCGCAGGTCGGCGGTCATCATCCGTCGGCCGGCCGGGCGGGTGTAGTCGTCGATGACCGTCTGCACGATCTGTTCGTCCAGGCCCACCTGGTGGGGCCGGCCGCGCAGAACGTAGGAGAGGTGGCGGCGCGCTTCGGCGAGCAGATGGTGGCGCTTGAACGCCCCGCGCATCACGTACACCACGGCGACGACGTCGACGGCCGCCAGCGCTATGTCGACCACCGGCCGCACCCGCGCCCCCACCGCCGCGGCCGCCGCCCGCGCCCGCTCCGCCAGCCGGTCGACGACGTCGGCACCGTAGGCCCGGACCGCTGAATCCCGCCATCGCTCGCGTAGCTCGGTCAGCGACAGCAGCACCGTGCGCTTGGGCGGGCGCGTCTGGTCGGCGGCCTGGCAGCCCAGCGCGTAGGACGCCCGCTCCCCCGGCGAGTGCCCCTGCCGTTCCTCGTACCTGGCGGCGAGGACGGACAGCGCGTCCTCGATCTGCTGGCGGCGGGTCGACTGCCAGCCGATGAGCCGCTGGTCGATGCCCGCGATCTCCATGACGGGCCGTCGGCCGGGCGTCACCTCGCGCGGCTCCCACGCCCACCCGAGTCGGGTGGACACCTCCTCCATGAAGTAGAGGGTGTAGAGGGTGTCGGCCGCGACGATGTGGGCCATCATCGAGTCCGCCGACAAATTCCCCCACGTCCCGTCCGGCCGCCGGGCGCGGATCGACACCACCGCATGATCGTGAAGGAGTGGCTTCGACTCGGCAGCTCGCGACTCGTAGTGCCGGAAGACCGCGACGATCAGCCCGTCCTTGACCCGGGCGCGATGCTTGCCGCCGCCTTTCCAGCGGATCTCCGCGACCGCATCCTCCATCCACGCCAGCGCCTTGTCCCGGGCGATGTCCTGGCACAGCTCCAGCACCAGGCGGGTCTCGTCATCCCCGAGCGCCCACGCGATGTGTGCCGTCGGCGGGGGCCGGAACACCAGGTCCATGCCCAGCCAGGGCGTCCGCTCCTTGGCCTTGTCGGTCTCGGGCGAGCGGTTGTGCTCGATGGGCCTGCCCAGCACGGTCGCCCGCCGGGCCTGTGCCGGGCTCTTGCCCTCCGCCAGACACTCACGCTCGATCCGGTCGGCGTCCGGGTGCCGGCCTTCCCCCAGGAGCAGTTCGGCCTGCCGCTCGGTCACCACGCCCCCGGCCGCGAGGCCGACCGCGGCCAGCCCCCGGCCCTTCCACACGCCGGGCGGGACACCGGCTTCGTCCTGGGCGGCGCGCAGCGGCGTGCCCGCAAGGCGGTGGCCGTCGCCGACCATCACGCCACGGAAGAGGTAGCGCCACCCGTTCCCCGGGCGAACCTCCGACATGCTGATCATCGGCCCATGGAACCCCGCCGCTGACCTGCGGAAAAGCGCGATCCGAAGTCCTTCCCGCCGGGTGGGAGGCCATCACCGAGTCTTTACCGGAGTGCCCGCCAGGCGGGCCGCCGCGACAGCCCGAGACGGTAAGCCGTCGATGTGTGCACAGTCCCGCCCATGACGATCACCAGGTATGGAAAGCCCTGCCCTCTCTGCCGCACGCCGCTGCTCGTGGACGTGTACCAAGTCCACTCCGCACAGTCCGACTTCCCCACGACTGAGCGCGTCACCGGACGCCGCTGCCCTGGCTGCCAGGCGGCTCGGCCCGAACAGCGGACGGAGGTGATGCGAGCCGTCTACGGCGATGCCTGACGATGTCGTGCGAATGCTGCGCTCATCGTCAGCTGATCACTCACGAGCCAAGTCGACAACGTTAGGAGCGACTTGGTGTCTCGTAGCTGACAACGGCGTGGGCGGAGTCTCTGTCGTGAGTGCTCGTTCGTGTTGTCCGCCGCCGGGCGGCCCTGGATGCCGGGCTTCCTGTCGATAGTCTTCCCCCCATGAGTTGGGCGCATCGACTGAAGGTTCTGACATGAGCAGAGTGCTGGCTGTGTACAGCGAGAAGGGCGGCGTGGGCAAAAGCGCCCTGTCCGCAGGCCTAGTCGCGGCCGCGCGAAAGCGGAAGCTTAGTGTCATTGCGGGAGATCTGGATCCGCGAGGAACCTTCACGGCAGAGCTGGGCATTTCTCCCGATGAAGCGCCGGCCTTCTCCATGAACGACCTGCTGGCGCTGGACCCACAGGGAGAGACTGGCCTGGCCGCAGATGCGTTCGCTGAAGCTGGGAAGGCCTGGTCCGGCGTGCAGGTCATCGCCGCGGAACGGGCTCTCGCCAACCGGGAGACCGACAACATGGCTGTCGGTCTTGAGTTCCGGCTACGGCTGGGGCTGAAGGGCGTAGTCGGGCCCGACAAGGTCGGCATTCTGGACCTGCCGCCCCGGGCTGGCGGGAAGCTGGTGACGTCTGCTCTCGTGGCAGCCACCGACGTGCTCATCCCGGCAACCCTGGATGAGGACGGCCGTATCGGCGCAGCAGAAGCCCTGAGCACGATCAAGCTCGTCAAGGATCTGGGCATGAACCCGGACCTGAGGGTGGTGGGGATCATCCCGTCGATAGTGCCGGGCGGCCGCAGCACGCTGAAGGACGCCATAGGGGCGTACCTGGCAGACACCTACGGCTCCCTCTACCGGGACGACCTGGTGATCCCTCGCCACTCGGTGCGCCAGCAGACGCGGTTTGCGTGCGTGCCGATCACCGATGCGCCGGGCCGAGAGGCGCAGGTGCTCACTGACGCGTACGACCGGATTCTCATGGCATCAGGAGTGGAAGCGTGAGCGGCAACAGGCTGATCGCGGCAGGTACCAACCGCCTGAAGAAGGCTGCGGATTCGGCTGTCGACCCGGCGGTTCCGGCTGAGCTGCAGAAGCGCGCGGCGTCAGACGCCGTGAAGCAGGGCACGGTCGATGGTCAGGAGCCCAGCGTCTTCGCTCATGGCCGGGTTCTCAGCGCTGACGACATCGTCGGCACTCTTGAGGAGCAGTTGGCCTACGTCACCGAGCGCCTGCACGAGATCGACCTCGCGGGCAAGCGTGCCGAGGACTTCACCGTCCTGAACAAGGCGGTGCTGCTGGAGGTCGCCCAGGAGCGCGAGCTGCACCTGGTGGCAGGCCATACTAATTTCTCGGTGTGGGCTGCGGGCGTGCTCGACGTCGAGCCGAAGTATGTGTTCGAGCTGTTGCAGGACGCAGCGCGTATTCGGGCGATCAGTGAGTTGGGGCCCGATCTCGCGCAGCACCTGACCCGGGCGTCGGCCCGCAAGGTCATGGCGGAGGTGATCACCAGCCAGGGCCTGGAGACCGCTCAGGTCGTCATGACCCAGGGCTTGGCTCAGGCAGCGGAGCAGGGCAAGAAGCGGCCTACCGCCTCGCTGCTTGCCTCGATCGCGAAGAACCTGACCACACCTTCGATTCCTGCACAGGAGCCGAGGTCAGAAATTTCTGACCCCCCGGCAGCGCCATCGGCGCCCGGAGTGATCACGGCCTTGGAGCGAGCAGCCACCTCACTCAAGGAACGTGTCTACTCGCCGTTGGCCCCTGCTGCGGTCCAGGCCGCCCTGGAAGACGACCCGGCCGTGACGCGCGAGCACCTGGAGCGCTTGGAGACCGAGATGCAGCGAGTCACGAAGAGGCTGGCCGCCGCCAAGCGTGCCGTTGCCGCAGCCTCGGAGCAGACCAAAGCCGCCACCAGCTGAGTTGGGAGCAGGGGTCAGAAATTTCTGACCTCTAGGCGATCACGACGGCCCTGAAACAGAAAAAGGCCCGCACCTCCCGCGCGTGAACGCGTGGTAGGTGCGGGCCTTTGCCGTGTTCGGTCGTGCGCGTCAGGCCGCCCGCGCCTTGGTGATCACGCGCTCACCCCTTCGACCACGCCGGCCAGGAGCGCGAGGATGTCGGCCTCGTACGGTTCGGTGAACAGTTGGTGGCCGCTGACGTCGAACGGTGCGGGCCGCGCAGACACCCTGTAGCCGGGTACGGCGGTGGTCTCCCGTCCCTCCAGTGAGGCAGTGAGTAGGGCGGCGTCCTGGGACGCGTGCCGGGCCTGGGTGTACGGGCCGAGGCGCAGCAGGGTGTAGCTCTTGCCGTCGGGCTTCCGGGCCTCCACGTAGATGGCGTAGTGCGCCGGTTCCATACCGACGTCGGCCGGGAGGTCCAGGCCCGCCGCGGCGTGGGTGAGCGGCGCGTAGGCCGGATCCCACACACCGAGGATCTTGTCCGTCTCGCAGCGCAGCCAGCCCAGCTTCCGGTAGCACTCGCCGTAGGGCATGTACTGGCCGTCCGGGTGTTGCAGGGCCACGGCGATGATGTCGGGCCCGTGGTCGTCACCGGGACGGGTGTGGGCGCGCTCGATGAACGGCCCGACCCTCACGGCGACGTCTTGGTAGCGGCCGGGCGTCCAGGGCTCCGGGGTGCGGAGGGTGGCGATGGCGGCGAGGTGCGTGCGAAATTCGTCGACGGCAGTCTGGTCCTCGCGGGTGAGGGCGCCGGGCGCGTGGCCGCAGCGTCGGAACATGCGACGGATCATCGGGCGGTCTCCTGCTCGGTGTTGGCGGTGCGGGGGTCGGCGGGCGTCTTAAGGACTCGCGGCAGATGGACGTGCAGGTGCTCCACTTCGACCTCGCGGCCGCGGTCCCGGATTGCTCGGGCAAGGAGTTCCGTAAGACCGCTGGCACGATGGCGACCTCCTGCACAGCCGATGGCGATACGGCGGGGACCGGCGGGAAGGGCCGCGTAATCGGCGAGGTTGGCGAGCAGTTCGCGGGCGCCGGGGGTGTTGAGGACTACGTCTTGGACGCGGGGGTGGAGGCCGTCCAGGTCGAGGATGTCGCGGGCGGCGGCCGGGTCGCGGAGCCGGTCGCGGACGTCTTCGATCCGGTCGGCGGCGGGCGGGACGGGGGAACCGTCCGGACCGGTGGGCAGGTGCAGGTAGCCGAACGAGATCAGGCGGATCGGGGGCAAGGGATCCTCCTGCTCGATGGTGAGGAGCGGGCACACGGGCAGCGCCGCGCCCAATCGGGAAGGGCCGGGCGCGGCGCTGCGGGGTGCTGCTACTGGGTGGTGGTGTTGGTGACCACGATGAGCTGGTCGCTGTCGAGGTCCATGACGACTGGGGCGTCGGTGCCCTGGGCGCGCTGGGCGGCGGCGTATTCGTCGGCGGGCCAGGAGCCGCGGGGGTGGCCGGCGGGGAACCGCGCCAGGACGGTGCGCTGCGCGGGGAGGGCGGTTGTCATCGCGTGCCGCCGTTCTCGTGGGCTTCGATGAGGTCGCCGATCGCGTCGGGGCTGGCGGCCTCGCCGACCCAGCGACCGGAGGCGGTGAACACCGGCACGGCGTCGCGGTCGGCGTCGAACACGACGACGTAGATGCCGAACCGCTCCAGCACGAGGTCGTAGAGCACGGGGGCCGGTGCGGCCTCGAGGACCTCCAGGCCGTCGACGGTGAGGTGGGCAGGGGCCTCGGGGTCGTCGGGCTGAACGACGGTGCCGGTGACGCGCAGGAGGTCGCCGGGCTGGATCTCGCGCAGTAGTACGTCGGCGATGCGCGGGTCTCCGGTGGTGCAGGCGTACACGGTGTCCGGGGCGTCGGGGGCGATCCGGTCCGCGTCGGCGGGGGAGTGGATCAGGTCGAAGCGGGCGGTGCCCCAGCCGGTGCCGGGGGCCGGGATCGCGTCGACGTAGCCGTCTATGGCCAGGTGCGTCTGGGGGTTCATCAGCGGGCCTCCGCCAGGGTCTTGGTGGAGCGAGGGGAGCGGGGTCGGGGGGAGCGCTGCGCGAGGTCGAGGAGCTCGCGGTTGCGGCGCTGCTGGGCGGGGGTGAGTGGCCGGGCCTTCGGGCTGCGGCGGTGCCAGAGTGGCGAGGCCGGCGGCTCGGGGTAGGCGAGGGTGCGGTCGACGTCGGGCTGGGTGCTGCTCATGGGGCCTCCGGGTGGAGGTAGAGGTCAGGCGTGGTCGGTCGTCCCGCCGTCCTTGGGCAGGTCGGAGACGAACCGGGTCTCGCCGGGGTGCCGTGCGTTCCAGAGCTCCGCGCAGACCTTGTGCACGGGCTCCTTGGCGTGGGACCTCAGCGGGGTGGTGGTGCCGCACAGCACGCACGGTGCGGGCGAACCGAAGTGCGAGGAGTGGCGCCAGTTCAGAAGCTGGACCGGCGTCACGGGCTGCTCCGGCGGCATGGGCACCGCGCGCAGATGGCGGCGCCGGGTGGTCACGGCCGCAGGTGCGGCAGCTGCTGGAGGACCTGGTCGACCAGGTGCTCGGTGGGCCGCCAGGGTCCGAGCTGCCCGCGCGCCGGGATCGGCAGGGCGAGGGCCTGGACATCGCTGACCTCCAGATGCCACGCCCCGGGCTGCGCCCACTCGGTGCAGGGCGGGGAACCGTCCGGGTCCTGGTGGCAGCCGGTCAGCCGGGCGATGCCGATCACGGCGCCGGTCGTCAGCTCGCGGCCGCGGATCGTGCGGGCGATCAGCGGCACGCGCAGGGCGGGCCGGTCGGTCTGCTGGCTCGCGTGCAGCAGCAGCCAGCCGCGCCACGACCACGCCCGGGGCCTGTTCTCGATCGTCTTGTCCCCGGCGAGGAGGCAGGCGGCGTGCGGTTGCTTGACGCTGATGCCGCGGATCCAGTAGCCCGCCGGCGGAAGGGTCGCGGTGCTCATGCCGCTCGCCTCCACACGGCCGTGCCCGGCCTGCCCGCGCAGCGCCCGTTGACGGACGGCGCAGCGGCGTGCGCGGCGGTCGCCAGGACCGCCTTCCCGGAGTGCTTGCCGTCGTACAGGGCTGCGTCGGCTGCCTTCTGCAGGCGCGTCAGGTCGCGTGTGCCGATCATGTCCGGGGTCGCGGCGCCGACCGAGGCGGCGACGTCGACGGTGCGGTCGTCGTCCAGGGTGACCGGCGTGTGCAGCATCCGGACCAGCTGCTCCAGGCGCTGTTCCCGGCGGTCGGAGGGCAGGTCCAGGACCACGGCGAACTCATCTCCTCCGAGGCGGCCGATCGCGGCGCGCGGGCCCGCCCAGGCCGTGAGCCGGGCCGCGATCGACGCGAGGACGGTGTCGCCCGCCGCGTGGCCGAGGCCGTCGTTGATCTCCTTGAACCTGTCGGCGTCGACCATGACCACGGTCGTGTCGTCGCCGTGGCGGGCCAGGAGCCGGCGGGCGCGGGCGGTGTAGGAGTCACGGCGTAACAGGCCGGTCAGCGGGTCGCGGCGGGTGGCGGCAAGTTGCTTGTGCAGCGCGGCCGCGTGGACCGCCCAGCCGGTCAGCGGCACGGCGACGGTCGTCAGTAAGAGGGTGCGCTGGCCGATCCGGCCCTGAACGCTCAGGAAGGACGACATACTTGGGTTCTCCGTCTCGTCTCGTACGGGATGGGTGGACCCGGGACAGTCGTCCAGCCGCCAAGCAGAGCGGCTGTCCCGGGGCGGAGCTACAGCTCGATGGGGCTGGAGTTGAGCCAGCTGTACGGGCTCCTCCAGGGGCCGACGGTCGCGGCGGGCCAGTCGAGCTCCCACCCGGGCCGGTATCCGCGGGCACCCCAGCCGTCCGGCCGACCGTGGGGGATCTCGCGTCCGGCCTCCGCCGCAGCGCGCGCCGCGTCGTAGACCTCGTGGGCGATCCGAACGGCGGCGCTGCGGCTGTCGGCCAGGCCGGTGAAGACGTGCACCCCGCGCAGGGCGGGCGTCTCGGTGCTCCGTACGGGGACGTCGACCTCGTACAGGTGGGTCATGACGTCCATCTCCTTCCGTGCTCGGTGATGAGGGACCACCGCGACCGCCCCGGTCTCCGTGATGCGGGGCCGGGGCGGCACGGAGCGTCCGTCACGCCGTGGCGCGGCGGTGTCAGAACTCCAGGTGGATCGTGATGGGGCGCCGAGGGTCTCCGGAGTTGGAGTGGACCGTGCGGCGGTGCGCGGCGAGGCCGGCGGCCCCGCCCTGGATCGGCTGGTAACACTGCGGGCAGCCGTGCCACCAGTCGTCTCCGGCCGGGAGGTCGGCCGGGGTGAGCGGGTGGGGGTGCGGGCCGTCGGCGGCGCGGCTCACGCGACCGCGTCCGCGTACTGCGCTTCCAGGTCCGCGCGGCCCTCGGGGTCGTCGTCCTGGTCGTCGTCGACGCCGTCACCGTGGACGGTGCAGACGATGTCCTCGTCACGGTCCAGCCCGCCGGTCAGCGCCCGGTACAGGCAGCTGACGCTGTAGGCCGGTGCCCATGCCTGCCCGTCGCACTCCGGGTCGAAGGGGCAGGGCAGTAGGGCGTCGAAGCCGAAGTCGCCCTCGCCGTCGACGTCGTCACGGAAGGCCAGGGTGAGGGACTGCTGCCCGAGGCGGACTTCCGCGACGCGGTCCCGGCCGGTCACCAGGTCCGAGCCCGGCTGCCACCGCCACAGCGGCAGGATCTCCGGGCCGAAGAAGCGGCGGACCAGCAGCAGATCGCCCAGGCCCTCGCTGCCGTCACGCCCGAGGTCGGCCTCCCGGGCCTGCGAGAGCCGCTTCAGGAACGGCTCCAGGCGGCGCAGGGCGTCGGCGAAGACGACCGTGTTGAAGCCTTCGGCGGCGAGGCGCTGGTGCGAGTGGACCATGGCCTGGTGCTGGGCACGGACGACGTCCTCGGGCACGCGCCGGTTGTCCGGGCGTGAGCCCTGCCGCTCCAGGCACAGGTTCAGGGACGTGGCGACGATGACCGCGACGGTCGGCATGCCGTGCCGTTTGGCGGACATCACCAGCTCCACCCGCACGGACTGTTCGACGTTGGTGGCGTCGATGACCGTGTTGAGCTTGCGGGCCATCCGGCGTTCCAGGATCAGCTTGAGGACGTCGGCGGCGTCGCCGGTCGCGCTCTGGTCGCCGGGATCGTCGCTGACCGTACCGCGCAGGGCGTCGAGGGAGAGGACCTGGGAGGCCGGCCAGGTGCGGGCCAGGGTCGACTTGCCCGCACCGGAGGCGCCGATCAGCACGATCAGCCCGTTCTCGGGCAGGTCCGGGTACAGCACCGAGGTCATGCGGCATCTCCTTGCGGGTCGAGGGAGCGGGCAGCCCAGTTCAGGCGCTGCCCGGCGTTGTCGGTGAGCAGGGCGGCGGCCTCGTGCAGGGGGCAGGAGGCGTCGCCGTCGCGGTCGGGCTCGATTTGCTCCGCCCGGCGGGCGGCGGTGGTGAGCAGCTGCGCGAGGGAGGGGAAGAGGCCGTCGGGGACGTCGACGTCCTCCTGGAGCTCGCGCAGGATCGCGGCAAGCTCGACGGCGTCGACGTCGTCGGCGCTCAGGTCGTCCTCGATCTGCTGGAGGGCGAGCTGAGCGATGCCGACCGAGGCGCGCATCCGGTCCAGGCGGCTGCGGGTGCGGCCGGTCATCGGGTGGTGGCCTTGGTGGTGGCGATCAGGGCGGCGAGGGTCTCCCAGCCGTGGTGCCAGGCGCTGTCGATGCAGTACGCGCCGTTGAGTCCGTGGTCGGCCAGGCGCCAGAAGTTGGTCTTGCCGGTCTTCGTGGCGAGCGTCTCCAGGAGCCCGCCCGGCACCCGGCGGTCCGCGGCGTAGTGCGTGACGAAGGACAGGGCGAGCGCGGCCGCGGCGGCGCTCGGGTGCAGCCGGATGCCCAGGACGCGGGCGCCGGCCCCGACCGCGACGGCCTGGGTGGCGGTGTAGGTCAGGCAGTGCCAGGCGCAGGCCTTGATGCCGTCGGCCGTGCCGTGGACGGTCGGTTCGTCGTCCGGGCTGGCGGCGTAGTGGACGGGCTTGTCGTCGGTGGCGCCCTTGACGCGGGCGCAGTAGTCGGACTGTACGAGGTGGTCGCCGATGTTCGACCCGGCGCGGCCGAAACCGAGGACGGCGGCGAAGAGGGCGGAGCGATGCGTCATGCTGGGCTTCTCCTGATCTCGCAGGGGTGAGGGAGCGGGCAGCCGGCCCTTGCCGGTGCTGCGGCCGCCCGTGCTATGCGGCCAGCCGGTGGGCGGCCGGGGCCGTGAACGTCATGTAGGTGTCGGGGCTGGGCTCGTAGCCCTTGTCGCAGGGGTCACAGACGCCCTGAGTGCGCAGCGGGAGGCAGAAGTAGTACCTCCGGCGGCACCGGGGGCACGTGGACCTCGCGGCCATCGCCCGGTCCAGCGCTTCTTCCTGCGCGAGCGTCGGCACCCGCTTCGGCCGGGCGAGCTCCACGCTGTAGAGCCAGGCCCGGGTGGGGTGGATGCATGACTGGTCGGGCCGGTAGGCGCACGCCCTGCAGCGCAGCACCGCGACCGGGCCGTGCCCGCCGGGGCTCAGTCCGCGCTCGCGTAACTGCCGCCGGGTGACCAGGCCCTTGGGACAAGCGCGCCGGTCGAACTCCGGCAGTGTCGCGTCACTGCGCGGCACCCGTTTCACCTCGCGGCGGGGCTTCTTCCTCGGGCGCGGCATCACCTGCTCCAGGCGCCGGGCAGCCGGTCGGGGCGGTGCGGGTAGCGGGGGCCGGGACGCTGTGGGCGGGGCCGGCCGATCCGGCGGCGGGGGCAGGGGATGAGCATGAGCAGTTCCTCCAGTCGTCGGGGGACAGCGCTGCGCCCCGCCGACGTCGTGCTGGTGTCGGCGGGGCGCAGCGGGTGGTGCGGCTGGGTTATGCGGCGAGGCTGTGGGCCGTGCGCGTGGGGTGCTCACCGGGCGTGGCCGGCGCGGGCGTGGTGTGGCCCGGCCGGGGCGTGTCCGGCTGCTGCTCGGGGGCGCCGTGCAGGTGGGTGCCGATCAGGTAGCCGATCAGCAGCCCGGTGACGCCGAAGATCTTGTGGCGGTTGACCTTCCACCAGGTCGGAGCCGGGGGCTCGGTGAGCACTCCTATGACGGTCGGGGCTTTCGCCAAGACGGGGTCTCCTTCTCTCGTGGGCGGGGTGGTGCGTGCGGCCGGGCGGCCTGTCCGGTCCTCGTCGGCCCCGGGTGCGGGGCGGGCGAGGGCCAGGCAGAGCGTCAGGTCAGCGGGCGGTGAACAGGCGGGTGGCCCACGACCGCAGCCGGTCGAAGCGGGTCGGGTGGGTGTGCCGCCAGGCGGTGGGGAACACGCCGTGCTCGGTGGGGAAGGAGCGGGACGCGCCGCACGTGCACGTCCAGGCGAAGGGCTCGGGGCGGGTGTCGTCGCGGGTCGCGGTGACCTTGGCGGGGAGGCCGTCGTGGCTCCCGTGGAAGGTGCCGACCCAGAACTCGGTCTGTTCGAGCTGTGTCTTCATGGGATTCCTTCGGTGCGTGGTGGCGGTGCCGGACAGTGCGAGTGCGGGGTCAGCGCTGGAGCGGGTGGACGTTGTCGGGGCCGTAGTCGTCGCCCGCCGGGGTGGGGGCGGGGATCGTGGCGTGCAGGTGGAGCGCGGGGCTGAACTGGTACTGCGGCGGGTGGTTGTGGACGATGGGCCGCAGGGTCAGGCCGCGCAGGGCGAAGATGCTGGCCAGTGCCCACATGAGGGCAGCGAGCCCGGTGGCGGCGGCGCGGCCCCCGGCCGGGGCGGCGGACCAGATCATGGCGAGGCTGCCGATGCCGAACAGCACCCAGGCGATGCGGGCGCCGGCGTTACCGAAGAACCCGCCGACCAGCCCGAGCAGCCCGGTCAGTTGCCAGAACGCGTACAGGGCGGCGGGGGCGACGGCGAGGTGCGCGGCCTGGTCGGCGAGGAACACGCGGACGGGGTGGTCGACCATGCCCCACAGCCCGCTGCCGTCGCTGGCGCTGGTGGCCGGGACGTTGGAGAGGCCCTTGAGTGCGGCGGAGGTGATGTCGCCGGCGGCGTCCAGCATCAGCACGATGAGGCTGAGTCCGCCGAACAGCGCGGCCGTCTTGATCCAGTTGGCGACCTCGTGCCAGCTAGCGTGCCGGGCTTGGCCGACCTCTTCCCACCGCTGGTGGAGGAAGCCGCTCTCCTCCCAGGACTTGCGCCACGCGGTGCGCAGCCGCGCCAGGCGCTGCTTGCCCTTGCGGGCCGGGGGCAGTTCGAACTGGTCGAGGATGTTGTTCGGGCGGTGCTGGCCGTTCATCTGCCTGTCGTTGTGGGACATGCGGAGTCGCTCCTTCGGCTGGGAAGTCGGTGGTGCGCGTGGGTGTCCGGCCGGGTGGCCTGCCCCCGCTCCGGCCCCCGGGCAGGCGGGGTTCGGGCGCGAGGCAGGGGAGCCGGAGCGGTTACAGGCCGCGGGCGTCGGCGAGGTGGGCGGCCTGGTCGACCATGCGGAGTGGGACGCGGGCCGATCCGTGGGCGTCGTTGAAGGACGGCACAGAGTCGACGCCGTCGCCGAACGTGCGGCGGATCGCGTCCAGGAGCACGGAGGCGGCGCTGGCTTCCAGGCCGCTGTCTCCGCGGGCCTCGGCTCGGATGGCTCCGAGCATGCAGCGGGCGCCGTCCTGGTCGACCAGGGCGCCGGAGCACCAGCCGCCGGTGAGCAGCCGGTGGTGGGCGCGCTGCAGAAGGGCGGCGACCGGGGTCGGGTAGGACTCCGGCTGCGGCTGGAGCGTCGGGGTCAACGGGACGGTGACGACGTCGCCCAGCTCCACGGGCTCGGTGGGGATGTGCGCGGTGTTGACCTCGTAGGCGACGGCCGCTTCGTCCAGGCGCGCGGTCATCGCCGCGTTCACGAGGGTGAGGCGTTCCTCGAGGCTCAGTTCCGCTGGCGGCGCGGCCGGGGTGGTCGGGGCGGGGTGGTCTATGGCGGGGGAAAGCAAGGCATGGGACATCGGGACTCCAGGCAGGGGACGCCGAAGGGCGCCGCCGGGATGGTCTCCGGCGGCGCCCTTCGGCGTTGTGTAGCGGGGGAGTGGGCGTTTGGGTGTCGGCGCGCCCGTGTCCCGGGCATCCTCGGACCATCAGGCGCGGGGAAGGGGATGGAGTGGAGTTCGTCTTCGAGTGCGGATGGTGCGGCGGGGACAACTACTTCGTGGGCAAGCAGGTCGGCTTCTGGGTCGACAAGTGGGAAGTGCCCGCGGAGTGGGACTGCCGTTTCTGCGACGGGCTCAACTACACCCCTGACCCGCCGTGGCCGGAGGCGTAGTCAGAGGCTGGAGATCAGCCCGGCGAGCGAGGCGAGGCCGCTGTTGATGGTCGGGGCCAGGCCGGTCGCGGCGAGGGTGAAGCCGAACAGCGTGCAGGCCAGCGCGGAGCCGACGCGGACGTAGCCGCCCTTGACCAGGACGAAGACGATGATGCCCAGCAGCACGGCGGCGGAGATGGACAGGGCCACGGTGGTGGTGCTCCTTCACACGGGGTCGGGTGGGGTCGACCGTGCTCGGGCAGGCCGACCCCGGGGATGGGTGTGATCAGGCGTCGGTGAGGCTCTTGATGGCCTCCAGCGCCTGGCGGGGAGAGGCGACCTGCTCGGAGCGACGGTTGCCGCTCTTGGAGCCGCGCCCGCCTCCGCCCTTGCCGCCGCCTCCGCCGCCGCGCCGATGGGAGCGGCCCTCGCCCTCGTCGTCCTCGTCGGGCTCGGGCCAGAACTCGCCGGGCCGCACGGGCTCGTTCCAGTCGAACCACAGGCCGCGCTTCTCCAGCTCGCTGACCTCGTAGTCGGTGAGCCGGTTGACCTCGTCGGGGAACAGCCGGGACAGGTCGGTGTCGAAGTCGGCGTACAGCGACCGCATGAGCACGGCGCGGCCGTTGTCGAGGACGATGACCGCGACGCCGCCCGTGGAGACGCCGTTCTCCGGGTCGGCCTCGCCGCGCATGGCCCGCTCGATCGCGGAGCCTTCGCTGCGGGAGTAGCGGGCCGGGATGGTCGGCACGTCGTAGGCGTTCTCCATGGTTCCCTCCGCCGCCTTACGGGTGGCGCCGGGCGAACCCATGTTGAAGATGACCGGGCGGCTGTTCTGCCGCAGGTTGTCCTTCATCTCCGTGGAGAACCCGTTGTGCGCGAACGGCGACTGGCCGGCCGGGTTGAAGCCGATGCCGTACTTCAGCCCGGTGACCGTGAGGTCCTCGCCGTCCTTCTGGATGAACTCGCCGAAGTCCCCATCCTGGGCGGCGGTCATGAACTCATCCGCATACACGTTGAGCTGCCGGTACGGGCAGCGCGGGTCGCCCGGCTTGTAGTCGTGCGGCTGGCCGTCGTGCGGCCAGGGCATCTCCGCCCGGATCTCGCACAGCGCCTTCGCCGCCCGCAGCGAGCGGGCCATCCACAGGGCATTCGAGCCCTGCCGGTCGATGTACTTCCCGAGCACGGTGGTCTTCTCGTCCTTGCGGACGGTGGACAGCCACACCACCTGGCCGTCCAGGGACTGGGCGGCCATGTTGATCGCGAAGAACTGCGTCTTGCCGGAGCGGGACACCCCGAGGGTGAGGCCGTGGGCCGGGGCGTTCTTGTCGTGCTGGTACACCATCGTCTTCACCGGCTGGCCGGTGATGGTGAACCCGCACACGTACATCCCCTTGGCGTCCGGGGTGAGCAGCTCGCGGGTGGCGGGGAAGATCGCGGACAGCGGCGGGGTGTCGAACGCGCTGATCAGGAACTCCGAGCCGTCGATGAGGACGAACACGCAGGAGTCGTCCTCGGGCAGGTCCAGCGCACGGCAGACCTTGGCCAGGTCGATGCGCGGCGACTCGGTGGAGTCGCTCATCTTCGCCCGGTAGAAGGTCACCCCGCGCTCGTTGTCACGGGTCTTGTGGACCAGCTCGGAGCCGGGGGCGCCGCCCTTGGGGCCGGCCACCCGGTCGATCCAGCGCTCCTGGTCGGTCGGCTTGGTGCGCCGCCGGGCGTTGGCCTCCGGGGTGATGAGGGCCTCCATCCAGCCGGGTCCGCCCTGGCGGCCGGGCTGGATGGCGACGTCCGCGAGGGTGACGTCGGCCGCGGACACGCCGAACGCGGCTCCGACGATCTCGGGGGAGAGGCCGGTGATCGGCCGCCCGGTCTCCGAGGCGCGCAGCAGCAGGGTGAGGTCGTGGCGCATGGCGGTGTGCCGGGTGGCCTTGACGACGTGGGTGCGGGCGGGCATCCCGGCGCGCTCCCACAGCATCCGCGCCTCGCGGGTGAGCTGGTCGGCTCCGTCGTCCGGCTGCGCCACGGTCGGCTCCGCGGCCTGGGCGGGCGCCGGCTGCGGGGCCGGGGCGGCGAGCGCGGGGCGGTGACGGCGGCGGGTGTGCCGGGAGAACGGCAGCACGAAGGAGCCGGCCGCCGCCCATCCGGCGGCGAGCAGTCCGTCCAGCCAGTACGGGCCGAAGCCGGTGGTGTGCCCGGCGGCGACGTCGACGGCGGCGGCCAGGACCAGCGGGGTCCAGCGCAGGATCTTGCGTCCGGCGCCGGTCTCATCGCTCTTGGCGGCGAGGAAGATGCCGCCGATCCCGGCGGCGCCGACCAGCTGCACGACGGAGTTGACGGGGCTGTCGGGGTAGAGGTTCGGGGCCACGGCCAGCACGGGCGCGGCGAGGGTGTAGGCGAGGCGCTCAAGCGCGACACTGCGCGGCGTGGTCACCGGCTTCTCCTTCGGGAACGGGCACGGGCGGCCCCGCGGAAGCTGCGGGGCCGCCCGTGGCGGGGTGGGGGAGTGGGGTCAGCGGTTGAAGAAGGCCGGCTTGGGAGTCTTCTCGCGCCGGTTGGAGCGGATGTCGTCCAGCGCGCCGTAGAGCTTGGAGTGGGTGCGCCGGGCCTGGTGGGTGAGGTCGGCGGTCTCCTCCGCTGTGTCAGCCAACTTGCGGACCTGGATGGCGGCACCGCCCAGGGCGACGGCCACGTTGTTGGTCAGCTCCACGAACTTCACGTCCAGGTCGGCATTGGCGATGTCGCGGGCCACGTCCTCGGTGCGGGAGGCGTTGGCCTGCATGCTGCGCCGCAGCCCCTCCAGTTCGAGGGTGGCGTCGTCCATGGCCTTGCCCAGCTTGAGGAGTTTGCCCTGGACGGCCTTGTAGCGGTTGTCGCCGTCGGCCGGGGCAGGCGCTGCGCTGGTGTTGCGGGGTGCGAGATCGCTGCTCATCAGCGGGGTCCTCCGTGCTTAGTCGTGGTGGGCGGCGGCCGACGCGTACCTCAGGCCCGCGTCTTCCTTGGCGGCCATGTCCTGGCCGTAGACGCGGGCGACCATGGCGGCCGCGAGCGTGGCGGCCTCCTTGGCGATGCCGCACTGCTCGGCACACCGTTCGGCCTGCTGCTTCATACGGGCTGCGGCGTCGGCGAGGTCCGTGATCAGGTCGGTGACCTGCGTGGAGACGTTGTGGTCGCCGATCAGGTCGGTGGCCATGTCCCGCAGGGCGTCGGCGACCTTGGTCAGTGCCTCCGCCAGGGCTTCGGCGCGCTCCTGGTCCATGCCGGCCTGGATGGCGATGTTCGCCATCTCCATCAGGAACTCGTCGAACGTGATGTCCGTGCGGTGCTGGGCGGCCAGGCCGCTCTGCCCGGACGGCCTGCTGACTTGCGAGCTGCTCACGTTGCTCCCTTCCGTGCCGGGCCGGCTGGTGCCGGGCCGTGCGGTGTGCGGCTCCGGCGCGGGCGGCAGGCCCTTCACGCCGGTCGTGACGGCTGTGGGCCCGTCGGGGACGATGTCCGCGTCGACGATGTCGTCCTCGCCCTTGACGTCGGTGCGCGGCGGGCGGGTGGGCCGGTCGGGCCACTCCACCGTCGGGGTGGAGTCCTCCGCGCCGAACGGGCTGTCCGCCGGGCGGCCGCGCCGACCGGCACGACCCGTCCGGCCGGTGCGACCGGTGCGACCGGTGCGGCGGGTACGTCCGCGCCGTTCGGCCCGGCCCGTGCCGCCGGTGCGCCGACGCCGGAACCGCCGCCGCTTCTTCGAACCGTCAGACGCCCCGTCACCGGCCGTGGAGTCCTTGCCCGGCTCATCGGTCGCCTTGCCGTCCTTCGCGGCGCTGGAGGCCCCGTCCGAGCCTTCCTTGGCGGTCTTTCCGCCCTTGCCGTCGGTGCCCTTGCCCTTGGAGTCCTTGTCCTTGGACAGGTTCACCTTCTCGGTGCCGGCCTTCGCGGCCTTCGCGGCCTCCGCGTCGGCGCGGCGTTTGTCCCAGCGGCGCTGGGCTTCCTCGCCCACGGCCTGGCCCAACGTGGTGCGGCCCGGCGTGGCCGACGCGGCGGCTTCCCGCTTCGCCTTCCGCGCCGCGTCGCGCTCCTGCCGCTTCGCGCGGCGGTCCTCCCAGGCCTGCTGCCGCTGGGCGCGGGCCTGGTCGCGGCCCTTGGACCGGTCCGCGACGCCGGCGGCGTGCCCGGCGCTGCGCCGCTCCTGCCGCCCGGCCTGCCGGACCCCGGCGCGCTCCTGGCGGCCGCGGGCCCGCTCGGCCCGAGCACTGGACGCCGGACCCTGCTGCGTCCGACCGCCGTCACCCTTCGAGCCGCTGCTCCGGCCAGAGCCGCCAGAGCCCGTCTGAGAGCCTTTCGAACCCCCGGACGAACCGCTGCGCCCGGAACCGGCTGCGCGGCCGCCAGAGCCCGACTGAGAGCCCTTCGCGCCGCCCTTGCCGCCTCCGCCGCCCCCGGTCGATCCGGAGCCGGAACGACCGCCGGGGCCGCCGGAGTTGGAGCCGCGCGAGGCCCCGGACCGGTTCGCTCCCGAGCCGGAGTTGTTGCGGGACGGCCCGCTGCCGCCCCCGCCGCGCGAGGACCCGCCCCCGCCGCCGGCCTTCGAGCGGCCCTTGTCCGACCCCAGGCCGAAGGCGGACGACTTCGCGCGGTCGGCGTCCGCCTTTCCGCGTGCCGCCGCCTTGTCGCCCTTCGCTTTCATCATCGCGGCATGGAGCTTTCCATTCTGCTCCATCATCGCGACTTCCTGCGCGGTGCGGCCTTCCAGCAGCGCAGCCTTCCGCGCTATTTCGGCCTCGCGGAAAGGCGCTTCGCCTTCATGGAGCGCCCGCGCCCTTTCCAGCCGGAATTCCAGCCAGTCACCGAGACGGTCAGCGAGAGAACGAGGCTGCTCGTATTCGCCTTCCTCGTATTCGCCGTCATCTTCACCGGTTTCCGGCGCCGTAATCCCTTCGGAACGCAAGGCCGTCGACGGGTCCGGGACAGCCGGAATCGTCGGCAGTTCCATTGTCGTCTCTTCCGGCGATTCCGGGGGAGCCGGGGGAATGTCTTCCGGCGGCGGAATGGTGTCGCCGTAATCCGGGATCGGCGGTGGCACGTACGTGGAATCACCGCTCCAGGGGCCTTGGACCAAGGTCCCGGTGCCGTCCTCATCGGACACGGTGCGCCTCCCTCCTGGGACTTGACAGAGCGTGGGGTCTTGTGTGCACGCGTGTGCACGTGCACGTGTGCACGCTTTACGCGCGCGAGGCCCCGCCGGAGTCCGGCGGGGCCTTCGCTGGTGACGTTCAGTGACGCGGGGGGTGCTTCGCCACGACCTGCTCCGCGTACTGCAGCAGGTCGTTCCAGATCCGTCCGTTGCCCTCCACTCGCTGGTCCATCGCCGTGATGAACAGGCGGCAGATCAGCGCGAATCCGGAGTAGACGTCGCCGCGACCGGCTTTAACGTCCTTGGCCATTCGGGATCGTGCCAGGCGGAGCCAGAATTCCATCTGCCCTGCCTCGCCGCGAGATTCGCGGGCTTTCGTCGCCTCTTCCTTCAGCCAGTTCTGGCGCCGCTGTGCGGAGCGTTCGGCGCTGCTGAGGGGGCGGTTCACGCCGACTCCCGACCCATGTCGTAAATCGATGTGGGACCACCATAGCCGAGATTCTGACTCTGCGCACCCTGCTGCGGCGGATTCGGCGCAGCCTGGAGCGGCTGCGGATTCTTCTTACGCTGCCTTTCCAGCTCCTTTTCCTTCCTTCCCTTTGCCGTATTCACCACGGCCTCGTCGTGAGCGCGACGCTTATAGGCGCTCTTTTCCAGGCCGTCGGTGAGGTTGTTCAGGTTCTTGAGCACATTCCCGAGGGCCTTTTCGACGGGCATCGCGCGCAGCCTGGCGTGGTACCAGCGGTCGCCCTCCACGTGCGTCTTGCGCAGGTGGAGGCGGGTCTCGATCGCGAGGGTCTCCAGGTTCTTGCCGATGTCCAGCAGGACCCGCTGAACGTCGGCCAGGTACCGGGCGGTTGCCTCCGGGCTCTGTGCGACGTCGCGCAGAGGGGAGTAGTTCGGGTCGTTGTTGCTGTTCACGGCGGGGATTCCCTCCTGGTGTACTGGTGGGGCTGTGACTGCTTCCGGCAGTCGCAGCGAGGGCCAGCCCGCTTCCTTCGGGCTGGCCCTCACTGGTGTGTGCCGGACGGTGGATCAGGGGCGGTAGCCGCCGGCGAGCAGCTCGGCTGCCTCCTGGCGGTACTCCGAGGCGGTGCCGGGCGAGGTGACCGCCAGCTCGTGCTGGATGTCGGCCAGCGGCAGCCGGTCGGCGTCGCCACCGGCCGCGAGGATCAGCCGCGCGACCCGGCGGACCGCCCGCTCGCGCGGCTTGAGCTTCGCGACGTCCTCGGCTTCGACCGCGCGCCGCTCGATTTCGGCAGCAGCCCGCCGCGTTTCGGCGGCGGCCCGCTCGGCTTCGGTGGCTTCCTGCTTGGCGCGCGCGGCGTCGGCGAGCGCGACCTCCCGGAGGCGCTCCTCCTCAGCCTCCTTGCGAGCGGCTTCGGCGGTGGCGCGCTGCGTTTCGGCAGCAGCCCTCTCCGTTTCGGCAGCACGCCGGTTCGCTTCGGCAGCAGCCTCGCGGGCTTCGGCGATGGTCTGGGTCTCGATCGCCTGTGCCTCCGCCGCGGCGACCCGGTCGGCCTCCGCCGCTTCCTTCCGCTTCTCGGCTGCCTGGCGCTCCAAGTCCGCCGCGCGAAGGTCCGCTTCGGCCTTCGCCTCGCGCTCGTCGGCCTCCTTGCGCTCCGCCTCCGCCTCACGGGCTCGGGCTTCGGCCATGACGGCCTGGTCCAGCGCCTCCTGCTCCAGAGCGGCGGCCCGCTCTGCGGCGCTGACCTGGGCTCGGGCGTGAGCGCGGGCCTGTCCGGTCTGGCCGTCGACCTCCGCGCGGACCGCCTCCACCTTGCCCTTGGCGCGCAGCCGCTCGGCTTCGGACTCCGCCTTGGCGACCTCACTGCGTGTCTCCGCGTCCAGGCGCCGGCGTTCGGCTTCCTCCTCCCGCTCCTGGGCTGCCTGGTCCTGCTCATCGGGCATGGCCAGGGCCTGGTCGACGGTGTAGCCGTAGGGGGCCATCTTCATCGGCAGCAGCTCATCCTCGCTGGCCTTGGAGATGTCGCCCTTGTACTTGCGCTTGAGCCACTGCTCGTAGGCGATGAGCTGCTGGTCGCGGCGGATCATCTCCGGGTAGGAGGTGACGCCCCACAGCCGCATCCGGCGAAAAATCCGGGCGGTCGCGACCGGGGCGAGGATCCACCGCAGCCACGGGATCGAGTCGCGTTCTTCCTGGTCAGGCCGGAGGACGCGGTCGATCGCGGTGCGGCCCAGCTCCACCACCATGATGAAGAGGACCGGCACGACGCCGTGGGCACCGGCCGCGACGTAGTCCAGCAGCTTCCAGGCGCCCTCCGGGGCGCCGGAGGCGGCATTGAGGACGACCGTCGCGGCCGTCAGCAGCCACACCGGGTAGCGAATCCAGCTGATGGGGCGCTTGAGCCAGGCCATCAACAGGTCGACCGCGATCATCACCATGATGCCGACGTCGACGCCGACCGCGAACAGCTGGCCCTTGCCCAGCGAGCCGAAGCGCAGCTCGGTGAAGGCGAACTGGGCGACGTGCTCGAAGGACAGGTACAGGCCGATGCCCGCGAGGGCGAGCGCGGCGACGACGATCGCTCCGGCCGTCCACTTCTGGGTGCCGTTCAGCTTCGCCAGGGAGGGCTTGGTTCCGGTTCCGCTTTCCGTCTCCGAAACGAACTCCGGCGCATCCGAAACGGTGCCGGTCGTCCGCGAAACCGGCCTGGGCGTTCCCGAAACGGCGGCCGGTGCGTCCGTCTCGGAGTCGGGTTCGACCGCGGTGCGCGGCCAGTCGGTGATCGTCATGCGTGCCTCCGGAAGGGGTCGTTCAGGGCGTGCGCGAAACGGCGGGGGCTGCTCCCGAAACGCGGCGGCGCGTTCCCGAAGCGGCGGTCGGTGCGGTCGGTTGATCACGAAACTGGCACCGGCTCTACCCGCTCCGCGCGCACGAACAGGCCAGCGGCCCGGGGGGCGGGCGGCCGGTCTCGCGAAGCGTCACCGGGCGGGCGCGAAACTGAGTGCGGCTCCCGCCGGGCGGGCGCGAAGTCAGCTCTCGGGGAACTGCGCGCCGTGCCGGCGGAGGTCGGCGGTGGTGATGCCGAAGTGGCGGCACCGGTCGATCAGCGGCTGGAGCCTGGTGCCTTCGGCGCGCGCCTCGGGCGAGCCGACGCCCAACAGCTGCTGCGTGGCGAACAGTTCGTTGAGCGCGGCCGCGGTGCGGGCGGCGTGCCGCTCGAAGCGGCCCTCGCTTACCCACTCCTCCGCGATGACGTGGAGGGTCGTGCGCCAGCTGCCGCTGTAGTCCTCCGGGTCGATCGGCGGAATGTCGCTGCCGAAGATCGCGAAAGCGGCGGCCTGGGCGGCGGCTTCCGTGCCGGGCTGGAGCGGGGTCATCGTCGTGGCCATGTGGCCTCCCTCGACTGTCGGTCCGGGCTGTCCGGCTCCCCTTCACCGCCCGTCCCGGCCGCCGTGGTGCAGCGGTCGGGACGGGCGGATCAGGCAGCCGCCAGAACGGATCAGGCAGCCTTGGCGCGGTTGCGGGCGGCGCGGCGCTTGATGCGGCGGCGGTCGTCCTCGCTCATGCCGCCCCAGACTCCGTGGGCCTCGCCCATCTCCAGCGCCCAGGAGGCGCAGCGCTCCAGCACCGGGCACCTGCGGCACACCGACTTGGCCTCCTCGATCTGCAGGAGTGCCGGGCCGGTGTTGCCGATGGGGAAGAACAGCTCGGGGTCCTCCTCCTTGCAGGCGCTGCGGCCGCGCCAGTTGGTGTTGACCGGCACGTCGGCGGAGGGGGCGTAGCCGGTGCGTACGATGGAGTCGCGATTCATCAGGGCCTCCCAGAAGGTCCAGAGCGAAGAGACAGCCCCGGGGCGGCCACCCCGGGGCTGTTGCGTGTTGTGGCGGCCGGACGGCCAGAGCGGGCGGGAGCTCCCGGCGCTCTCCGCCGGCCCCGGCCGGGAAGGCGCGGGGACGACGGGCAATGCCGAGGGATCAGCGCTGCTGCTTCTGGCGTGCGGTGTAGGCGTCCTGGAGGCGGGCGAACCGCTCGTGGATCGGCACCCCTTCTGCACACGGCGTCTCGCCCTGGCAAACCGGGCAGGCGGCGGTGTGCTTGGTGGAGTCCTCGAGCGCCTTCATGTAGCAGACGAACAGGTCGTCCGTCGGTCGGGCGCTCATCGGCGGTTGTTCTCCGACTTCTTGTTCTGCTCCCTGTTCTTCCGCGATAGTTCCTCGCGTTCGGCGTCGGTGAGGCTGGTGATCGCGTCCATCACTTGCCTCCCCGTGCCCGGCGCAGTGCCTCGTCCATGTCCGGGTCCGAGTCTGTGTTGCCGAGCGGGCGTGCGATGCTGATCTGCATCAGGTCCTCCAGTCAGGTCCTGGACAGCCCCAGGGCCCTAATCCCTGGGGCTGTCGCGTTCACTCCCCAGTCGGGGAGCTGACTGCTTGTACGAGCAGCCACGGCCCCGGCCTCCCCGATCGCTCGGGATGGCCGGGGCCGTGGGCGTTCGTCCAGAGTGGGTCAGCGCGCGGGGCGCTCGGGGTGCAGCGTCTTGAGCGGCACCGGCGGTGCACCCAGCAGCGCGTCACCGGCGGGCAGCTGCGCGCGGCGGGTGTCGGCGTCGCGGACCGCCAACTCGGTCGACGCCCACTGCTCCTTGCGCAGCAGCCACAGGGGCCGACCGTCGCCGGGCTCGTCACCCGTCGACGCCGTCTGCTTCTGCGCGGCGATCTGGCTGACGGCCGGGGCGGGCGCGACCTTCGGCTTGCGCCGCACAGTGGTCCGGCGGCGGTGAGCGGTCTCCGCGTGGCCCTCCACCAGGCGTTCCTCCCACTTCTTGGCCTTGACGTCGACCGTGACCAGGCGGTTACTGCCCTGGCAGCGGACGGCCGCGTCCTTGCCCGCCAGGCCGGTGTCGTGCGGCACGAGCTTGGACTTCTTGGCCTGGAGGCCGGTGATCGGCACCCACGTCCTGCAGTCGGGGCAGATCAGCGACGCGCAGGCCGGACGCAGGTCGTACTGGTGCGGCTTGAGGGTGGAAACGGCAAGCGCCGGGCGGCCGTTGACGTTCCGGGAACGGGTCCGGCTCCGGCGGGGACGAGCGGTGCGCTCAAGGGTCGAAGCAGGCATCTGAACTCCTCATGGACGGAGCGGCAGGGGATGCGTCGCGATGCTCTCTCCGCCCTCCGGGCCGCACGGCACAAGGCCGGCGTCCCGCAGGACAGACAGCGCACAGCGCTGCGACGTGCACACAGTCGTCGCGGCCGTCAGGCTCCGGGGGAGTTTGATGAAGCTCTCAACCCCGGCCGCCCCGAAGGGCGGACGACTACTGCGTTCTTGCGGTGGTGCCCGCTCGGTGCTCCCGGAGGATCACCGACGCCTTACATACATCAGGTTGCATCAGGTACCCTCAGGTGTCAAGCGGTATAGTGAGGCACCCAGAGGGAATTTGAAGGAGGCGAAGGCACATGCCAGGGCCACCCCGAGCCGACAATCGGCCGCCGTACGCGCGCATCGCGGGCCACTACCGCGACTTGATCAGCTCTGGGGAGCTCTCGCCGGGCGACCTCCTGCCTAGCATCAAGACGCTGGCAACCGAGTGGGAGGTCAGCACAGCCACTGCGGACCGGGCCATGCGACTGCTGCGCGAAGAGAAGCTCGTGCAGGGCATCCCGGGCGTCGGCACCGAGGTGCTGGCGCGCCCGATCTCGCTGTCCTCCGGGGCGGAGCGTCACGACCGCAGCAGCAAGACGCAGTCGTCGTGGGGTGTCGGCGAGAAGTCGTCCGGCCACACCGCCGGCATAGTCGAAGCTCCCGAAGACGTTGCTGACGTGCTGGGCATTTCGGCTGGTGACGACGTGATTCGCCGTAGCCGTGTCTACCGAGACGGTCACGGCATCGTCTCCCACTCCACGTCATGGATCCCAGCGGAGTTCGCCCGGGCCGTGCCCGAGCTGGCGCGGAGCGAGCGGCTCAAGGGCGGGTTGTCGCTCGACTTGATCGCTCGGGCCACCGGGCGGCGCGTCGTGAAGCGCGTAGATGAGGAGACGGCTCGCATCGCGACGGAGCGCGACCTCGAGCTCCTGGAGCTGGAGGCCGATACCGTCGCGGCGATCCTTGTACTGACCGCGCGCTTCCTGGACGCCGACGGGGAGCTGTTGGAATACGGCGTGGACTTGGGCGCCCCGGGCCGCACCCGACGCACGACGTCAGAGGTGTTGCGGTGACCACGCGCAGCGTCGCCGTACTGGACGACATGCTCGTCTCCTGCTTCGAAGCCCGCCTCAGCCAGCTCCTCCGAGCTGAGCACACCGACGCTCTCACCCTGGAAGGACGATTCGAGATCACGCGCATCTCCGCCGCTTTGTCCGGCCGACCGGGCCCCGCGCCTCGCGCGATCCTTATGTCCGGTCTCCAGGGCTCCGGCAAGACGACCCTCGCCCGCGCCTTGGAGAAGGCCGGGTTCTGTCGCCTGTGCCCTGATGAGGAGATGTTTCGCCGCTACGGCCACTACGGCAGGGACTTCCCCCGCGGGCAGTTCAGGATCAGAGAGGCGCCCGTACTCAAGGACATCGCCCTTGATCTCCAGGGACTCCTGGCGGCTGGACACGACACCGTGGTCGACCACGGCTTCTGGACTCCGGAAGAGCGGGCCCAGTGGGCAGCGACCGTGATGGAGGCCGGCGGCGAGCCCGTTCTCATCTACTTGCCTGTGCCGCATGACGTGCGCTGGGACCGGATCCGGAAACGCAACGAGCGATCGCTGGTCGACGCGAACAGTATCGAGTTCAGCGAAGAGGATCTGCTCAGGCATGCTGGCCGCTTCTGCCCGCCGACCGCCGATGAGCCGCACATCGTGTACGACGGTCACCCGGAGAATGTGCTGGCCGCGCTCCGCCGTGCACGTCCTTCCATGGATGGCGGCCCACATTGACCCCTACCTCCCACACGCAGCTCCTGGCACTTGATGACCATGACCGTGCTCGGGTTCTGCGACTGCGGAAAGTGACATCGGCCGGTGACATTCGGAATGTCACCACCACTTGTCACCTCCGCGCGATCAAGAGGCCGTGCCATGCTCGGCCACAGAAGGGCCAGCTTCCGCTCTGCGGGCATCACCCTGTCGGGGCGCAGGCTGCGCCGCTGGACCGTACGGGGAAGGGGATCGCGATGGTTGACGAGCGTCCTGACTGGGCTCGCCGGATGGTGGATGAGCGCGCGGCTCGTAACTGGTCGCAGTCCGATGCAGTGCGCGCGTTGATGGTCCGGCTCCCGGATGACCAGGTCGTAAGCGAGCAAGACCTACTGCGCCAGTGGAAGCGGTGGGAAGCGGGGGAGAGTCAGCCGACGAAGTACCGGTCGGCCATCGCCGCCGTGTTCGGAACGACCACGGGCGCCTTTTTCCCCGAGCGCTCCCGCCGTGACGGCCGTGCGGAGATTTTGCAGGTCAGCGGCATGGACACAGTGGACATCATCGCGCGGCTGCGAGCCTCGGACGTGGACGTCGCCACGCTGGACGCGCTGCGGATCACGGCGGATCGGCTGTGCTGCGAGTACGCGTACATGCCTGCCGACCAGCTGCTCCTGGAGGGCAAGGCATGGCTCGCCCGCGTCGTCGGCCTCCAGCACCAGCGGGTCAGCTTGGCGCAGCACCGCGAGATCATCGCGCTCGCCGGGCGGCTGTCGCTCCTGGTGGGTTGTGTCGAGTACGACTCCGGCCGGCCCCGCGACGCCGAAGCCACCCGGCAGGCCGCGCTGATGCTCGGTCAGGAGGCCGGGGAGCTGAGCGTGCAGGGCTGGGCTCATGAGATGAGGGCGTGGTTCGCGCTGACTCGGGGCGATTATCGCGGTGTCATCGCGGCTGCGGAGGCCGGCATCGCCGTGGCGCCGACCGAGAGCGTCGCCGCGCAGCTGTACGCGCAGAAGGCCAAGGCATGGGCCCGGTTGGGTGACCGGTCGCAGACTGAGGTCGCGCTCGACAAGGGCCGCCAGATCCTCGAACTCCAGCCGTATCCCGAGAACATCGAGAACCATTTCGTCGTCGACCCCGCGAAATATGACTTCTACCGCATGGACGCGCTGAGGAAGTCGGGCGAGAACCGGCTCGCGGAGCAGCTGGCCAACGAGGTCATCCGGGCGGGCACGGATTTCGACGGAACGGAGCGCTCGCCCATGCGGATTGCGGAGGCCCGCGTCACGCTTGGCGTGGTCGCCGCGCGCGAAGGTGACCTGGACACGGCGCTCGCCTATGGGGAGCGGGCCCTGACGGGGGAGCGGAAGTCGTTGCCGTCGCTGGCGATGGTGGCCGCCGACCTCGGTCAGGCCCTCCAGACGCACTACGAGCACGCATCCGAGGCGCAGGAGTTCGTCACTCATCTTCGCGAACTGCGGGGTGGGCAGTGACTTTTCCGTACACCGAGCGCTTTCCCGCGCGCTTCCCGTCAGGCGGACTCGCCTCGGATGCTGCACGAATTCGCCCCACAGTTCTGTCCGGTTATGCAGTTAGGCTGTGCGCAGAAGTGATCGACAACGGCGAAAGCCCCCGGGACCGGGCCTGGTCCACTGGGGGCTCTCGAACGGGGCGAAGCTCCGTTTGGGCGAGCACCTGGTTGGGAGGTGATCGCGGGATGAAGACTACCCGCACTCGTGGAACTTCACGCGTAGCTGCGCCGTTCCACCATCGCGATCACGCCTCCGGGTGCGCTTTCCGGCATGCCGACTCCACCTTCGGTATCGAGGGGGTCGGGATGACCTAGGTCATCGGCCGCGCGCGCCATTCTGTGGACTGACAATCCACTTCGGCCTCGCGCGGCCCTTCGCGCCGATCGGGCTTGACACCCCGGTTCGGCTGCTCGGTCCCGGGCTTGACACCGGTTCCGAGCTTCGGCTCATCGAGCCATTTCTTCACCTAGCAATACCCCGCCTTCGACAAGCGGGTCGGCCCCTTTGACAAGGGCCACGCAACACCCCGGCCACTGACAGGCCGACGAGCAAGACCCGGCCGCTGACAACGGTCGGTGCCCTACCCGCGAACCGCGGGGCCCTTTGACAGGGGCTCTGCGGTTCACACCGAGACCCAAACGAGAGGAGAAATCTCCCCCCTTCCGACCCACCTCGCGGTGTTTCGGTTCGGCCCCTGCCCGCTCCTCACGGAGGGGGCCTGGTGCCTTCCATCCACTCGTCGGCCCGTCCCGCGTTGCGGGGTGGTCCGGCTCGCATATGGAAGTTGGTGTCCCCGCCATAGTGCACGACCTTGCGTCCCCTTGTCAGCTCGACCGTGCCCGATTCACACCGGTTCGAGCCACCAGTGCTTCCCGCGTGACGGAATTCGCACACCCTGTTTGCGCAGTTCACGGCATTAATCACGAAGATTCACGGGGTCGGGGTGTCACACGGACCCCGGTCCGGCGCACCTTTCATAAGTGGGGGACCCCTGTCCTCCTGGCGGCGCCCGCGGCCGGGGTGCTCCGGTGCTCCATCCCGTGGGGCGGGACGCGATCCGAAGTTCCCGCCCGCCTGACGGGAGGCAACGGGGTTCTCGCCGTTGCTCGGACTCTGTCCACAGGTGGCCTGCGTAAGGCTGCCGAGATGATCTCTATCTCGTCCGTCCGGGCGGGCCGGTGAGCGCCGTGGCGGCGCCGGCCGCCGTGATGGTGCCCGCTCCGCGCCCGGCGGTCGACGACGCCGGCGCGGTCGCCTTACTGCCCGGCCTGTTCGTGCCGGAGGCATCGCAGTGGCTGTCGACGTCATCGGGCCGGATCGCGGGCGAGGGCTACAGCTGGATGCAGGCGGTCCACTGGGTCGCCGGGTCCGGGCTGTACCAGCCACGGCGGCACCGGTCGCACGGGCCGCGCAGCTTCGGCGTGACAACGGTGCGTGTCGCCCAGGAGCTGGCGCAGCTGTTCCCGTGCCGTCCGGGGATCGAGTACCTGGTGCGCCGCACCGGCCTGTCCGAGCGGTCGGTGGAGTACCACCTGGGGATGCTGCGGGAGGCCGGGCTGCTCGCGTACATCGTGCGGGGCACCCGGGTGCGCGGTGAGTCGGCGCAGGCGTCGGAGTTCGCGCGGATGGTCCCGCTGGAGTTCGACCAGGCGCTGGGGATCCGCACGGTGCTGCGCGACGAAGGCGCGCCGGAGTACACGCGCGCGGTGACCGGGATCGCGGAGGCGGGCCGGGAGCTGATGGCGAAGCTGGCGAAGAAGGCGTCGCGGAAGGTGTGCCGGCCCCGGCCGAAGACGTCCTCGAAGGCCCCGGCGAAGGCTGCCCGAGAGGCTGCTGAGCAGGGGGTTGTGACGGCTGTTTCGGATGAGGTCTGTTGCACCCCAATGCAGGTCGGTACCTCAACTGTCTCTTCTGCGGGTGGTACTTCCTTCCCCCCTGAGAGCAAGCTCGCAAGCGGGGTCAGCAAGTCCCCCACCCCGAAGAAGTCCAGCGGCAAGGCCGGCGGTCGCCGGAAGCTGAACGCGGTCGGGCGCCGCTTCCAGCTGGCGAAGGAGCTCACCCAGGAGCTGGACTGGCTGCGCGGCTGCTCGGTGCCCCGGATCGCCTGGGTGGCCCGGGGCGTGGCTGATGCCGGATGGACCGTGACCGACGTGAAGGGCTGGCTGCACCTGCGCGGCGAGGCGGCACGGGTCCGCCGGGGCTCGGGTCTGCTCGCCGTGCTGCTGGCCGGTGCCGAGACGGTCCTCGACACCCCCGAGAAGCGGGCCGACGTCGTCGAGCAGTGGCGCGGGGCCCAGGAAGCCGCCCGGCGTCACCGCATTCAGCAGGTCCGCGCCCGCACCGAGCGGTACGAGGGCGACTGGGACGCTCCGACCAGCCGCGCGGTTCATCGGGAGGTGGAGGCAGCATTCGCCCAGGTCAGGGAAGCGGCGAACGGCGGCCGCCGCCAGAACCAAGGCGACGTCGCCGACGACCGGGTCATCGGGCTGGAGCCGAGCGAGCAGGAGCTTGCCGAGCTGCGCGCCGCCGCTGCGGGCGAATTGATGCGGGGTGAGACGACGCTGATCACGTCCCTGGACCCGGAGACGGCGCTGCTCATCTTCGGCGAGCGCCTGGTACGCCGCGCCCACCAGCTCGAGAGCGGCTTCCGCAGCTCGCTGATGACCTACGGACACCGGTAGGAGGCCGACGTGACCGAGCAGACCACCACCGATGAGACCGGCAGCGGCGACGGCGCCCCGGAGCTGTCCGGCGTCGATCTCGCCCGGATCGCTCTGCAGCAGGCCCGGTTGGCCGCGAAGAACAACGACGGCGGCGAGGCCCGCGCCCCGCGCCGACGTTGCCCGACCACCGTGAAGCGGGACGGACGGGAGCCCTCCGGGTTCGCCGCCGTGCTGGCCGGGCTGATGGCCGATCAGGCCTGGGAGCTCCCGGCTGTCGGCGGCAGCGTCCTGGACCGCTGGCCCGACATCGCCGCAGCCGTCGCCCCGCAACTGCCCCATCACGTCACGGCCGTCGCCTTCCATCCGGAGACTGGACAGCTGGACCTGCGCCCGGACTCCCCGCCCTACGCCACCCAGCTCCGCCTGATCACGGCGCGGATCGTCGCCACGGCAAACAGCACGGTCGGCGCCGACGCGGTGCGCACCGTGCGGGTCCTGCCGCCCGGCGCCGCGCCCGCGCCCCGGACCGCTCGGAAGGTACTGGCCGCAGCGCCGGACGCTCCGTCGGCGCCGGTGAAGACCCGCGAGATGGCCTCGCCGGGTTTCCATCAGGCGCTCGCCGCGCACCAGGCCGT
This sequence comes from Streptomyces sp. M2CJ-2, assembly GCF_016757295.1. Classification (NCBI taxonomy): domain Bacteria; kingdom Bacillati; phylum Actinomycetota; class Actinomycetes; order Kitasatosporales; family Streptomycetaceae; genus Streptomyces; species Streptomyces sp. M2CJ-2. The sequence continues at coordinate 9,481 of NZ_JAESIF010000027.1, read as the reverse complement.
CGTACCGGCGAGTCGCGTGGACCCGTCGATTGCTGAGGCGGTGGAGCGGCAGACCCGTGCGATGCGGGCGCTCAGCCTCCGGGCGTTCCCCGAGGCGGAGGAGGCGGCCGACGACCAGCCGGCCCCGATCGAGCGGGCCCGCATCGAGCGCCGCCGCCAGGCCGACGTCTCCCGCGCCGCGGCCCTGCGCCGGGCCCGAGCCGAACGCGCCGCCCGTCAGGCCGGTACGGCGGCCGCCGTACCGCAGTCCGCTGAGCTGCGGACCACGGCGTGAGGTGCAACTGTCGGCATGGAGGGGTGCGGCTCGACTGCTTTAGCAGCAACCGTCGGGAAGATCTAGGGAATTGAACTGATTCCCCCGATCGCGTGTTGATCTTGGATGCTTTCAAACCTGGGGCGCCTGTGGTCTTCGTCACTTGATCATGGCGGCCTGTCATTGCCATGCCACACTCAGTGACCCAAAGTCGCTGATCAAGCCGTACTGCACGATACAACTATCGTCACCCTGTGCGACTAGTTGATTTCCGAACGTAAAAGTCGTCAGTCGGCGCATGCGTGTTCGGGGCTCTCGGGCGGTTGAGTAGTTCACGCCCGGCGCACCTCCGCGCCGATCAACGCCCCTCAACGAAGAGGACTGATGACCGAAGAAGTCGGCGAGGACGGCCGCGTTCCCGTGGCCGAGGCCCCTCTCCCGCTGCCCGTGGAGTTCGAGGCGCTCTACATCCTGCACCAGGAGGCGTTCCACGAGTTGGCCCTGGCCGTTCTGGGTACGAACGACGCGGCCGAACGGGCGGTCCACCGCGCCTTCCTGGAGATCCTTCGCCTCTGGGACAGGCTGAAGGAGGAGAGCGAGGACCTGCAGCAGGAGGTGTGGGCGATCGTGAGGCGTACCGTCATATCCGAGGAACTGCTGTCCCTGCGCGAGCAGATGGCGGCACTGGACAGCGGCACCGGCCTGTACGCGGCGCTCGGCGCGCTCCCGCCGCGCCAGTTCGACGTCATGGTCCTGCGCTACATCGGCCACTACGACACCAAGCGCATCAGCTGGTACATGGGCGTCACGACCAGCACCGTCGACTATCACTGTCGCAAGGCCCGGGAGCGTCTGTCCCCGGTCTACCAAAGGATTCTGAAGTGCCAGGGGGAGGACACCGTATGAACACATGGGAAGAACGTTTGGCGGGCGCGTCCACGTGCGAGCCGCGCCGCCCCTTCGACGTGGCCGCCGGCCTGCGCCGCCTGGCCCAGGACGCCGGGTATCTCCCGCCCCCGGCTCCGGCTCCGGCTCCGGCTCCGGAACGGCCGGACAGCACATCGGCCCGGCACCGGCTGACGGCCGTCACCTCCTGGAGCGTCACCCAGGCCGGCGCGGCCTCGCACGTGAAGTACCTCGCCGACATCATCGGCACCACCTGCACCGTCTTCGAGGGATGGACCGACGACCTCGACATCGACGGGATCCACGTCTTCGCCTGCTCCCTCTACCTCGCCAACCACCCCGAGAGCGCCCTGTTCTGGTGGGGGTTCGCCGCGGGCGCCGGCCACGGCGCGGCCGCCTACTGCCTGCACCTCCAGCACCTCACCAACGGAGAGCTGGGGGAAGCAGACCTCTGGTGGGAGCGGGTCGAAGACGCCCTGGCCGACGCGGGGGGCGACGACCTGAACGTCGGCGAGAGGACGAAGCTGATCGAGGTGCTGGAGAACTTCGCCGGGTACCGCGCCCGCACCGGCGCCCACCGGGTAGTCCCCATCAGCGGCCTGCTGGAAGAGGTCGACCGCCTGGCCGACCAGTACGACGACGGCCTGCTGGGCCGGCCCGACCGCCGCCTCGCGGACCGCCTGCGCGAACTCACCAGTCACTGACCCGCCGACCCACCGCTGAAGGGAGCCTCCCCGGGCGCCAACCCCCACCCGGGAGGCTCCCTTCAGCTATGTCCCCAGAAGGGATGCGTCCCGTGACCACTCCCCCTCCCCCGCCGGACGACCAGCGGCCCCCCTCCCGGCGCCGCCCGTGGGCCCGGGCTCAGCACCGCGCTGCCGCGGGGCACTTCGTGCGCGGTCTCGCCTACGGCACCGGGCTGGCCATCGCCAGCTTGGTCAGCTACTGGCTCCAGCAGGTGGTGTGACCCCCAAGCGTTCGAGCCGCCAGATGCTGGTCAGTCGCTGGTCTCGTGGGGGAGGCCGTCGTCCAGGACGATGCGGATGGTCTCGCCTTGTCCGGCGACGTCGGTGAGTTCGGTCGCGATGCGGTTGTAGGAGGTCATGGCCAGTGCCCAGTCGCCCTCCAACGGGGTGGCGGTGGAGCGGGTGTTCCACAACTCGATCAGCAGGGCGATGAGGGAGCGTCCGGACAGGACGGTCTGGACGCGGCCTTCCTTGATGTCCTCGACAGCGGGCGGGGTGCGGAAGTGGCTGTGGTCGACGGCCAGGGCGGCGAGCCACTCCCAGGTGTCCCGGTGCGTGATCAGTTCGGCGGAGGCCACCCCGGCGGCCTTCAGCAGCAGGACGCCGTGGGCGATGCGTGGATCGTCCGCGCCGGTGGAAGCCTGCGGCGTGGCAGCAGAGGGCTGACCGGTGGGGGCGCCGGTGCCCTGGTAGGTGGCCTCGATGGCGTTCTTCAGTGCGAGGTCCTGGTCTTCGCTCCCTGTCTCCGGCTGTGGCTGGTGCTCGGTGTTGTCCATGGTTCCCCCCTGGGCGTCGGTGTCGGATGGGACGAGCGGATGAGCTTCGGCAGGGTCGTTCAAGCCGTGGCCGGCCTCCGCCTTGGGTTCGGGCGGTTGCGCAGTCCCCCCGGCGCGCATCTGCGTACCCTCGCCGGGCTTCTCGTCTGTCCCCTCGGGCGGCGCGAAGGGACGCAGGACGTCGACAAGGTCCAGGAGCTGTCGGAGCTCGCCCCGCGTCTCGTTCAGGTCGCTGATCATCCGGTCCTGGCGTCGGCGGACCTCCCGGTTCTCCTCGCGCAATCCGGTGACGCCCGCCTGGACCTGTTCCAGGATCTTCAGGCGGCTCTGCGCGAGGTCCCCGTGCAGTGCGGTCAGCCCGACCGTCGGATCGTCGAGACGCGCGAGCTTCTTCTGTATCTCCTCCAGTTCGTTCATCGCGTCACCGAACGCGTCTTTCCACCCCACGTGACCCCCTGATTACTCAGTGCATGCGACCGCCCATATCTCCCCACGAGAGCCTGGCGTGACGCGATGGTTTCCAGCCCTTCCCTGGCCAGGACCGCCCTCACCGCCACCGCACGCTATCTGTACGCACTCCGCACGGGAAAAGTACGCGATCTGTACGGTTAGTGGGGTAGGGTGCGGTCAGGAGGTGTTCCATGTCCGAGTTGTTCGAGGCGGTCGACGCGCTGGTCGCGTCCCGCTCTCCGCTGCCGCCGGCAAAGGAGCGCAAGCGGCTGCGGGTCGCGCACGGCCTGACACTGGACGAAGTCGCCGCCGCGCTGAAGGTGCGCCGGGCCACGGTGTCCGGCTGGGAGTCGGTGAAGAAACCGACCGAGCCGCGCGGCCCGGAGCGCGAGGCGTACGCGCGGCTGCTGAACAAGCTCGCAGAGCTCTACCCCGCCCCCGCAGTGCCGAAGGAGCCGGCCGTCCCGGCGGTGCCGGCCATGTTCACCGGCGCGCCCGCCCCGGCGGAAGCGCGGACTCTGCCCACAGGCCAGGCGCCCGACGCTGCGGACATGACCGCACCCGAGAACACCCAGACCCCTGCACCTGCTCCTGTTGCCGCTGCTCCGGCGGCCGCGCCGCGTCCGGCGCGCACCACCAGACCGTCGTCGACGTCGCGCCGTCCCGGCGCGAAGCAGGCGGCCCCGGCCGCGACCCCGGCGAGCAAGACGGACCCGCGGTTCGAGAACGGTCCGCTGGCGGTCGTCGACGTCGAGGACGGGCAGGTGCTGGCGTACTGCACCGGCGGCCTGGTCCTGGACGTGCCCGCCAAGTCCCTCCCGGCCCTGGTCGACTGGACGCTCACGGAGGCGAGGCTCGGGCAGCCGAGGCTGTCCGGCCCGGGCAAGGACGCCGACCCGCTGCTCGTGCTCACCGAGGCCGCCCTGGAGCGCTACGGCCTCCCCGTCGCCCTCACCGACGAGGAGCGCCTCGCCGGGCGGATCCCGGAGGGCCACAAGGTCATCAAGCAGCTGACCCGGGCGGAGTGGAAGCTGACCAAGCGCGGGTTCGGCCCGTGGGCGCGGATCTACCGCCCCGCGCAGGGTTCCGAGCGGGCCTGCGTGCAGCTGTGCATCCCGTCCTGGCACGCGCTCGACTCCCGCCACTGGGACACCGCCGGGCAGTGGCCGCCGGCGGACCTCGCCCGCGTGCTGGGCGTGTACGCCTCGAGGGTGATGACGCCGCGCGGCTCGACCGCCGTGACCGGCCTGGAGCTGATGACCGCGCTGCACCCGCCGACCCGCGCCTCCGAGCCGGACGCCGACGGCAAGCGGCACTCCGAGCACAACCCCGGCAGCCTGGGCAAGGACCCGGTCGACCCGGCGCCGTGCGAGGCCCCGGACGGGCACCCGCTCCTGGCGGACCTGCCGCGCTTCCACGTGCGCGGCCCGGCGGAGAAGCTGTTCGAGGAGGCGTACGACTGGGCGCGCCCGATGACCGATGCCGAATGCACGCGCCGCCACCTGGTCGGCATCGACGTGAACATGGCCTTCGCCGCCGGCGCCAACGGCCTGAACGTCGGCCTCGGTGCCCCGACGCACGTCAAGGCGCCGGCGTTCGACCCGAAGCTGCCCGGCTCCTGGCTGGTGGACCTGTCCCACGTCGACCTGTCCCGCGTGAAGGTCGGCAAGGACACGTGGGCGGACCTGGACCCCGGTCTGCTGCCCAGCCCGTTCACGCCGACGGGCGAGCACCCGGAAGGGCCGGCCTGGTACGCGACGCCTACCGTCGCCTACGCGGTGGAGCTGGGCTACGAGGTGCGGCCGATCGAGGCGTACGTGCGGTACGAGAACGGCCGATACCTGGACGGCTGGTACCACCGGCTGCGTGACGCCTACCTCGCCACGATGGCCGACCTCGGCGTGCACGCCGACATGGAGCCGGCCGACTTCCTCGCCGCGATGGAGGGCTACAAGGAGCGTGACCCGGAGCTGGCGATCGTCGTCTCGGCGATCAAGGCGACGGTCAAGGGCGGCCTGGGCAAGCTGCGCGAGCGGCCCCGCGGGGAGGGCTGGCGGCCCGGCGAGCCGTGGCGGGCCCTGTCCCGCCCGACGTGGCGGCCGGACATCCGCGCGGCGGTCATCTCCCGCACCCGCATCAACCTGCACCGCAAGATCGTCAAGCACGCGGCGTTCACCGGCCAGTACCCGGTCGCGATCCTGTCCGACTGCGTCGTCTACGCGGCCAATGGGCCCTCGCCGCTGGACTTCCTGCCCTACCGGGAGGGCAAGCCGCTGCCCGGCGGCTTCAAGCTCGGCATCAACCCCGGCCTGGTCAAGCACGAGGGCACCCAGAGCGTGCTGTGGGGCGAGGAGGTCCGCGAGCGGTTCAACGCGCCGGAACTCAACCTCGCCCGCTACATCAAGGACGGCACCGTCACCGATGTCGACAACGGAGAGTAGGAGTAGGCGATGAGCCTGTTCGGGGACGGCCTGGAGGCCGCGGTGCACAAGGCGTTCACCCGCCCGGCGCCCAAGAGCGCGCCCGCGCAGATGCGGTACCTGGTCAAGCAGCTCAAAGGAACGAAGGCGGTCGCGCAGTTGCTGCGGGTCTCCCAGCGCACCGTCGAGCGGTACGTGAAGGGCCAGATCAAGAAGCCCCGCCCGGACCTCGCCGCGCGTCTGGAGCGCGAGGTGAAGAAGCGGTGGCAGCCGCAGATCCGGGCCAAGGCCAAGGCGAAGGCGGCAACCGCCGACGGCATCGTCATCGACACCTGTGCCCGCATGGGCTACACCGCACCGATCGGATCGACCGACCAGGACCGCATCCGGCACCTGACCGTCGCCCTGCCCCCGCAGTACGCCGCCCGCCTCTTCGACGCCCAGGAGCAGGGTGCCAGCGACGCCCGCCTGCAGGAGATCACTGCCGAAGCGCTCAAAGAGGTGTACTTCCAGGACGGCGGCCGCCGCGCCGGACAGCTGGAGGAGGTCCGCTTCACGGACATCGAGCACCTCGAGTTCGACCTGTAGCCCACGAGCACCCTGCGAGGCCCGCGCCACCGGGGTTCGCCAGTCCCGGTGCTACTGACAGTGGCTTCGGCGAGTTAGACGTGTCACCAACCTATGCAGGCGCATCTGGGTGGCCGACAGGGATTTGCAGACAGAACAAGGAGTGAGGCGTGACGTCGGCGAATATATCAGCGACGGCGCGTGCGACCTCATGACGGAGGTCTTCATTAAGCGAGCCGTAGTTCAGCCATCTCTGGCTTGTCGTGCGGAAAAAGACAGACCCGTTTGCGTTCCAGTGCTGCACACGCCCCTGTTGAATCGCCGTAGCAGCCCCGTTCCCGAATGTTGAACCTGTCGTGGTTCTCTCATAAATTGGCAGGCCTACGTCAGGGCGATAGATAGCCAGCCTCAAGTTTCCGAATTGGCCAGCGTCGAGCTCGTTTGCAGTCTCAAGGACTCCCGTGTAAGCGGCGTCATGAACGTCAGCCGGGACATACCTGCCAAGGGCGTAGGCGTCGAGGTGATCCTTGAGGTAGCGATCAATGACGCCAAGACGACTACTACCCCGATGTACAGCCGTGAAAACGACAGACGTTTGATATTTGGCCTGCTGGAAGGGCGTGACCTTTTCTCTGGCGCCTTCCGGGTCTTTTAGCGTTGCGCTGACTACAGCATCACAACCGCGCTTGATCACAAACCTGATGGCCATGTCCACCCATTTGGCTGCTGCCTCATGGGTTCGCGCAGCTGCCGTGCGGTCGTCCTGACTGGCCCACTCTAAATACTTAGGATGGTATCCCCTAAATCGGTCGGCATCAATCCATGCTGGGTTCCGGAGACCTAGCCGCTTTGCCATGACCTTTTCAATCGTGGTCTTAAGCGAGGATGGCTGCCCTGCTACGAACAGAACCATTGGTGGTTCCGGATTCTTTGGGCGTGCCAGGAGGTCGCTAGCAATGGTATGCGAGGTATTTTCATCACCAAAGAAGGTGTTGATGTCTGCCTGTGACAACCCTGAAAAACCCGCGCCAGACATCATTGCCTCAATTGGTCGAGAGCTTGCTTGCCATAGGTAACGGCCTCGGTCAGCGACCCGGGATCCTCGGGATCCAGCTCCTCCCGCCGCCGAACGGCGTCGCTGCGGAGAGTGAGAAGATCGTCTCTCTCCGTGTCGCTGGCGTGCTCAGCTCGTGCACTGCACTCTGCGATCAGCGTACCAAGCAGCGACACAGCATTTTCATACCGCTCTGCTGCTTCATCCGAAATGGCTGGGACGGCAGGAAAGTCCTGCGAAGGAGCTGTCGTCACTTGTGGGCTGCCTTTCTTCAACATCTGGACCGTGGCCTGTGTGACCTCGGTGGTGGCGTTAGCTACGTCGGTCACAGCATGCACGACGTCGGACGCGGCATGGGCGACCCGAGCCCTGGCCTGGCTCCGGACCTGCTTCGCCTCGCGCGGCTGCATGCGCTGCTGATGCCTCGGAGGTGGCACTTTAACCTCCTCCCCGTTATGTCGACGATGCTTCCCGTGTATCAACTTGATGGAGATCGAATCGGCCGGCCTCCAGCCCCGCTTTGGTGAGCGGGCGCTTACCGGGAAGGACTCACACAACCTTCCTTACACCATCTTCATGCTGCAGTCCTAATCCCGCAGCTTGGGCCGGGCATGTCCACTTCTCAGCGTACTAGGGGAGAATTTCTCGTTCCTGATAGTCACAGGCCGGGGAGAATTGAAGGGCTGTCAGCCATGGTCTAGCGTCCCTGACGGAGAGACAGGTTTGCTCGTGACAGTCAATAACCCCGAAAATCAGTCGCGCTGACGCCCTTTATGGTGCTGGGCACACGGCGAGAACCAGCCGACGACGGCCGCACGAGCCGGGTTACCCCGGCATCTGGGCCGCAGCGCGCTGCTTGCCTCTCCGAGACTCAGGGATAGGGCGCCGCCGACCGGCACCGCTGCTGAGACGCTCAAAGAGGTGTACTTCCAGGACAACGGCTGCCGCACTGGCCAGCTAAGCGTTGTCTCGTAAATGATCTACGGCATGCTGGATGACCAGCGTCGTTTCCCGGTCACCCGGCGAGGGCGAGGTTGTGCAGGCGGGCGATGCCGAGCATGGCGTGGTGGACACCGTCGCCCTTGAGGCGGCAGTCGCGGAGGATTTTCCAGGTCTTCATCCGGGCGAAGGCGTGCTCGACACGGGCGCGGACCTTGCGGTGCGAGCGGTTTTGGTCTTCTTTCCAGGCCGGGAGTCCGGTCTGACCGGGTGCGCGGCGGTGTGGGATGACCAGGCCGGTGCCGCGGTAGCCGCCGTCGGCGATCACCGTGGTCCTGCCGACGGCGTCCTTCGCCCCGGACAGCTCCCACGCCGTGCAGTCGTTGCGGTTGCCGGGCAGTGGCCGGCCGACCGCGACGACGAGCCGGGTGTCGGCGTCGATGACGACCTGGTGGTTGGTGGAGTACCGGTAGTTCTTGGACTGCTCGGCCACCGTGTGGTCGCGGGTGGGCACCAGCGTGCCGTCCACGATCAGCACGGTGTCCCTGCGGAACCGCTTGCGCTGCTGGAGCGCGAGCGCGGGTGCGCGGTGGTCGATGATGCGGCCGGCCGCGGACTTGGACACCCCGAACAGCGGGGCGAGTTGGCGCAGGGTGAGGTTGGTGCGCCAGTACGCGGCGACCAGCAGCACCCGGTCCTCCAGCGGCAGGCTCCACGGCCGGCCCCTGCGCACCGGATCGGCGCCCTCGCGCCGCAGCGCGGTGATCAGCTTGCCGAACTGCCGTGGGCTCAGCCCGGTGAACGGGACTATCCAGGAAGGCTCCGATGCCGTGATCACACCAGTCACTGCATGATCATTCCACTGCTTCAGGTTCTTCCTGCTCGAACCCGATGCGGCAGCGTTCTACCTGGTCGGCCACCTGCTCCATGAACCAACGCATGATTTCGTAGGGGACAACGCGCTCATCGGGGCTGTAGACGCGGACGGTTGTTTGCAGGTTTGGGTCCTCGTCTGGGACAAGCGCTACCAGGAAGGCAGCGCCGGGCAGGTACGTCACCGTGGCGTCGGGGTTCTCGACCTCCTTGGCCGACGCAGGCACGGCCTCGCTCAGCTCCACGGCCCAGGCATCGTCGGGCAGGGCGTAGTGAAACAGGACGGCGTAGTGACGACCTGCATGTTCTTGCAGCTCCCATGGCATGTCAGCAGGCTGCCACAGCCGCCGTGTCGGAGTCTCGCGAGCATCCCTGCTCCTACTTGGACGCGACCCCGCCAGGGTTTGCGGGACAACGCTTAGTAGTCGGGTCGCCCGGGGGAATCTCACCCCCGGGCTCCCACGGAACCGTACGTGACAGTCTCCCGTCATACGGCT
>NZ_JAESIF010000265.1:0-815 GCF_016757295.1 Streptomyces sp. M2CJ-2 | reverse complement strand
GTGTTCACGGTGCCGGCGTTGGCGACGATGACGGTCGGGCGATCCGGTGCTGAGGCCATTGACGTCCGGAGAGCGTCAGGGTCGATGGCTTCCCGGCCGGGAAGGGGCGGGACGAGCTCCATCCGCTCTCGCCCGAGTCCCAGTTGTGACAGGGACTTCAGCACACTTGAGTGGGGGCTCGCGGAGAGGATGCGGATTCTGTCCGTGAGGGCGCCGACCCCCGCGTCGGAGACGGATACGCCTACGCGTTCACCCGCCCATTCCCGGGCCGTGGCCAGGTTGACATAGTTGGAGGTCGTCGCGCCGGTGACGAAGGCTCCGTGGAAGCCGTCGCCCAGGCGCAGATGCCGTTGGAGCCAGGTGAGGACCTGACGTTCGAGCTCGGCGAGCAGACCCGTTCCGGAGGTCGCGTTGTTATCGAAGGCGGAGGTGAGCCAGTCGCCGGCCAGGGCCGCTGGATTGGTTCCGCCCGTCACGAATCCCAGATAGCGGGGCCCGGCGCTGGCATGCAGACCGGGGTCAATGGCCTCGGCGAACAATCGCAAGGCCCCGTCCAGTCCGATCGGCTCGTCGGGCCATTCCGGCGGGCGAGTGCGTCCTGCATCCCCTAGCGGGGGGCGGGCCTCCAGTCCCTCGGACACCTCGGCGGCGTAGCTGGCCACGACGGACAGGTGCTCCTTGAGGGATGCCAAGTCCGCCTGCGGTGTGTGCGGGTGGCTCTGGTGGCTCATAGTCCCTCCCTCAGCTTGTTCTTTATGGTCCGGGCTCGAACACCGGGTAGGACACCGTCACTCACCTGGGCATTCGCCGGACAG
>NZ_JAESIF010000264.1:0-816 GCF_016757295.1 Streptomyces sp. M2CJ-2 | reverse complement strand
TCCCGGCATCCCACCGAAAGCCGCAGGCGGGGACCGTCTACGCCCCTTGACAGGCCCGGCCCTCATGGGTGCGGAAACGTTCCTCGCGAGGTGTTGGGCGTCAACTCCGGTCCTGCGGACCGAAATCCGCTGCTCGCGAGTTCGGTTTTCTCGTGGGCCTCGCGCGTTCGGGTGTTCGTTGACGCCGCTGACTTGCGGCGGAGCAGACGATGACGATTGTTGCCGGGTCTCTGGGACAGCTGCCCTGGGGCTCGAATTCAAGATCGAGGGGCCAGACAGGGGCCAAGAGGGCGGCGATGCGTCGTGAGTGGGTTCCAGGGCGGGGAAGTCCTCATTCAGGGGCTGGGGGCCGTCGTCGGTAGCGGATGCTGGGGAGTGCGGCCACCAGGGGTGGGGCGGCGCGGTACGACTGGCTGTTGTGCCGATCGGCGAGCCGGTCATTGCGGGTCCGATGTGCCGGAGGGGCCTGCAGGGTGGGTAAGTTTCGTCCACTGGTCCGCATGGAGCGCCTGAGGATCAGACGTCCCGCCGGCGCAGCCGTGAGATCGCCGGCCCCAGCGTCACCGCCACGTACGCGCACAGCGCCGCGAAGCCCGGCCACGGCCCCTGCGGACAGCAGCCGTCGTCGGGGAGACAGGGCGCCGACGCGTGGTCGTAATGCGTGACCGTGTTCTGGATCGCGAAGCCGGCTGGCGGCGTGGCCCCCATCAGGGCGTGTGCTACGCCTATGGGCAACCCGTTTAGGGCCTGTTCGGGATCGTGATCATGTGGCGGGGGCAAGGCTGCGCAGCCAGATGATGGCGCCGCGCAGCTGAA
>NZ_JAESIF010000263.1:0-855 GCF_016757295.1 Streptomyces sp. M2CJ-2 | reverse complement strand
AGAAGTCATCTCATTTGGCTCGATAGGCTCTTGGGCATGGCAGGGATCGTTGAGCGGCTGGTGCCGGACGAGTTGTGGGAGCTGTTCCAGCGGGTGGTGCCGGAGGCGCCGACGCGGCCTCAGGGCGGCGGCCGGCGCCGGCACGGCGACCGGGAGGTGCTGGCGGCGATCGTGTTCGTGGCGACGTCGGGCTGTACGTGGCAGCAGCTTCCCGCCGCGTCGTTCGGGCCGTCCGGCGCGACGGCCCACCGCCGGTTCACCGAGTGGACCAAGGCCCGGGTGTGGGCCAAACTGCACCGGCTGGTCCTGGACGAACTCGGCTCCCGCGGCGAGCTGGACTGGTCGCGGTGCGCGATCGACTCGGTGAACATGCGGGCCCTGAAAAGGGGGATCTGACGGGTCCGAATCCTGTGGACCGGGGCAAGTACGGGTCGAAGATCCATTTGCTCACGGAGCGGACGGGTCTGCCCCTGTCCGTCGGCATCTCCGGCGCCAACGTCCATGACAGCCAGGCCCTGGTCCCGCTGGTGAAGGGCATACCGCCCATCCGGTCCCGCCGGGGCCCGCGTCGGCGCAGGCCCGGCAAGCTGCACGCCGACAAGGGCTACGACTATCGCCACCTGCGGCAATGGCTGGCCCGGCGGGGCATCCGGCACCGCATCGCCCGCAAGGGCATCGAGACCTCCCAGCGGCTGGGACGGCACCGGTGGACGATCGAACGCACCATGTCCTGGCTGGCCGGCTGCCGCCGGCTCCACCGCCGCTACGAGCGCAAGGCCGAGCACTTCCTGGCCTTCACCAGCATCGCCTGCACCCTCATCTGCTACCGCAGACTCGCCAAATGAGATGACTTCT
>NZ_JAESIF010000262.1:0-872 GCF_016757295.1 Streptomyces sp. M2CJ-2 | reverse complement strand
CCCCGCAGGCGTTGTCACGTTAGCTGACCGGCCTGGGATGATCTTGGAGTTGATCGTGCCGGGGAGGGGTTCGCTCGTGTCGTCCGCGCCGCCGTCGTACCAGGGGCATCGGTACCCGGCCGAGGTGATCTCCCACTGCGTGTGGCTGTACTTCCGCTTCCCGTTGTCGTTCCGTGAGGCCGGGGAGCTGATGCCCGGGCGTGGCGTGATCGTCTCCTACGAGACGGTGCGCCGCTGGTGTCTGAAGTTCGGGCAGGCCTATGCCGACGGCCTGCGCCGCCGGCGGCCGCGGCCAGGCGACAAGTGGCACCTGGACGAGGTCTTCATCAAGATCAACGGCGAGCAGAAGTACCTGTGGCGGGCCGTCGACCAGGACGGCACCGTCCTGGACATCCTGGTCCAGAACCGGCGGGACACCGCTGCGGCCCGGCGGTTCTTCCGCACACTGCTCAAGAGAACCTGCTCGGTGCCGCGGGTGATCGTCACCGACAAGCTCCGCTCCTACGGCGCGGCCCACCGCGAGGTCATGCCCTCCGTCGAGCACCGCTCGCACAAGGGACTCAACAACCGCGCCGAGAAAAGCCATCAGCCCACCCGGCAACGCGAACGCGCCATGAAAGGCTTCCGCTCCGTCGGCGGAGCTCAGCAGTTCCTGGCCGCGTTCAGCGGCATCTCACCCCACTTTCGACCCCGCCGCCACCTGATGACCGCCCCCGAATACCGCACCGAAATGCGCCACCGCTTCGCCCTCTGGGACCAGATCACCGGCGCCACCGCCCTGCCCACCGCGGCCTGAGCACGGAGCCGGAACCCGGCCCCACCACACCCGACACCCCGTCAGGCACTCACACCCTCAACAACGTGACAGCGCC
>NZ_JAESIF010000261.1:0-878 GCF_016757295.1 Streptomyces sp. M2CJ-2 | reverse complement strand
CCGTCTCGATGACGACGACTACCCCGCCTACACCATGGGCCGGGCCGCCGCGATGCTCGGCACCACCCCGGGCTTCCTGCGCGCCCTCGGCGAAGCCCGCCTGATCACCCCGCTGCGCTCCGAGGGCGGCCACCGCCGCTACTCCCGCTACCAGCTGCGCATCGCCGCCCGCGCCCGGGAACTCGTCGACCAGGGCACCGCCATCGAGGCCGCCTGCCGCATCGTCATCCTCGAAGACCAGCTCGAGGAAGCCCAGCGCCTCAACGCCGAATACCGCCGCGCCGCCGAATCGGCGAACCCGACGACCGCGGCCTGAAACGGCGGAGATCTGCAACCCCCAGGAGCTTCGCGGCTGCCGTCCGGAAAGGGGCCGTCGACGGTCCGGGCGCCGGCCCCGGCCGGGGCGACCTGTGCCGCCACGGCCTGGCCGTGGAGGACCTCATCGCGGGCCTGTGGGCGAGTGCTGTCACGGTGGGCCGGCCGCTGCGCGGCAACACGCCGGACGGAGGCTGGTGGGATGAGCCCCGGCCCTGACCGGCGCTATCACCTGACCCTGACCGCGGCAGGCCGCCCGGCGATGCACGGCTGGTGGGGCAGCGAGGCCACAGCCCGCGACAAGTTCGTCGTCTGGGTCGGCGTGTACGGTGCGCTGCCGGACGTCCAGGTCATCCTGGTCGATGCGGAGGCCGGAGCGGTGCTGAGGGTGTGGCCGGATGAGAGGTGATCCCGCCCGCCATTCGGCCGAAGAGCCCCGGTGCGCGACCGCGACGCGTGCAGGAGAAGGGCGCCGCGCCTGTGCCGGTATGACCAGTGCGCCCACACGGGCGGCGCACCGGGGAAACAGCCGATCGCGCCCCGTCGGGGGCCGCTGTCCACGG
>NZ_JAESIF010000260.1:0-883 GCF_016757295.1 Streptomyces sp. M2CJ-2 | reverse complement strand
GTGAGGGCGTCGTCGACGGCCAGGCAGCCGATGCCGTGGTCGGGGTGGTCCCACTGGATGCGGTAGGTCTGCCCGCCCAGCTTTTCGAGTTTGACGCGGGGCAGGGGGGAGTCGGCGCAGGAGTGCTGGACGGCGAGCTCGCGGTCGGTGCGCCCGTTGCGTTCGCGGCCCTCGGTCAGGCACCGGGAGGGGGCGGAGGCGGGGTGGATGCTGGTCCATCCGGCAGCCGGCAGCCGGGCGGAGACAACCGTCCGTTCGGGAGTGGGCCTGGGGGTGGGGGCGGGAGTAGGGATCGTCTCGTCGTGGTCGATCGGCGAGGCGACGGGGGAAGCAGCGGCATCGGCGGGGGAGGCGGCGGGTTCGGCGGTGGCCGAACGGCTTGCGGTGGGCGAGGCGCCGGGCCGCGGTGACTTGGCGTCCGCGCGGGGCGCGGTGCTGGAGGGCGGGGCGCTCGAGGGCGCGCTGTCCGCGCGGTCGTCCTCGGAGGGGCTGGCGTGGGGCCAGAGGGCCAGGGTCAGGATGCCGGCGACGGTGCAGGCGGCGATCGCGACCAGCGGTCCCTGCCGTCGCCAGTGCGACGGGGCGCTCGCAGGAGGGGTGCTCTCGCCGGCCGGGCCGGGGGCCGGTTCGCCGGCCGGTTCGGTCTCTGGGGCAGCGTCCGGTTCGTCGGCCGGGCCGGACTCCGGTTCGTCGGCCGGGCCGGACTCCGGTTCGTCGGCCGGTTCGGTGTCCGGGGCGTGCTCTGCGCCGGCGGCTTCCGTGTCGCCCCGCGGGGTGTCGTTCTCTGCCCGGGCGGGAGGGGGCTGCGCGTCGTTCTCGGGACCGGGGGGCGGGATCCCGTCGCCGGTCATGGACAGGCGTCGGCGGGCGTCGAGCCATGCGG
>NZ_JAESIF010000259.1:0-902 GCF_016757295.1 Streptomyces sp. M2CJ-2 | reverse complement strand
TGCGCCGTTACGGATGACCGTCCGGGAGCACCCCGCCGCAGATGAGGAGGAGGCCGCCGTGCCCGTCATATCCGCTCCCCACGCCTTCAACGAGTCCCAGCTCTATGTGGACCTCGAGCCCCTCTTCGGGCGCCCCCTGCTCCTGAAGTGCGAGGGCTTCAACTTCGCCGGCTCGATCAAGCTGAAGGCCGCGACCGAGATGGTGGAGGCCGCCGAGCGAAACGGAGAACTCACCCCGGAGTCGATCCTGGTCGAGTCCTCGTCCGGCAACCTCGGCGTGGCGCTGAGCATGATCGCGGCGAGCAAGGGCTACCGGTTCCTGTGCGTGACGGACTCCCGCTGCAACCTGTCGACCAGACTCCTGATGGAGGCACTGGGCAGCCGGGTGCACACCATCGCCGGCGCGGACGCCGAGGGCGGCTTCCTGAGCGCGCGGCTCGACTACGTCCGTGCGCTGTGCGACTCCGATGACCGGTACGTGTGGCTCAGCCAGTACACCAACCCGGGCAACTGGAAGGCGCACTACCGCAAGACGGCGCCGGAGATCGCCCAGCACTTCCCGCAGCTGGACGTGCTGTTCGTCGGCGCCGGCACCACCGGAACCCTGATGGGCTGCGCCCGCTACTTCCGTCGGTGGCACCGGCCGGTACGGATCGTCGCGGTGGACAGCGTCGGTTCGGTGACCTTCGGGGGCGCGCCGGGCCGCCGCATGATTCCCGGGCTCGGCATGAGCGTGCCCCCGCCGCTGCTCGACGAGTCCTACGTGGACGAGGTGATACGCGTCGAGGAGACGGACACCATCCGTGCGTGCCATCGCCTGGCCAGACGCGGCTTCCTCTTCGGCGGCTCCACCGGCACGGTCGTCAGCGGCGCGATGCGCTGGCTGGACGACCACGCCACGC
>NZ_JAESIF010000258.1:0-913 GCF_016757295.1 Streptomyces sp. M2CJ-2 | reverse complement strand
ACACTGCATCACCCGCACCAGAACTCACCCTGAAAACCAGCTAACCCACCGTCCACCAAACCCGGGGCTTGACAGTGTGTCAGGTCAGGGTCTTTTCGCTGGTAGGGGTGTTGAGCATGGGTGGGGCACTGTCATGAGGTGGTAAGCCTGGATGTTTGGCTGTCAGGGTGTGGTAGATGACCTGGTCGCGGCACTGTCACGAAGGTGGCAGATCGCCCCTCCGGGGGCACAGATGATCTTGCAGGGAATTCCACCCACCTACGGAAAGCCGCCTTCTGGTCGACCTGATGTTCCCTGAGCTGGATCACAGACATTTCCATGCCTCCCCTGATGCCTTACTCCGGCGGTTATTCAGACGGCTACGTGCGGGTGCGAGTACACGGCGGATTCGTCTCCGACCGACGCGTTGGTGAGGCCCGGCCGCCGGGCCTTCCGTCCTTCCATGACGGCTTGTCGGCCGGGTCGTAGTGCCTGGCCTCGCGGGTGCAGAGGATGACGTCGCCGGTGCCCAGCTCGACCGTCCGTGCCGTGCACAGACCGCCCGCCTCGCCCAGCGCCTCCAGCACCCGTTGCCGCTCCGTGGTGTGCGGATGGGTGCGCGGCAGGACCGTCTCCCGGATGTACGCCTCCAGGCGCACCCGGTCCGCCCGCTCACGCTGCCTCACGTCCGCGAGATGTACGGCCAGTTCAGCGGCCCCGGCCGCCGCGCCACGACCCGTCCCGGTCCGCGATACGGGCCAGAGCCTCGCTCACGGCCGTCACGCCCTCATCCCAGCCGTCCGCGAACACCGCGCCCCGCGAGGCCGGCGCCATCCCGTCCAGCTCGACCACCGCGCACGGCGTTGTCACGTTGGCTGACCGGCCTGGGATGATCTTGGAGATGATCGTGCCGGGGAGGGAGTCGCTCGTGTCG
>NZ_JAESIF010000257.1:0-914 GCF_016757295.1 Streptomyces sp. M2CJ-2 | reverse complement strand
AAAGCCGGGACGGCCTGGAACTGCCAGACGGGTCGGGTCCGGCGAGCGAGATCAGAGGGTATACGAGAGGAACCAGTGGTAAAGCTCCGTAAGCGTGGCACCGGCTCAAATCTGGTGGATATGGGCCGGGTTGCAGTGCACAGACTGCCGATTTGGCGGGCTGACTCCGTAGCCGACTTGGCGTGTCGGTGGGGAGGTCACGGTGAAAGCCTGCGGCGTAACCGTGGCGATGCTGCCGGGGCAAAGCTGGATGCCGGACTGATCGATCGATTCACCGTGAACACGGGAACCATCCCGCACTACTCCCACTGCCCGGAATCCATCCGAGCCTGTGGGATAGATGCGTCGTCCGTCGAAGGTGCGGGATGGGGCGGAGGCCCCGTAGTAGTCCGAGCGGGCGAAAGGCTTGCGCATGGCGAAGGGGGACAGCAAGTCAGCAGTACGGATGCTGGAATGCCGGGAGGTCGTGGGTGAATACCGACGAGCTGGAATACGTCTTACTCAAGGCGGAACGCCGGGTACTGGAGATCCAGACCAAGCTGCACCGTTGGGCCAGTGATGATCCTCATCGCAGGTTCGATGATCTGTACAACCTCGTCACCGATCCGGGTTTCCTGCTGGTCGCCTGGGATCGGGTGCGGAACAACAAGGGCGCGCGCACGGCAGGAGTGGACGGCGAGACTGCCTACTACATCGAGTCCGTGCGCGGGCTGGAAGGGTTCCTTGCGGAACTGCGGGAGGATCTCAAGTCTCGCGCCTTCCGACCCCTCCCGGCGCGGCGGCGCGCGATTCCCAAGGCTGGCGGCAAGGTCCGCTATCTGGGGATCGCGACTGTCCGCGACCGGGTGGCTCAGGCGTCTTTGAAGCTGGTGTTGGAGCCGATTTTCGAGGCGGATTTCCGCCCGTGTTCCTAC
>NZ_JAESIF010000026.1:0-94140 GCF_016757295.1 Streptomyces sp. M2CJ-2 | reverse complement strand
AAGGGTGTTCTACCAGCTCGGCCGCCCTCGCCGGATGCGGGCATCGGAACCGAGATCACGACCCCGAACAGGCCCAGACCGGCGTTCGTAGGTCTAGACCATAGCGGGGAACCTGGAACCGTCAAGTCCGCTTTCCTGAAAGGAAGTTGGCAGGAAACGCACCGACGGGCCTCGGAGCACCGCCTCCGGTTACGGCGGAAACGACATACGGGCAGGTGAGATCGCCGCAGACCACCGGCCACCTCCCGAGCCGACGGACGCGGCCCGCACCTCGGCCGCATCCCGCCTGCGCGTGAGCTTGCTCTCACGGAGACGCCCCTCCATGAGGTGCGGGCCCGGGAGCGCCAAGATGGGGATCCAGGGATCGCACACCTGTGGGCCGAGCAGGCCGACACACCATGGCGAGGAGCCCGACATGTCCACCGGATCCGCGGACAGTCCCGCGACGCTCTACGGACCCGTCTCAGTCATCTTCGGCAGCGCTGCCCTGCTCGCCGCGGTGTTCGCCGGCTTCATCGGTATCGCGATCCCGCTCCTGTTCGGCAGCCTCGCCGTCACCTTCGCGCTCCTCGGCCTGGGCCGCGGGCTCAACCGGGGCCAGTGCGCCCTCGGCCTCGCCACCGGATCGCTGAGCGTGCTCTACCCGATCTTCCTCGCCGCCGCCCTGAGCACCTGACCGACGGGCTCAACGCCTACGGCAGCGGTGGAGCGACCGCGTCCGGCACCTCGATGGTTTCCCCTCACGTCGCAGGTCTCGCGGTGCTGCACTGGGCACCGACCCGGGTGCGGGGTCGCCGAACCTGCTGCTCGACACCCGGCTCCGTTCGGAGCCGAGCGGTTTCTCGTCGTGTGCGGTCAGGGCCGGAGAGGGTTGCGGCACGGGCAGAACGGATGCCCGGCCGGGTCGGTACAGACCTGCCGACCGTAACCGGACTCGCCGACGAAGTTCTTCTGGAAGGTGGACCGGGAGGTCGAGATGCGCGCCGCACACGCGCACTTCCAGGCGCGACTGGACGCCTGACCGCCCGGACATGCCTGTGCCCTGTGACTCCCCTCGGAGTCACAGGGCACAGCGGTAAGGCAGCGACTCAGCCGATCCGGTCGGCGGCGAACCCGACGAACGCGGCCCACGCCTCCGAACCGACCGCCACACTCGGACGGTTCGTGTCCTTCGAGTCCCGCACGTGCACGGTGTGCGGGCAGGTGGCCACCTCCACGCACTCACCACCAGCTCCGCCGCTGTGACTGCTCTTGAACCAGTCGAGCTGGACGGTCTCTTCGACGCTCATAGTTCCTCCAGCGACTTCTCGATGTAGGCCAAGGACTCACGCGGAGTGAGAGCTTGCGCTCGGATGATCCCATAACGCGACACGATGCCACGGACCTCTGTTCGCTCCGACACGATTGTGCTCCGTCCCTGCGCCTCCAGATAAGCCACCTGATCATCACCGTCTCTGTGCAGCACGGTGAACGGTCCGTCCACTCCGGCGTTGTCCTCTCGGTCCAACGGCATGACCTGGATCTCTACGTTGCGGTACGCACCGACGAGCAGCAGTTGTTCCATCTGTCCACGCATGACGGCACAACCGCCCAACGGCCGCCGTAGGACCGACTCATCGATGACAAAGCTCACGAGTGGTGCAGGCTTGCGGGCGAAGACTTCCTGCCGGGCCAGCCGTGCGGCAACGCGCTGCTGGACGCTCTCCTCATCCAGCAAAGGACGCCACATCTCGAACACAGCCCGCATGTACTCCTCGGTCTGCAACAGTCCAGGCACCGCATGGGTTCCGTAGACCCACAGCTCAACCGCCTCCGCCTCCAACCGAGCCGCATCCCGGAAGAACGCTGGATACTGCGCCCGAGCGACCTCCTCCTTCATCTCCTTCAACAGCCCGCCCGCATCGAGCAGTTCATCCACCGCGTCAATGAACCTCGGCGGAGGAATCCGCCGCCCCTGCTCGTAGGCCGCGATGGTGGACGGCGAGTATCCCGTCCGCGCACCGACCTCCGGCCGCTCCAGCCCTGCCCGCACCCGGCACAGCTTCATCTGCCGCCCGAACACCCGCAGGATGCCCGTCCCCGGCTCCGGGGAAGCCGCCCCCGGCTCTCCCTGCTCGGCCGTCGTCTCTCCAGGCTCCCGCACCAGTCCACTCATCGCCGTTCACCTCCGCCGCCTACCGCCGACCCGCCCAACTCCCCCGCCCCACCGAGGGATACGGCCCACCCCGCCTACAAACGCCACCGGAACGCCTACAACGCCCCCGGTCGGCCTCACCCAGCGCCAACGTAGAACGCGGAACGCGAGGGAACCGGTGAACGATCACGGTTCACCAGAACGAGTACTGAAGGACCTGGAGGCCGGTACCGGGGCGAGCGCAGCCACAGGGAACCGGAATCACCCTCAACGATCCTTCAGGTCAAGGGCCTTGGGTGTGTCCACGCACTCCTCCGGCACCGCTCGGTACGTGATGACCATCTTCGGGTTCGCAGGGGTCGTGGACGGGTCGAGCACCTCCCGCCGCTCACGCTCGGCCTCGGCGCGGGCCTGCGCGATGTCGTCGGCGACCTCCTGGCAGTCGACGACGTCCGTGCCGGTCGACATCGGCTCCCCGGCGGGGGACTTCCGCGTGTCCCTGGACGAATCGGCGGCGAGAACAGAGGTGGCGGCGAGGCCGGCCAGGCACAGCACGGCCCACCCCACGACGATCCGCCGACGGGCACTCACGAGACGGCCGTTCCGGCGGCGAGGCCGACGCGGGTGATCACGGTGCCGGAAGGCATCGTGGTACGCGCGATCATCAGGGTTCCTCTCTCACCGGGCCGACACCGGTCTCCGGCATGCCGGATCGAGCTTCCTCGCGGCGTGGGAGGTGCTGTCGCACCGGCCCCGCTCTTGCTCGGGAAGCGCCGCACGAACGTCGCGCACCAGGTGTCGGTGAACCACTCACACCCCGTTCCCCCATGGGCACACCGGCTGCTGCGTGGCAGCATACGGTCATGAGCAGCCTCATCCGTGCCTGGGGGCGTATCGAGACCTGGCTTCGGGAGCACCAGTGCACCAGTGCTCTCTCCGCGCTGCACCCGCCTGCCTCCGAAGAGGCCGTCCGGTCCCTCCGGGACGCCATCCCGTACCCGCTCCATCCGCATCTCGTGCAGTGGCTCGGAATCCACGGCGGCGCCCCCATGTACGACGCTCCCGTCTGGCCGGGTGGCTACGTCCCGTACGACGTCGAAGGGCTCAAGGGCGGGCCGGAGCACATGGAGGACATGCTCGAAGAGTTCCACGAGCAGCGTGATGAGGATCCCGAGCACTGGATCCTGGATCCGTGGGCGGACCCGCTGTGGCTCCCCGTCGCCGGTACGAACACGGGGGAGAGTCTCCTCATCGACCACCGGCCCGGCGACACCTACGGCAACGTCATCGAGGTCGACTACGAGGACAACGAGGTCACCGCGGTCCGCTGGAAGAGCCTGGGGGAGATGATCAGGCTGATGGCCGAGTCCCTGGAGTCCGGATCCCCCATGCCGTACTCGCGCCAGTACTCGCTCGTGCCTCGACTGGACGAAGGCCCACCCCGCTACCTCAACTGGAAGTTGGAGAAGATCCAGGGTTGCTGACCTCGAACCCGTGGTGTCGTGGCGTGGCTCAGGCGGGTCTGGTTCTGCTGGGCTCACGAACACCCTCACGGTGCTGCGTGCGCTGTTCCGTCGCCGCGTCCGACTCCACGCTCCCGGAGCAGTCCATGAACCAGTGCGCGCGGAAGTCCACCGGCATCGGGATCGGGTGCTGCGGGTCGGTGAGGTGGCGGAACAGGTACTCCGTGGCCGTGCAGTCGAACCGATCCCCTGCCTCCGGTTCGGCTTCGGTGACGTAGACGGGCCACCGGTCGGGGTCGGGGCCCTCGGTGATCCAGCAGAACGACTGCTCGTGCTCGTTGCCCATCCAGGGCACCAGCCCGCCCGAGGCCGGGAACGGCGGATGCGGCTCCCAAGATGCTTGGCCCAGCCTCGCCATCAACTCGGTGGTCTTGATCAGCCCGTCCGGCATGAACACGCAGTGGAAACCGTCGAACATGCCATCGCCGAACGTCTCGACGAGCGCCTTGTAGTCGCTCGGCAGGGGCGTTCCCAGGCGGGACTCGACCGCCGCCCAGTCGACCTGGCCCGCAGCCCTCGGCACCCAGCCGGTCACGGCGACGAGCCGTTCCAGCCAGGAGGCCTCCGCGGGCAACTGCTCCGCGACCGGCGTGCCGCGCAGGGCGATCATCAGGACGGGGCCGGCATCCTCGCCTTGGCCGGTCCGGCCGAAGGCGACCCACCGGTTACTGAACGGCCAGGCATACCTCCAGTCGACCTGCCCCGACAGGGGCAGTGGCGGCAGTCGGTCGGCGCCGGCACATGGCTCGCCGTACCGACTGGAAAGCGTCTCGACGAGGTTGCCCAGGTCCGCACGAGCGGAGACGGGAAGGCAGACATGGTCTGACGCATGCCCGTGCTCGCGGCAGGCCAGGTCACGGAGATCCGGCCACAGGATCTCGGCCACGGCGGTCAGAAGCTGTTCGTCGTCCATGCCCGTGAGTCAACCACTCGCCACCGACAGCAGAGCTCAGCGAGGCGGCGTCGCACTCTCCGGTCGGCCGTCCCGTCACATGACCTGCTCGAACCGAGGTCGGGAAAGGCTCAGTGCCTCGTTTTCCTCGAGTGAGCCTTTTCCCACCTCACGCTGAACCTGGCGAGGTGCAGCGTGAGGACGGCTTTGGCCAGGTCTGTGATCTGGTCGGTGCTGCGTCCGGCTTGCGCAGGGGGCGCCAGGACGCACGGTCGTGGGAAGTTCCCTCCTCAGCGTGTCTTCAGGCCACGGTCTTCGAGTTCGTCCACGCACTCCTCCGATACCCAGACATCCTTGGCGGTGACTCCGCCCCGGTAGGTGGGGGTCGCGGAAGGGTTGAGCGCTTCCTGCCGCTGCCGCTCCGCCTCGGCGCGGGCTTGTTCGAGGTCGTCGGCGGTCGCCTTGCAGTCGACGACGTACGTGCCCGTCGGTACCGGCTCCTCGGTGGGAGATTCCGGCTTGTCCGTGTACGGCTCGGCGTCGAGGGCGGAGGTGGCGGCGAGGCCGGCCAGGCACAGCACGGCCCACCCCACGACGATCCGCCGGCGGACGCTCATACGATGCCGTCCCCTCTGCGGGGGAAGACGGCCATAGGCGCGCATTCCCCCGCGAACGCCTCGTGGAGGTCGTGGACCTCCAGCTCGTGCCCGTTCCGGAGGAGGGCGCGGCGCGAACCGTCCCCACGGCTCTCCAGCGCGAAGCCGTGGACCAGCGCGCCTCCACCCGGCAGCCTCACCGAGTCGCGCAGTTGTGCGGTGATCGACATGGCCCGAAGGTAACGGACCCCACTGGCAACGTGACCGGCGCCGAACAGCCGGACGACGCCACTCGGCCAGGAGGCCGTGGATGACGCCGCCCGAGCGGTACGTCACACAGGACTTCGACGGTTTCCTGCGCGACACGATGCACACCGTCAACGCCCTGCGGCCCGTGGAGCTGGACAAGCTGGAACTGCGCTTCCGGCTCGCGATGGACGGCTGCAAGGACCTGTTCGGAGAGCACGCCTTCCGGAAGCAGTTCCGCGGGGTCACCCGCCGGTACCCCATCGACAAAGCGCTCTTCGAGGTGCAGGCGGTGGCCGTGGCGGGGTGCCGTGCCGCGGAACTCGACGTCCTGCGCGACCGGGCGCCGCTGCTGGAGTCGAGATTCAAGGAACTGATGGACGACCCGGCCTTCTACGACGCGATCTCCTCCGGCACCGGTGACGCCGACAAGGTCAACTACCGCTTCCAGTCCATGAAGGACCTGTTCCGCGAGGTACTGCATGCTTGAGTTACTGACCCTCACCAACTTCAAGGCGTTCGCCCGCCAGGAGATCCCGCTGGCTCCGTTCACCCTGCTCACCGGGCTCAACTCCTCCGGATGTTCATCAAAGCCCTGCGTAACCGTGCCCCGTTCGCGGCGGCCCTCACCAGGCCGCGGAGCTCCGGCGAGGTCGAGTACGCGTGTTCCGGTGAGTCGGTCGGCTGGGCCCACCTGATGGACGGCCTCGCGGTGAGTCTGAGGCTGCCGCTCGCCGCCCACACCGGCCGCCCCGTCGCATACGGCTCCCCACCGTAGGCGCGTCGTACCTGTTCACCGGCGCGCGGCGGGCGGGACCGTGGGCCCATGGACATCCACCCCGCCGCGCCCACTCGGCGCGCCGAGACGCAGGTACCCGCGCGTGCCGAAGAGTTCGCCATGCAGTTCACCTCCACCCCGCGCGGCGCCCGTCTGGCCCGCCACCTCGTGTCACACCGGCTCCACGAGTGGGGGCACCCGTACGGCACCCCCGTGAACGAGACCGTCACCCTCATCACGGCGGAGCTGACCACGAATGCCGTCGCCCACGGCCGGGTCCCCGGCCGGGATTTCCACCTCCGGCTGTCGTGCGTGCCCGGCACCGTCACGGTGGAGGTGTCGGACACCCGCGCGGAGCGGAAGCCGCACCTCGATCCGGCGGCCGGCCCGTCCGAGGAGGAGTCCGGCCGGGGACTGCTCCTGATCGACGCCCTCGCGAGCCGCTGGGGCGTCGTGCCCCGCCACACCGCCCCCGGCAAAGTGGTGTGGGCCGAGGTCGGCTGCTCGTCGATCCGTTGACCGCCCGGCAGGACGGCGGCCTCGACGTGTGTGATGCCGGGCATGCGCCCACGCCCCGGGGAGGGCACACCGTGCCGAAGGCGTGAGCACTTCGGCCGCTACCGTCCCGATGCCGCTCGTTTGAGCGCTTGAGTGACACATGCCCGCCGACTGCTCACGGTTTTCCACAAGGCACCCGCCTCCGCCCCCACGGCCCCGGGACCACAAGGACCTCCCACACCATCCGACGGAACGCCATCCGCATCAGGCCCCACCTACGCCGAGCCGACCAGCAGCACGGTCGACATCTCCAACCGCCCGACTGCCCGGCTCCGTTCGGAGCCCGGGCGGTTTCTCCTCGCGTGCGGTCAGGACCGGGGACGGTTGCGGCACAGGCAGAACGGATGCCCGGCCGGGTCGGTGTAGACCTGCCAGCCGTAGCCGGACTCGCCGACGAAGCTCTTCTGGAAGGTGGCACCCAGCTCGATCACCCTGCGCTGCTCGGGCTCGAACTCGTCCACCTCGAAGTCGAGGTGGAACTGCTGCGGATGCTCCTGGCCCGGCCAGCTGGGCCGCTGGTAGTTCTCCACCCGCTGGAACGACAGCTCGACGCCGTCGTTGCGCAGGTTGACCCAGTCCTTGGTGCTGGTGTCGGTGTTGATCTCCCAGCTCAGCAGCTCGGCGTAGAACTCGGCCAGCTTCCAGGGGTCGGGGCAGTCGAGGATCACATCGGTGAACGTCAGCATCCGATCACCATAGGTCGCGGCACCGGACGCCCGCGACGCATTAGTCGGCGCACCCCAGGACTTGGCCGGCGACGCTCGGTCAGGCCAACAGGGCGTGTTTGCATGAGGGTTCGAATCCGCACGGCCGAACAGCGGCCTCGGCACACGCCCGTACCCGCAACTACGCAGCGGGTACGGGCGGGAGAATGTCGTGGCGGCGGGCCCGGTCGGCCCGGGGCGATACGGCTGAGGTGCTCCCAGGACCGGTACAGATCCGCTTGGGCCCGGTCCATCTCCAGGACGTGTTCGTCCACGCACTCCTCCGGCACCGCTCGGTACGTGATGACCAGCCTCGGGTTCGCAGAGGTCGCGGACGGGTCGAGCGCCTCCCGCCGCTCGCGCTCGTCCTCGGCGCGGGCCTGCGCGATGTCGTCGGCGATCTCCTGGCAGTCGACGGCGTACGTGCCGGTCGACATCGGCTCCCCGGCGGGGGCTTCCGCGTGTCCCCAGCCCCTGCAGATACATGTAGGTAGTAATTTGCCGCCCCAGCGGAGGCCCTTCACACCCGCAGCCTGACCAACCAGGCGAACCTCCCAGGTCAGGGCAGTAGGTAGTCCGATTTCTGGCCGGTCACGGACGCAGCGATGAGCTTTTCCGGCCTGGAGAGTCTCACCACCGTTGTCGACAACACAGGAGAAACACGTGGCTCAGCTTCTGAAAGTCCAGAACTTCACCGTCTCAAGTGACGGATACGGTGCCGGTGAGGACCAGAGCCTGGAGAGGCCGTTCGGCCACGCCGATCCCGGGGACATGTTCGCCTGGGCCGGCGCCACGGCGAGCTGGCCCGGGCGCACCGACCCGGGGGGCAGCCGCGGTCTCGACGACTACTTCACGCGGGACTTCGCCCACAACATCGGCGCCGAGATCATGGGCCGCAACAAGTTCGGGCCCCAGCGCGGGCCCTGGCAGGACCACGAGTGGCAGGGCTGGTGGGGGGACGAGCCCCCGTTCCACACCCCGGTGTTCGTCATGACCCACCACAAGCGTCCGTCGTTCACGCTCTCCGACACCACGTTCCACTTCGTCGACGGCGACCCGGCCACGGTCCTCGAGCAGGCGCGGGAGGCGGCGCAGGGCAAGGACGTCCGACTCGGCGGCGGGGTTGCCACCATCCGGCAGTTCCTCGACGCCGGCCTCGTCGACACCCTGCATGTGGCGGTCTCGTCGGTGAAGCTCGGTTCCGGGGCACGGCTCTGGGCGTCACCTGATGAGCTGCTGGACCGCTTCCACCTCGAGGTCGTGCCCAGCCCGAGCGGCGTGACACACCACCTGTTCTGGCGCAAGTGACACGAGGCCCGCTCGGAAATGCCAGCACGACCGATGCGGGCGTTTCGATCGAACGCCCGCATCCGACCCGCTCCGGCCCCCGGACGCGACCACCAACCCGGTGAACCTCCCCGGTCAGAGCACTGGGCGGCCGTTTCGGCGGCGAGGCCGACGCGGGTGATCCCGGTGCGGGCGGGCATCGGATTTCCTTTCTCCCGGGGTCGGCCCGGTCTCCGACAGGCCGGGCCGACCTCACCCCCGGAGGAAGGGACGAGGGCACGACCGGCTCGCCCGCATCAGGGCTCGGTCACCTCACTGCAGGGACAGGCCCTCGGGTGAGGTGAGCCCCTCGGCGGGGTCGGCGCGGAAGGTCGCCGTCCACGCCACGGGCGAACAGGACGTGCCGTTGGGGCGCTGCTCCGTCAGCCGTGCGCGGCGGCTGTCGTCCACGACGACCCGGTCGTCCCGCGCCGCCGTCACCTTCAGCCGCACCGGGACGGTGACGGCGCCGATGTCGTCCGGAAGCCGGACCGACACTCCTGCGATCGGGTCGTCCGCGTCGCCGGACCTCTGCTCCTCGCACCTGTCGTCCACGCACACGCGGATCACCGCCGCGTCCGTGCCGCCGAAGTCGGCAGGCCGCCACACCACGGCGACCTCCGAGTCCATGTCCGCCCGGGTGCACGCGCCGTCCCGGCCGAAGACCGAGCAGCCGGTCAGGGCCGCCGCCGCGCCGAGGGTGAGCAGGATGCGGCGCACGTCAGGACCTCGTCACGGTGCCGGGGCGGACGGTGCGGTGTCCGTGTCCGTCTTCTGAGGGTCCCTCTTCTGGGGCGGCACGGCGCCCGTCGCCCGTTTCGCCGACTGGATCTGCTCGTAGACCCGGGTGCGGAGTTCCGTGAAGCGCGGGTCGGCCCGGGTGTGCAGCTGGTCGCGTTCGGCCGGGAGGTCGATCGTCAGCTGTTCCTGGACCACCGTCGGGGACGAGGACAGGATGACGACCCGCTCGCCCAGGTAGACGGCCTCGTCGATGTCGTGGGTGACGAAGAGGACGGTCACCCCGAGCTCCTGCCACAACCGCCGGATCAGGTCCTCGAGGTCGGCGCGGGTCTGGGCGTCGACGGCCGCGAACGGCTCGTCCATCAGCAGCACTTCGGGCTCGTAGGCGACGGCTCGCGCGATGGCGACGCGCTGCTGCATGCCGCCGGAGAGCTGCCAGGGGTACGCGCCCGCGGCGTCGCCGAGACCGACGGCGTGCAGGGCGTGCTCGACCAGCTCGCGGCGGCGGGCCTTCGTCAGGTGCTTCTTCTGGCGCAGCGGCAGCTCGACGTTGTCGCGCACCCGCAGCCACGGGAAGAGGCTGCGGCCGTACTCCTGGAACACGACGGCCATGCCGGGCGGCGGGCCGGTGATCCGGTTTCCCTGCAGCAGGACTTCCCCGGAGGTGGGTTCGAGCAGGCCGGCGATGCACTTCAGGAGCGTCGTCTTGCCGCAGCCGGACGGGCCGACGAGACAGACCAGTTCGCCGGCGTCGAGGGAGAAGGTGAGGTCGCGCACCGCCTCGACGTGCCGGCCGTGTCCCTCGTAGACCTTCCGCAGGCCTCTTACGTCGAGCATGTGCTGTCCCTTTCCGGCGTTCACGCCGCTTTCCTTGCTCATGACGCCCTCCGGGACCGGCGCAGGCCGTGGTACCAGGCCAGGGCCCGGCGTTCGACCGTCTGGAACACCAGGGCGAGCAGCACGCCGAGCAGTCCGAGCAGCAGGATGCCGCTCCACATGTCCGGGATGGCGAAGCTGCGCTGGAACTGGACGACGGCGAAGCCGAGTCCGTTGCTGGCCGCGAACATCTCGCTGATGACCATCAGGATGACGCCGATCGACAGCGCCTGCCGCAGGCCCGCGAAGATCTGCGGGCTGGCGGAGCGCAGGACCAGGTGGCCGAGGCGCGCGCGGCCCTCGATGCCGTAGGACCGGGCGGTGTCGGCCAGCACGCTGTCGATGGCCCGTACGCCCTCGACGGTGTTGAGCAGCACCGGCCAGACGCATCCGGAGACGATGACGACGATCTTCATGGTGTCGCCGATCCCGGCGAAGAGCATGATGACGGGCACCAGGACGGGCGGCGGCACGGCGCGCAGGAACTCCAGCACCGGTTCGGTGGTGGCCCGCACGCGCGGGAAGGAGCCGATGACGATGCCGAGCGCCACGCCGAGGACGGCCGCGCCGGCGTAGCCGAGGAGCAGCCGGGTGACGCTGGGCACCACGTCGGCGGCGATGCGCTCGGCGGTCCACACCTCGCGCCCGGTCTCCAGGATGGTGCTCAGCGGCGGCCAGTAGACGTCGGTGCTGCCGGCGGAGGCGAACCACCAGGCGGTCGCGAGGAGGACGGGCAGGCCGACGGCGAGCAGCAGCCGCAGGGCCGCGGTGCGCGGGGTCAGGCGTTTCATGGGGTCACCTCGCCCCGGACGGACTGGTGCCAGGCCAGCGAGCGGCGCTCGACGGCACGTGCGCCCAGGTTGATCAGGACGCCGATCAGTCCGGTGACGGCGACCAGCGCGTACATGTCGGGGACGGCGTGGGAGGTCTGCGCGACGGCGATGCGGGAGCCCAGGCCGGGCGTGCCGATGATGAGTTCGGCGGTGATCGCGAGCACGAGGGCGACGGCCGCCGCGAGCCGGACGCCGGTCATGACGTACGGCAGGGCGGTCGGCCACAGCACGTGGCGGATCCGGGCCCAGGTCCCCAGGCCGTAGGAGCGGGCGGTCTCCTCCGCGACGGGGTCCAGGTCCTGGACTCCGTAGAGGACCTGGACGAGGACCTGCCAGAAGGCGGCGTAGACGACCAGCAGCAGCGTGGAGCGCAGATCGGTGCCGAAGAGCAGCACGGCGAGGGGGATCAGCGCCACCGAGGGGATCGGCCGGAGGAATTCGACGGTGCTGGCCGTCGCCTCGCGCAGATACGGGACCACGGTGATCAGCACGCCGGCGGCGATGCCCGCGACGGTGGCGATGAGCAGTCCGAGCGCCCAGCCGGTGAGGGTGTCGCCGAGCGCCGTCCAGAAGGCGACGTCGGAGACCTCCTCCGCGAGGGCGGCGGCGATCGTGCTGGTGGGTGGCAGGTAGTCGGGGGAGACCAGACCGAGCCGGGGCGCCGCCTCGACCAGCGCGAGGAAGCCGCCGAGGCCGGCGAGGCCCAGCAGGGCGTTGCCCGGCCCCGGGCGGCGGGCGCCCGGGGTGTCGGTCTTCACGGCTGTCCGTGTCACGGTTTCCTGTGTCACGGCAGCAGCTTGTCCAGGTCGGGGGCCTTCTCGAACAGGCCGTCCTTCTGGCCGAGTTCGCCCAGCCGCTCGATGGAGGCGCGGTTCGGCTCCTCGGGCCAGCTGGGGAGCGTCATGGCGTCCAGCGTCTTCTGGGGGATCTTGGTGTAGGTGGAGAGGATCTCGCGGACCTCGTCGGGGTGGTTGTTGGCGTAGGTGAGGGATTCGCGGGTGGCGGCGGCGAACTTCTTCACCAGCTCCGGGTCCTGCTGGGCCAGCTTGTCGGAGGTGAAGTAGAGGGCGATGGTGAGGTCGGGCGAGACGTCGACGAAGTTGGAGGCGACGACCCGGCCGCCCTGGCCCTTGACAACGGCGAGGGAGGGCTCGACGACCCAGGCGGCGTCGACCTGTCCGGCCTGCAGCGCGGCGGGCATCTGGTCGAAGGCGAGCTCCACGAACTGGACCTTCTCGGGGTCGCCGCCGTCCTTGCGCACGGATTCCCGTACGGAGGTGTCGCCGATGTTCTTCAGCGTGTTGACCGCGACCTTCTTGCCGGCCAGGTCCTTCGCCGACTTGATCGGGCTGTCGCCCTTGACGACGACGCCGCCGACGTCGGCGTTCTCCTTCCCGGTCGAGGCGACGCCGTTGGCGACCGCCCGCACCGGTACGTTCTGGCTCTGGGCGACCAGGAGCGAGGTGGTGTTGCTGAACCCGAACTGGAACTGGCCGCTGGCCACGCCCGGCACGATCGCGGCGCCGCCCTGGCCGGACTCCAGCGTGAGGTCGAGTCCGTGCTTCTTGTAGAAGCCCTGCTTCTCACCGAGGTAGATCGGGGCCACGTCGACGATGGGGATCACGCCGACCTTCACGGCGGTGGTGCCGTCGGACGACTTGCCGGAGGACCCGGATTCGGACGAACCACAAGCGGTCGCGGTGAGCGTGAGCAGAGCGACGGCAGCGACTCCGGCTGACAGACGACGCACAAGGCCTCCCCAAAAGATGCACTTCTCAATGTGTGCGCAGACGTGTGTGCGCGGACCGAACGAAAGTTCTTGCCGGGAACCTACGGTTCACCCCATGGCCGGTCAACCCCTTGACATGGTCAACTTTCAACAACCTTGAACCGCCCCTGAAATGGACGATCACCGACCGGCACAACCCGTCGGCACCGCCGTCCGGCTCCGGTTGACGGCCATCGGCCGCCGCCATACCGTTCTGCCACCGCACCGATGTTCGACATGCAAACGGGGGAGGTCGCCGATGGGTGGTCAGGAACGGGAAGCCCATTTCGTACAGTCCCTGGAGCGCGGACTCGCCGTCATCCGCGCCTTCGACGGCGAGCGTCGCGAACTGACCCTCAGCGACGTCGCCCGCATCTGCGACCTGACCCGCGCGGCCGCCCGGCGTTTCCTGCTCACCCTCGCCGACCTCGGCTACGTCACCACCGACGGGAGGCTGTTCCGCCTCACCCCGCGCGTCCTGGAACTCGGCTACGCGTATCTCGCCGGCTCCTCACTGCCCGACATCGCCGAGCCCCACCTCGAGGAACTGGTCGCCGAGGTCCGCGAGTCCTCCTCCCTCTGCGTGCTCGACGGCGACGACATCGTCTATGTCAGCCGCGTGCCCACCACGCGCATCATGACCGCCACCATCACCGTCGGCACCCGGTTCCCCGCCCATGTCACCTCGGTCGGACGGGTGTTGCTCGCCCACCTCCCGGACGAGCAGCTCGACCGGCACCTCGCCAGGTGCGAACTGCGCCCGCTGACCCCCCGCACCATCGTCTCCCCGCCGCAGCTGCGCGCCGAACTCCAGCGGGTCCGCAAGCAGGGGTACGCCATCATGGACCAGGAGCTCGAGGTGGGCCTGCGCACCGTGGCCGCCCCGGTCCGCGACGGGGACGGCACCGTCGTCGCCGCCGTCAACATCCCCGTGCACGCGAGCCGCAACTCCGTCGACTCGGTACGCCGCGACCTGCTGCCCGCCCTCCTGGCGACCGTGGCCCGGATCGAGGCCGACCTGCACGTGGTCCGCCGCTGACGCTCCGCACGGGTCGGGGCTCCACTTCCGGAATGCGAAACTCCGGTTATTCACCCGGAGACCCGACACCGGACCTCTTGTGATCATCTTGTCGGGGCATCGTGCAGATCGTCACCATTTCTGCCCGAGACAAGGTAAGCCCCATGGCACTCCCCGCGAGAAAGTCCGTCACCGTCCTCACCTGCGCTCTGGCCGTCGCCCTCGGCATCACCGCCGCGGGGATGTCCGGTGTCTCAGCCGCCCAGGGTCCGGACCGCGCCGCCCAGCAGAGCAAGGCCGGCAAGTCGTACGTCGACCAGGCACTCACCGAGACCGTTCTGTGGAGCGAGGACTTCGACTCGGTGCCCACACCCACGGACTTCACGCACACCCTCCCCGAGGGCTGGTCCAAGGAGAACGCCGGATTCACCACCGGCGAGGCCCGCTGGGCGGGTTGGGCGATCACCGACATCCGTGACTGGACCTGGGCGGTGGGCACCGACAAGCGCCACTACTTCACCCGGGCGCACGACAAGCTCGCCGTCGTCGAGAGTCAGCACCAGCGCCTCAACGACACCGACCGGCTGAACACCGCGCTGAAGTCGCCGGCCGTCGACGTGAAGAAGCACGACCGGATCGTCCTCGGCTTCGACTCCCACTACCGCCAGGGCGACGCTCCGCAGCACGCCACCGTGAGCGTCTCCTTCGACGGCGGCAAGCCGGTGGAGCTGCGGCGCTACGACGCCGACAAGCTCAGCTCCCACGAGGCGATCACCGTCGACGTGCCCGAGGGGGCTCGCAAGGCCGTCTTCACCTGGAGCTACAAGGACGGCCACAACGACTGGTTCTGGGCCATCGACAACGCCCGGGTGTCGCTGCCCATGGGCGAGGTCGAGGGCGAGCCGTCCGCCGTCATCGACGTCATCAGCGACATCCAGGGCGGCATCGACAACTACAAGTCCGCCGTCAGGCAGCTCAACGACATGCCGGACCCGGCCGGAGCGATGTTCGTCAACGGCGACTTCGTCGACCTGGGCAAGCAGGAGCTCTACGACGAGTTCGAGGCCGCTCGCAAGGAGGTCCCGCACGCCTCCGGACGCGACTACTACACCATCGGCAACCACGAGATGCTCGGCCCGGAGGGCTCCGAGGCCTACATCGACCGGTTCCTCGACTTCACCGGCCAGGACAAGGTCTGGCGCGAGGAGATCGTGGACGGCGTCCCCAACATCACGGTCAACACCGAGTACTACAGCGATGTGGACCGCAAGGGCGTCGAGCCGTACGTGAAGCTGTCCGACGAACAGCTGAACTGGCTGGACTCCCGGCTCGCGCACTGGGCGAAGCAGGGCAAGCCGGTCATGCTCTACAACCACCAGGCGGTCCCCTACACCGTCACGGAGACCCACAGCTCCTGGAACGGGAACGACTACTTCGACCTCGAGGCGTTCACCGAGGTCGTGGGCAAGTACTCGAACATCATCATGTTCACCAGCCACACGCACCAGTCGCTGAAGGCGGAGGACTGGTGGGGCCGGCTGCGGGCGGAGGCCACCGGCAACATGCGCGGATTCCCCGTGGTCAACACGGGCGCGATCAAGAACGCCACTGAGCCCCACGGAGACCACCAGAGCCGGCGCCTGGAGGGCAACCACTCCTCCGGCCTGCGGGTGAAGGTGTTCGAGGACCGGGTGCGCGTGGAGGCCTGGGACTTCGTCGCCGGGAAGAAGATCAAGCACGTGGACTTCCCCGTCCCCGCCAAGCGCAAGGGCTGACGCCCTGATGCCCGCCGTCGGCTTCCTGCCCTCTCCGTCAGTTCCGTGCGGGGAGCCGGCGGCGCGGCCCCACCGGTGACACCCCACGGGCCGCGCGGCCGCCCGCACCGACACGATGATTGCAATGTGCACATTCTCATATGTCGAGACGCGCGGAGGGCGGTAGCGTGCTGGGCGGCAGCTGACGTGACGACGGCTCCGGCTGCCCACGACACCCGCGTCACCGAAGGAGAAGCGGCCCTTGTCCACCCCCACCGCCCCCACCGCGCTCCGGGGCAGCTACTTCGAGCCCATCGACGACCGCCGCTACAAGCCGACGACACACGCGGGCGGGGCCTGGGACCCGGACGAACAGCACTTCAGCCCGCTGGGCGGACTCGTGGTCCACGCCATCGACCGCCACCGGGCCACCGGACCGGACAACGGCCTGGTGCTCTCCCGGATCAGCTACGACATCCTCGGCCGCCTCGCCCTCGACGAGTGCGAGATACAGGTGGAGACCATCCGTCCCGGGCGGACCATCGAACTCCTCGAAGCGGTCGTACGGATCGCCGGCCGCCCGGTCGTCCGGGCCCGCGCCTGGCTCCTGGCCGGCCTCGACACCACCGCGGTCGCGGGCAGCCCCGTCGACCGCCTCCCCTCGCCCGAGTCACTCACCACGTGGCCGATGGCCGACGTCTGGCCCGGCGGTTACGTCGCCTCCCTGGACGTCCGCCCGGTCGCACCGCCCCAGCCGGGACGTACGACCGCCTGGCTCTCCACGCCGCTCGACCTGGTCGCCGGTGAGCCCGCCGGCCCCCTCGCGTCGTACCTCGCCCTCGTCGACACCGCCAACGGCATAGCCGTCCGGCAGCCGCCCACGGCGTGGATGTTCCCCAACGTCGATCTGACCATCCACCTCCACCGCCAACCACGAGGCATCTGGACCGGGCTGGACACCACGGTCAGCTTCGGCCCCTCCGGACAGGGCCTCACCAGCACGGTCCTGCACGACGTCGACGGCCCGGTCGGCCAGGCCCAGCAGATCCTCACGGTCCGGCCCCAGCCGGGGGCATGAGGATCTGCCGCATGCGCGGGGAAGGTGACGCGAAGATCACCGCACCGATGGGCGCTGGTGTGTGGCCCAGTGTTCGGCGGCGGTGATGCCGAGCAGCACCACATCGTGGTGGCCGCCGGCGAAGAATTCATGCTGGCGAAGCCGCCCCTCCTCGACGAAGCCCAGCCTGCGGTAGAGGGCGAGGGAGGCGTCGTTGAAGGCGTGGACCTCCACCTCGCACTTGTTGTGGCGCTGTTCGGCGAACATGTAGGTGAGGATCAGTTCGGTTGCCTCGGCCGCGTATCCCCTGCGGCGGTGCTCGCGGCTGATCTCGATACCCGTCTTGAACCGTCCTGCACGGCTGTCGGTCTCTCCGACGGTGACAGACCCTGCGAACGCGTGGTCGGCCAGCACCTCGACCACCAGGCGGAACGCGTCACCCCCCGGCGGACGCCCGGCCCGCTCAGCGGTCCAGGAACGGAAACTCTCGGCAGAACGCGGAGGCTCGACCAGGTCGGCGTCGCGGACATCGAAGGTGTTCCGGGTCAAGTCACGGAAGCCCTCCCAGTCTTCGGGCTCGACACCTCGCAGGCGCACCTTCTCACCGGTCCACATGTCGCTCATGGCTCCCACCACTTCACTGTCGATTGCAGACGCTGCCGGCCATGGACTTCAATCGGGCCACACCAGTACGTCAACTCGTTTACGGAGACTGAGTTTTCCCGTCCCGCACAGGAGGATGTCCAGGGTGGATGTGTGCGATGACGCTCTGCACCGGCCGCCCGCTGAGCCGACCGACGAGTCCTCGGGCCGCCTCGGTGGCGATGCCCCTTTTCTGCCACGGGGTCCCCACCCCCCAGGCGATCTCGGCGATCGGGCCGTGGCCGGAGGGGCTGACCGTCTCCTGCAGCGTGCCGGTCGAGCACGCCTCGTCACGGAGCCGGATCGGACAGCACCGCGGCCATCTCCTCGGCGTGCTCGACACGAAGCGACTGCAGGTCCGACCGCACGGTACTGATCGCCTCGACTTCGAGACTGCTCACGCAGCGACCTCGTCGGGACGTCCTTGGTGCGGATCTCGACCACGACGAAGGCCGACTCGTTCGCGTCCGACCCCGTCCCGCCGGCGCGGCAACGCTCAAGCGGGGAAGAGCATGCAGCTGCTGGTGGCGTGGGCGAGCAACCGGTCGGCCGAGTCGACGAGTTCGACCTGGGCGAACGCCGTGCGACGCCCGCTCTTGAGGACCGTGCCGATGGCCCGGACCTTGCCCGTGTCGACGGTGACCGGGCGCAGGAACTTCACGTTCAGGTCGATCGAGGTGTACCGCGTGCCCTTCGGCAGGATCGACAGCACCGCGCAGCCCGCCGCCGAGTCGAGCAGGGTGGCGTAGACACCGCCGTGCACGCTGCCGAGCGGGTTGTAGTGCTCCTCGCCCGGGACGAGAGCGAACACCACACGGCCCTGCTCGACCTCCTCGAGGGTCATCCCGAGCGCCGCGGCGACCGGCGGGTCGGGAAGACGGCCGGCCAGCCAGTCGCGCATCACGCGGAGACCGCTGTCCTGCCCCATGGCCGCGTCCAGGATGCCCGGGTCCTCCCAGCCGAACGTGCGTGATCTTTCCACGGAAACACCCTTCCTCACCTGACTAGTTTTTTCGAAGTTAGATGGCCCGACATCTGGGTGTCAATACCGAAGCCTGCTTACCATTCCCGTATGACGTGGCTTGAGACGAGCACCGAGAACTGCACGGTCCAGCGGACTCTCGACCTGGTCGGAGAGAAGTGGTCGCTGCTGCTGGTCAGGGACGCCATGAACGGCGTACGGCGCTTCGACGACTTCCGCCGGCACGTCGGGCTGTCCGAGAGCGTGCTGACCGACCGGCTGCGGAAGCTGGTCGCGGCCGGGATCATGCGCACCGTCCCCTACAGCGAGCCCGGCAGCCGCACCCGCCACGAGTACCGGCTCACCCGCAAGGGCTGGGACCTGTGGCCCGCGATGATGGCCCTCAAGCAGTGGGGCGACCGCTACACGGCGGACCCCGAAGGGCCCCCGCTGGAAGTCGCCCACCGCGAGTGCGGCCGGCCGGTGGAAGCCGTGGTCGTCTGCACGGCGGGACACGGTGCGCTCATTCCACCGGAGGCACTCACCCGCCCCGGCCCGTCCGCCCACCCCGCGACCGCACCTGCCCGGTAGCAGCGGACCGACGGGGGCACGGGCATCCGTGCTCCTCCGCCGGGACCGCCGGGAAGATGACGTGGCCCGCCCTGGGTGAGCCTTCGTGTTGGCGCCCCTCGAACAGGAACCGGACATTCCTGGGCGTGGAACTCGCCATACGGGAACGACGAAATGGTGTACCGGGTCCGTTTCCGCAAGGGTGTCGCCACAAGCCCCCCGGGCCCCCCGGGCGCGAAAACACCTGCTCGCCGAACCGCGCGGTACTCGGCCGTCCGTCGGGGAACCCGCCGGGCTCCTTCGGGACGGCAGGGCTCTCACGTGCGCAAGGCGCCTGCCCGGCTCCCGACGCCTGCCCGGTCTCACCCCGGGTGGGCCGCGACCTTCTGTGCGGTGTCCGCCGGCCCCGCCCCGGGCCGCGGGGGCGGGAGGGGGTGGCCGACGGCGGCGGGTTCATCGTCCGGCCGGCGCTCGGAGGCGGGCAGCGGGATCGTCGGTGCCGTGGGTGTCCGCCCCCGGCCGTCGTCAAGGAGCGTGGGTGTGTAGCCGCCGGGGCCGTCCGCCCCCTCGACCACCCACTCGATGTCCTCCGTGTTCACGAGGCCGTAGAAGCCCGGGTCGTTCTCCGCCCAGGGAGCGTCCGGTGCCTCGCCCTCGTCGACCGCCTTCTGCGCCAGCTCCCGTACGGCGGGGTCGGCACTGCCGACGAGCGCCTCGGGCGGCAGTTTCGGCGTCAGGTCGGCGGCGGCGACCCGCTCCCGGAGCTGTTCCGCCGCCTGTTCGGGGGTCAGGCCGGCCTCGGTGAGCAGGGTGGACAGGCTCTCCCGCACACCGTCGAGATCCGGACGCCGGAGCGGTTCGGCGACGATCACCCGACCCAGCAGCGGCAGGAAGGCCGGATCGACGCCTTCCCACGTCGGGGGCACCATCAACGGCATGTAGGGATACGGCGCCCGGCCCGTCAGCGCGAAGAAGAGGGTGGCGCCGAGGGCGTACACGTCGGCGGGCGCCTCGACGTGCTTGGTGTCGCGCAGTTGCTCGACGGGCATGTAGGGGCGCGTGCCCAGGCGGTCGCCGGTCCGGGTGAGCGCCTGGCTGGACTGACGCTCGGCGAGCACCGCCAGGCCGAAGTCCAGCACCACAGGCCCGTTCGGACCGAGCACGACGTTGCTCGGCTTGAGGTCGCGGTGCAGCAGCTTCGTCCCGTGAATGGCGGCCAACGCGTCCACGAGGGCCAGACCGAGCGCCGCGCACGGGCCGACGGGGAGGGCGCCGGACCCCTTCACCAGGGTGTGCAGCGACGGTCCGGCGATGTAGTCCATGGCGAACCACGGCTCACCGGCTTCCGGGTCCGCCGCGCGCAGCGCCGGAACCCGGTCGCCGGCCACCGCGCGGATGGCGTCGATCTCCCGCGCGAACCGCTCGCGGGCCTGCGGCTGGCCCAGCAGGGACGGCTGGATCATCTTGACCACGACGAGCCGCGACGGGTCGGCTGCCTCGTCACGGCCACGATCATGATCGGGCTCGACCAGCCGGTAGGCCGCGACCATCTCGTCGGAGAGGCCCTCCAGCGGGATTTCGCGTGCCAGATAGGCGACGCCCATGCCGCCCGCGCCGAGCCGGGCGAGCAGTTCGAACGGTCCCACCACACGCGGGTCCGCATTGGTGTCCAGCGGCTTCATCGGCGCTCTCGTATCCCCACACTCTCGTCACGGTCCTCCCCCGGCCACACCGGCGCACCACAGTCTACGGACTGTGACCGGCTGAACACGGACGGCTCGGCCGGGCGGCCGGAAGCTCGAAGCGGCCGCATTCCAGAAGCCGTTGAGGGGCGCACGAGCTCAACAGCTCGTGCGCCCCTCGCGTTCGGACTGCGGGACCCGCGGGACCCGATCCCCGACCCCCGGCCTCGACGGCCCTCGGCCGGAACGTCGGAAGACTTCAGAAAACCTCAGAAGACGACGACCGGCTTGACCGCCGCCCCGCCGACCGAGTCCGCGAACGCCTGGTCGATCTCCTTGAGTTCGTAGGTCTGCACGAGCTCGTCGAAGGGGAAGCGGCCCTGCTGCCACAGCTCGACGAGGCGGGGGATGAAGACCTGCGGAACAGCGCTGCCCTCGATGACGGTCTTGAACGTCCAGCCCTTCATGAGGGACTCGCCGATCTCGAAGGGAACCGTCGTACCGGCCGCCGCGGCTCCGACGAGCACGATGACGCCCCGGATCGCCGGGGCGTCCAGCGCCCGGGTCAGCAGGGCCGGTACGGCGGTGGTGTCCACGGCGTGGTCCACGCCCTTGCCGCCGGTGATCCTCTTCAGCTCGGACACGGCGTCGGCACTGCCGGAAGAACCTCGATCGGTGGCAGCGGCCGTCCGGGGGTGCGAGGGTGGAAGGCATGTGACGTCCATCGAGGAGCAACGCATGATCGTCACCATCGTCGGCGCCGGGAACATGGCCCGCGGCATCGGTACCCGGGCATTGGCGGGCGGGCACTCCGTCCGTCTGCACGACCGTGGGAAGGCCAAGGCGGAGGAGCTGGCCACCGCCTTGAGCCAGGCCACTCCTGGAGCGGACGTCACGGCGGTCGACGCCGACGCCGCGGCTGACTCCGACATCGTGGTGCTCGCCCTGCCCTATCCGGCCGGACGCGACGTCGCCGCCGCGTGGGCCGGCCCCCTGGCAGGGAAGATCGTCGTCGACATCTCCAACCCGGTGGATTTCACCACCTTCGACTCACTCGTCGTATCCCCCGGCACCTCCGCCGCCGAGCAGATCGCCGCCGCCGTGCCGGAAAGCCGGGTCGTCAAGGCCTTCAACACCACCTTCGCCGGGACGCTCACCACGGGGGAGGTGGCAGGCCGGCCACTGGACGTCTTCATCGCCGGAGACGACGAGGCGGCGAAACAGACCGTCTCGGGCCTGGTCTCCTCCGCGGGGCTGCGCCCCCTGGACGTGGGACCGCTGCGCCGGGCACGCGAGTTGGAAGCCTTCCAGTTCCTGCACATGGCGTCCCAGGAACGGCTCGGCCTGAACTGGTCCAGCGCCATCGCGATCCTGCCGTGACAGCCGGCGCATCGGTTTCGACCCTCCCCGATGCGACGCGTGGTGGCTGTGGTGTGTCATTGCGCGGCTTTTGAGCCGCCGTCGACGGCGAGGTTCTGTCCTGTGATCGACTTGGCGCTGTCGGAGGCGAGGAAGAGCACCAGTGCGGCGATGTCGTCGGGGTCCGTGAAGTGCTTGAGGGACTGAATGCTCAGCGCGTCGGCGGTGACGTCCGCCAGGCTGCGCCCGTCGGCGTCGGCTCGGCCCTGCAGGACCCGCTGGATGCGTTCACCGGCCACGGCACCGGGGGCGACGGCGTTGACGCGGATCCCGTCGGCTCCGAGTTCGAGGGCGAGCGTCTCGGTCAGACCGAGCAGTCCTCGCTTGGTGGTCGCGTAGGAAGCGCGGTTCGGGTAGCCGTAGCGACCGCCGACCGAGGACATGATGATGACGACGCCGGCGGCGGACTTCTTCAGGTGAGGGATGGAAAGCCTGGTGACGTCGAAGGTGCCGGTGAGGTTGACGGCCAGTACCTTCTCCCACTGGTCGGGGTCCGTCTCCTCCACTGACGCGGTGGGACCGGAGATCCCCGCGTTGTTGACCAGGACGTCGATGCCCCCGAGGGTGCGCACCGCGGCCTCGACGAAGGTCTCGACGGCGTGCCGGTCCGAGATGTCGCAGACCGTCCCGGTGATACGGGGATCGGCCTGGGTGATGCGTTCCAGCGCCGACTCGTCGATGTCGCAGATGTGCACGCGGTCGCCGTTGGCCGCGAAGGCCTTGGCCATCGCGAGCCCGATTCCGCTCGCTGCCGCTGTCACGACGACGTTTCGAGGCGTGTCCATGCGGGCCCTCCTCCTGGTCGACCCGCCGCACCGTCCGATGCCGGGGCGGGCTGTGTCCCGGCCGGTGCGGTCAGTTGGGTTCGGCTCTGCGCCAGGTGAGAGCCGAGTTGACGGTCTTGCCGCTCGATGAGATGGGTGACGCGGTGCTCAGATGCAACGTCTGTCCCTCAAGCCTCACCACCCGTGGCTGGGACTGACCGGTCCAGTTGGGGAACAGGGACACGAACATGGTGTGGGTGAGGGTCTGGTTCTCCTCGTCGACGTGGAAGGGACCCGAGTAGGCGATGTAGGTGGTCGCTTCCGCCGTGTAGTCGTCGGTCGTGCCGTCGAACCAGTCCCCGGAGGCGAACACGGGGCGGTCGGATGTGGACAGCTGCGCGGACATGTATCCGTCGGGGGTGTACATGATG
The DNA here is from genome assembly GCF_016757295.1 of Streptomyces sp. M2CJ-2. Taxonomy (NCBI): domain Bacteria; kingdom Bacillati; phylum Actinomycetota; class Actinomycetes; order Kitasatosporales; family Streptomycetaceae; genus Streptomyces; species Streptomyces sp. M2CJ-2. The sequence goes on along the minus strand of NZ_JAESIF010000026.1, from coordinate 70,867 downwards.
ATGCCGTGCGGCGCGTGGCCCAGCGGTTCGAACGGCTCGGACCCGTCCACCGGGGTTTCCCGGTACGACACGAGTTTCCACGCGCCGATCAGCCGTTGGCGCAGGCCTTCGGGCACGATGACCTCCGTTCATCCACGCACCCACCGCCCTGTCTCCTCCGAGACGCCCCGCCGATGTCGGGAGGGGTGGGTCATCCCCTGAATGGGAAAATCCCACGTCCGGTTCGCGGGCGCTCGCCCGGTGCGGCGTTCGGGTTCGGACCGTGCCCGAACCCGACGCGCCGGCCGGATCGCCCGCGTACACCCGGCCCGGAGCGGGACGTGCGCAGCCCGACAACGGTACCTAGGGTGGGGAGTGCGGGAGTGCGGGTATGTGACACAGCCCGGAACGAGTGACGAAGCAGGAAGACGCGCGACGCAGTGCCCGGTCCCGTGCAGGCCCGGCCGCGACGAACGGCGACCGGCGCGGACCGCGCGCACGCCGTCGGGCGTTGGGGATGGACCAAGGGCGGTTCTGAACCATGAGGGATGTACATCGGCTCGAGCCCATCTCGGCGGACCTGGGCGGCAGCACCGTGCTCGCGGCGTGGGAACGGTTCGTGCGGGGCGAGGATCAGGTCCCGGGTGTCCGGCCCCTGGTGGCGCTCTCCTGGCATCGCTGCCGAGAGCAGTACCGGGTCGATCCTCACCTCGCAGAGGCTCCGGTGGCCGTCACGACGCCCGACCATACGCCCGAGCACGATCTCGTCTTCGCCGAGCTGGGTTTTCGTGCCGCCTCCGTGGCACATGAAGTGGGCAACCTCGGTGGCGTCGTCACCGTCGCCGATGCCACTGGCCGGATCCTGGCCGAGTGGGGTGACCAAGCCACGCTCGCCAGAGCCGGCGACTCCCATCTGGCGCCCTGGTTCTGCTGGTCCGAGTGCGCGGTCGGCACGAACGGCATGGGCACGGCGCTCGAGGCGCACGGCCCGGTACCGATCAGGGGCGCGGAGCACTGGTGCCAGGCGTTCCACCACTGGGCCTGCGCGGGCATCGCGGTGCGTGACGTGGTGACCAGGGAACCGATCGCGGTCCTGAACATCGGCTGCTGGCGCAGCCGGCTTCCCGCGTCCGCGGAAAGCTGGCTGGCGAACGCGGTCGCCATGACCCGGTACCCGCTGAAGAGGCGCGCCCGGGACAGCGGCGCCGAATTGGTCGCGGCCTACACCCGGGCCAGGACACGCTCCGGTGCGGCGCTCGCCGCGGTGGACACCGCGGGCCAGGTGGTGATAGCCGACGACATGGCAAGCATGCTCCTGGGCGTCCCGGCATCGACCCCGGCGGTCGACCCCACGCTGAGATGGAACGCCGGGCTGCCGGAATTGATCGCAGCCGCCCGGTACGCCACCAGGCAGGCAGCCCACGATCCTGACTGGGTCGGCTCGACGCAGATCTTCGCCCACCTCGCCGACGAGCCGACACCGATCAGCATCCGACCCGTCTTCTCCTCCGGACACCTGATCGGGAACCTGGTCTCGTTCGGTGCCTCCGACGGGGCACGGTTCCCCCAGGCGGAGGAGTCCGCACACCCTCGGATGCAGCCGCGCCGACTGGTCGCGACGCGCGACAACCGGATGGTGCTGCTGCGGCTGCCGGAAGTCTCCTTCGCCGAAGCGCAGGGTAACGACGTGTGGCTCTCCACCGATCAGGGGCGATTGCGGGCCGCTTCTCCGAGCCTGCACAAGCTCGACAGTGAACTGGCGGATGTCGGCTTCCTGCGGGTGCACCGCCGGTACGTGGTCAACCTCAGCCGCATCCGGGAGATCGAGCGCGGACCCAAGGGCGAGCTGTCTCTGGTCATGGACGACCGGACGAACGAGATGGTGCCGGTTTCCCGGCGAAACGCGCCGGCCGTGCGTCGCGCGCTGGACCTCTGAGTTTCCCGGCACAACCTCTGCCCCGGAAGGAAGATCCCGTGTCTGACAGCCCGGACGCCGTCGGCGGCGAGATGAACGTGGGGAGCGCGGGCGGCCTCGGCCTCTCTGCCTCGGCCGGGCACCCCGGTCACCCGATCGGGGGCGCGAGCAACCGCGACTGGTGGCCGAACCGGCTCGACCTGAGGATCCTCCGGAAACACCCCGCCATGGCCGACCCCATGGGCGAGGACTTCGACTACGCGGCGGAGTTCCGGACGCTCGACCTCGACGCCCTGGCGCGGGACGTCGACGAGGTGCTGACGACGTCGCAGGAGTGGTGGCCGGCCGACTTCGGCCACTACGGGCCGCTCGTGATCCGGATGGTGTGGCATTCCGCCGGGACGTACCGCATCGACGACGGCCGCGGTGGCGCGGGCGCCGGCATGCAGCGTTTCGCGCCGCTGAACAGCTGGCCGGACAATCGCAACCTCGAGAAGGCGCGCCGGCTGCTCTGGCCGGTGAAGAAGAAGTACGGCCGCAAGGTTTCCTGGGCCGACCTGATGGTCTTCGCGGGCAACCGCGCCCTGGAGACGATGGGCTTCACGACCTTCGGCTTCGCCGGCGGCCGGGCGGACGTCTGGGAGCCCGACGAGGACGTCTACTGGGGTCCCGAGCACGCCTGGCTCGGCGACGAACGCCACGGCGGCGTCCGGAATCTGGAGAACCCTCTGGCCGCCGCCCAGATGGGCCTCATCTACGTCAACCCGGAGGGACCGAAAACCGTCCCGGACCCGCTCACCGCGGCCCGGGACATCCGCGAGACGTTCCGGCGCATGGGGATGAACGACGAGGAGACCGTCGCGCTGATCGCGGGCGGCCACACGTTCGGCAAGACCCACGGCGCGGCCGACCCGGACGCCCACCTCGGCCCCGAACCCGAGGGCGCTCCCCTCGAGGAGCAGGGCCTGGGCTGGAAGAACAGCTACGGCACCGGAAAGGGCGCGGACACCATCTCCAGCGGGCTCGAGGGTACGTGGACACCCACCCCGACGACATGGGACAACAGCTTCCTCGAGACCCTGTTCGGCTACGAGTGGGACCTGGAACTGAGCCCCGCCGGCCTGTGGCAGTGGATCCCGAGGGACGGCGGCGGGGCCGGCACCGTGCCGGACGCCCACGACCCGTCGACGACACACGCCCCGACGATCCTGACGACGGACCTCGCGCTGCGGTCGGACCCGGTCTACGAGCCGATCGCGCGGCGCTTCCTGGAGAACCCGGACCGGCTCGCGGATGCGTTCGCCCGGGTCTGGTTCAAGCTGACGCACCTCGACATGGGCCCGATCCAGCGCTACCTCGGACCGCTGGTCCCCCGGGAGACGCTGCGCTGGCAGGACCCGGTCCCCGCCGTGGACCACGAGCTCGTCGGGGCGGCGGACATCGCCGCGCTCAAGAGCCGGATCCTCGCCTCCGGGCTGTCGGTCTCCCAGCTCGTCTCGACCGCGTGGGCGTCGGCCTCGACGTTCCGCGTCAGCGACAAGCGGGGCGGGGCGAACGGCGCGCGCATCCGCCTCGAGCCGCAGCGGGGCTGGGAGGTCAACGCCCCCGACACGCTGGCACAGGTGCTGCGCACCCTGGAGGAGGTCCAGGAGTCCTTCAACAGCTCCCAGACCTCCCAGGCCGGGGACAAGAGGATCTCGCTGGCCGACCTCATCGTGCTCGGCGGAGCCGCCGCCGTCGAGCAGGCCGCCAAGACCGCCGGCCACGACGTCCAGGTCCCCTTCACTCCGGGACGCACGGACGCCACGCAGGAGTGGACCGATGCGGAGTCCTTCGCCCCGCTCGAGCCGACCGCGGACGGGTTCCGCAACTACCGCGGCAAGGGCGACCGGCTGCCGTCGGAGCACCTGCTGGTCGACCGCGCGAACCTGCTGGACCTGAGCGCGCCCGAGATGACCGTCCTCGTGGGTGGCCTGCGGGTGCTGGGCGCCAACTACCGGCAGTCGCCGCTGGGCGTCTTCACCTCGGCGCCCGGATCGCTCACCAACGACTTCTTCGTGAACCTGCTCGACACGGGCACGGAGTGGAAGCCGACCTCCGCGGCCGCGGAAACCTTCGAGGGACGCGACCGCGCCACCGGCGAGGTCAAGTGGACCGGTAGCCGCGTCGACCTCGTCTTCGGCTCGAACTCCGAGCTGCGTGCCGTCGCGGAGGTCTACGCGAGCGACGACGCACGGGAGAAGTTCGTGCGGGACTTCGTCGCCGCATGGCACAAGGTCATGAACCTCGATCGGTACGACCTCGCTTGATCCTCCACCAGGGCCCGGATACCGGGAGAGGCTCGTGACCGGTCGGCCGGTGTCGATCGGCGCCGCTCGATCGGGGCTGCCACCGGCCCCGGCGCGACGCGGTGCGGCCCGGCTCCTCCCAACGGGGGCATATCGGGGGCGAACGGTAGCTGGTGGTGGACGAACGGCATGAGCCGACCCGAGCCGACGCTCGCCCTTGTCGGTGTGATCCATCCGGCGTAGCGTGTTCCTTGACCGCCAATTCATCCCCCCTTTTCGGTGTGATTCATCTGGCGTAGCGCGCTCCGTGACTCCCCATTGCAGCCGGGCGTCGAGCGACGCAGAAAATAAAATTTCCAGGTCGGTCAGGACAACATTTTCGCCGAGCGGAGGTGTGCGACCAGCCGCGACGTGCGGCCGTCAGTGCGGCCGATGTCAAGTGGACACAGAAATTCGGGATGATTCGGGATGAGGAGAGTGAAGTCCCGATGACGACTGCGCAGGAGCGATCCGATCTGCTGGACAGGATCGGGTTGAACATACAGAACAAAGCAACGCTGGGCCAAGTGCTGGGAATCGGGAGCATCGGGCAGGCCACCGAGAAGCCGGACGGCCGCATGCAGGCCACCATTCGCATCCACCCGGATGAGCTGACCTGGGATCCCTCCATTCTGGTCATGCCCCATGGAGGCGATATCGAGCTCGAGCTCATCAATGACGACCTGAACACGCACTGCGCGCTCCTGCCGAGCAACGGCGACCGGAAGTTCATCTGGTTGGTGAACCATTCGCGAGGACGGGCCACCCTCAACCTCGACGGGCCGGGCTACTACTGGTTCAGCTCGCCCACGGGCAATGACGAGGGCCGGGGACTGACCGGGGCCATCGTCGTCCTGGGGGACGCTCCGCCGGAAGCCCGCCTCGACCGCCCCGACCAGCCTCGGCCGTAGAGAGGAGGAGGCAATGACTGTCGCATACGTGGACGCGGGTGAGGCCGTCGACCAGGGGACCCTGAACTACAAGATCCCAGGGGGAGAGGTCGCGCCGCCGGTAGTGGCCGACGTCGACTACGAGCGCATACTCAACGCCCGCGAGGAGCCCCAGAACTGGCTCACCTACTACGGCGCCTACAACGGGCAGCGGTACAGCCCGCTGGACCAGATCAACACGGAGAACGTCAAGCGCATCGGCCCCGCATGGGTCTTCCAGGCCGGCACGACCGGCCTGATCGCGGGCGCGTCGACCTACTCGTTCGAGGCCGCCCCGATCGTCGTCGACGGGGTCATGTTCCTCTCCGGCTGGGACGGCTGGGTCTGGGCCCTCAACGCGAAGACGGGTGCGGAGATCTGGCGGTACAAGCACGCGGTCCCCTTCGACGTGTCCCTGTGCTGCGGGAACGTGAACCGTGGGGTCGCCGTGGCTCAGGGGAAGGTCTTCTTCGTCACGGCGAATGCTCGTCTGCTCGCGCTCGACGCCACCAACGGCAAGCGGGTCTGGGACAAGACCTACGGAGACGTCCGGGCCGGGGAGAGCGCCACGCTCGCCCCGCTGGTCGTGAAGAACATGGTCATCGTCGGGAGTTCCGGCGGCGAGTTCGGCGTACGCGGCCACCTCGACGCGTTCGCCCTCGACACCGGCGAGCACCAGTGGCGCTGCTACACGGTGCCGAAGCCCGGGGAGCCCGGCTCGGAGACCTGGCCCGCCGACGGCGAGGCCTGGGCGCGGGGCGGGGCGAACTGCTGGACCACCGGCACCTTCGACCCGGAGACGAACCTGCTGTACGTCGGCACCGGCAACCCGGCGCCCGACTTCGACGGAGCTGTCCGCGAGGGCGACAACCTCTTCACCGACAGCGTCATCGCCGTCGACGTGGACAGCGGTCAGATCCGCTGGCACTACCAGTGCACCCCGCACGACGTGTGGGACTACGACAGCATCGCCGAGTGCATCCTGTTCGAGCAGGACGGGCGCAAACTGCTCGGGCACTTCGACAAGAACGGCTACTTCTTCGTCCTTGACCGCACGAACGGCGAGAGGGTCCAGATCACCCCCTTCGTGGACCGCATCACCTGGGGGGCGATCACGAGGGACGGCCAGGTGACGGCCAAGGTGTACCCGGACGAGGAGGGAGTACCGGTCCACTTCTACCCGGGTCCGGCCGGCGCCAAGGAATGGACCCACGCGGCCTACAGCCCGAAGACCGGGCTCTTCTACGTCCCGGTCCAGGACACCGGTGCCACGGCCACCCGGCGGCGCCGGGAGTTCAAGGAGAGCATTCCGTACTGGGGCGCGGGCGTTCAGGTGGACATCGAGGACATGGCGGGGTCCGTCAGCGCGTTCGACGCGAGCGGCGAGGAGAAGTGGCGCCGGCGCAACGAGCTCCCGATGTGCGCCTCGGTGCTGGCCACCGGCGGCGACCTGGTGTTCGCCGGTAAACCCTCCGGGGAGTTCGTCGCGCTCGACGCCCGCACCGGGGAGACGCTGTGGCAGTTCCAGTGCGGAAGCGGCCACCACAGCAGCCCGACCACCTACATGGTCGACGGCAGGCAGTACATCGCCGTGCCGGTCGGTTGGGGCGGATGGGCCGAGGGGTTCCTCCCCGGCATGCTCGGCGCGGGGCACGGAAGCGCCCTGTTCGCCTTCGCCCTCCCGGAACCGTCGTAGCGCGTGAGCGGAACCTGCCGCAATGCGGACAGTGAGGAGGTGAATCCATGGAGTCCCAGCTCGCTGTGTGGGAGACCCCCGAGTTCGACGAGATCGGAGTCGCGGCCGAGGTGACCATGTACGTCGCTCGGTTGGAGGACGAGTGACATGGGGCGGCGCCGGACCTGGTCCGGCGCCGCCCGGGGGCTCGGGACGGCGACGGACGGCCGGGCCCACGACGGACCCGGATCTTCGACGAACGGAGTGTCGGCGTGTTGCTACGGGTGCTGGGCTCGGCGGCGGGGGGTGGCTCCCCGCAGTGGAACTGCGGCTGCCCGGTGTGCGCCGCGGTCCGCTCCGGGGCCGGCCCCGCGCGCACCCAGTCGTCGGTCGTGGTCAGCGCCGACCGCCGCCGGTGGTTCCTCGTCAACGCCTCGCCCGACGTCCGCACCCAGATCGAGGCCTTCCCCGGCCTGCACCCGCACGACGACCGGACGACGCCGCTGGAGGCGGTGCTGCTCACCGACGCCGAGCTGGACCACACGCTGGGCCTGCTTCTGCTGCGTGAGGCCCGCGCCCTGCGGCTGTACGCCACGCCGGCGGTGCGCGAGACCCTGTGTGTCGGCTCGGGGCTTCTGCGCACGCTTGAGCGCTACTGTCCGGTCGAGTGGCGGACGGTGATCCCGGGCACCGACCTCGCCCTGACGGACGGGCTGTCCTGCCGGGTGTTCGACGTGCCCACCACCAAGCGCGACCGGTTCGGAGGCGCGGCGGACCACGGCCGCGTCGTGGGCTACCGGCTGACCGACGAGCGCGGCGGGGGGACGCTGGTGTACCTGCCCGGGGTGCAATCGCTGACGCCGGCGCTGCGCGTGGAGATCAAGGGCTGCGCATGCCTGCTGATCGACGGGACCTGCTGGCGCGACGACGAACTCGTACGGCTCGGCCTGGCGGGCAAGACGTCCCGGGAGATGGGCCACCTGCCCATCGACGGCCCGGACGGCAGCCTGGCGCAGCTCCCGTCGCTGGACGTGGGGCGGACGGTCTTCGTGCACATGAACAACACCAACCCGGTCCTCCTGGAGGACACGCCCGAGCGGCGTATTTTGGAGGAGAGCGGCATGGAAGTGGCCATGGACGGCCTCGAGATCCAGGTGTAGAGCCGTGACGACGACAACCACGGGAACCGGTGCCGACGCCTTCGTCGAGACGTTGCGGGCCCACTCGCGGCAGTACCACGACCAGCACCCGTTCCACGTCCGGATGAACGCCGGCCGACTGAGCCGCCGGCAGATCCAGGGCTGGGTGGCCAACCGCTTCTACTACCAGGAGAACATCCCCCGCAAGGACGCCGCGATCCTCTCCGGCTGCCCCGACCTGGAGGTCCGCCGCCGCTGGATCCGACGGATCGTCGAGCACGACGGCACCGCCGCCGGCGAGGGCGGCATCGAGGCGTGGCTGCGCCTCGGCGAGGCCGCCGGGCTGACCCGCGAGGAGATCCGGGACCACCGGCACCTGGTACCCGGGGTGCGGTTCGCCGTCGACGCCTACGTGAACTTCGCCCGGACCCGCCCGTGGGTGGAGGCGGTGGCGTCCTCGCTCACCGAGCTGTTCGCGCCCGACCTGATGGCGGCGCGGCTGGCCGCGTTCGAGCGGTGGTACCCGTGGATCGACCCCGAGGGACTCGCCTACTTCCGTACCCGCCTGGAGCAGGCCCCCCGCGACTGCGCGCACGCCCTCGAGGTGGTCACCGCGCACTGCCTCTCCGCCGAGTCCCAGGCGCGCGCCGTCGACGCGCTGTCGTTCAAGTGCGACGTCCTGTGGAGCCTGATGGACGCCATCGACCAGGCCTACCCGGAGTGACCGTCATGGACCCGACCCGTACCGGAACGACCTGGACCGGAACCGGCACCCGACCCGGCGTCGGGGTGTCCGGCTCGGACCGGCCCCGCTTGGCGCGCCATGTCCGACTGACCTTCTGCCGGACCAGGCGGCGTCAGACCCTGCAGCTCCCCGAGACGGTGGTGGTTCTGAACGGCACCGGCGCGGACATCCTCGAGCTGTGCGACGGGCGGCACACCGTGGCCGAGATCGTGGCCGAGCTGGGCGCGCGCTACCGGACCGTCCCCGACGACGAGGTGCGGCAGTTCCTGACCCGGCTCGTCGCCCGGCGCTACGTGGAGATCTCCGATGGATAGCCCGTTCGGATTGCTCGCCGAGCTCACCTACCGCTGCCCACTGGCCTGCCCGTACTGCTCCAACCCGCTGAACATGGCCGGCTACCAGGACGAGCTGGCCACCGACGAGTGGCGGCGGGTGTTGGCCGAGGCCGGTGACCTGGGGGTTCTGCAGTGCCACCTGTCCGGCGGGGAACCGCTGCTGCGGCGCGACCTGGTGGAGATCGTGGCGGACGCCCACGACCTGGGCCTCTACACCAATCTCATCACCAGCGCCCTCGGGTTCTCGCGTCCGAGGGCCGAGCAGCTGCGGGCCGCCGGCCTGGACCACGTGCAGATCAGCATCCAGTCCGACGAGCCGGCCGTGTCCGACCGGATCGCCGGGACCCCGTCCTTCCGACGCAAGATCGAGGCGATGGGCGTGGTCAAGGAGCTGGGCTGGCCGCTCACCGTGAACGTGGTGCTGCACCGGCTCAACATCGACCGCGTCGCCGACGTGCTCGAGCTGGCCGAGGAGGTCGGCGCCGACCGGGTGGAGCTGGCCAACACCCAGTACTACGGCTGGGCCTGGCGGAACCGTGACGCGCTGCTGCCGAGCCGGGCCCAGCTCGAGGCGGCCGAGGTCGCCGTGCGGGCCGCCCGCGAGCGGTTGCGGGACCGCATGGACATCATCTACGTCATTCCCGACTACTACAGCCGCTACCCGAAGCCCTGCATGGGCGGCTGGGCCTCCCGGCAGCTGACCGTGACGCCGAACGGCGACGTCCTGCCCTGCCCCGCCGCCCACTCCCTGCCGTTGCCGCGGGCCAGCGTGCGGGAGGACTCGCTGGAGCGGATCTGGGCCGAGTCCCCGGTGATGAACGCGTTCCGGGGGACGGACTGGATGCCGGAGCCCTGCCGGAGCTGCCCCCGGCGGGAGCTGGACTTCGGCGGGTGCCGCTGTCAGGCGTTCCTGCTCACGGGCGACGCCGCCCGCACCGACCCGGTCTGCCACCTGTCGCCCGACCACGACCTGGTCACCCGGGCGGTCGAGGCCGCCAACGCCGACTCGCGGGCCGACGATCTTCCGCTGATCCCCCGCATACACCGGGCTAACCGCCGAACACCAACGGCAGCACCACAGCGGCGATGATCAAGGTGACCCCGCTCAGCAGGTCCGAGCGGATCCGGATGAGGCGCGCCGCGGCCCGCCCGAGCCGCAGCCCGACCAGCGACATCACCGCCGTCATGGCGCCGAAGACGGCGGCCGACAACCACGGCGAGAGCCCGAGGAGCCCCAGGCTCGCCCCGGCGAACAGGTTGTCCAGGCTCAGCGTCAACGGGATGCCGAACAGCGCCCACGGTTGGTCCAGCTCCTCCGGCTCAGGGTTCCGAAGGGCCGAGATGACGAGGTAGAGACCGTACCCGCCGAGCGCGGCCGCGCCCACCAGTTCGGCGACGCCCCCGACGACCTCCCCGATCCGGCGACCGACCAACAGCCCGATCAGGGGCATGACCGCGTCCCACAGCCCGAAGGTCAGCGCGACCTGCACCGCGCGCTTCAGACCGAACGGGACGGTGCCGAGCGCGATCGATACCCGGAAATTGTCGAGACTGAGTACGAAACCCAGGACCAGTATTTCCCCGATCATGGCGACGTCACTGCCCGAGAACGCCCGACGTCGACAGGAACGACTCTGCCTCGGCTAGCATTCGCCATGCTGGAAACGATATCTCAGACGGTCCGCGGAATAAACCCGGTAAGCCAATTTCCGGCAGTTTCTCGAAACTGCTCGCCCGACGACGGTTTGCAGGCTTGCCGGGGCACCTGACGAGCGCATTCTCGATGGCCCGTCCGCTGCAGCGCGCGGGGCTCGCCACCTCACGACGGGTCTGCTCCCGGAAACACTCCCGCATCGACGGAAATCCGCCGGAGCCAGGAGCCACCTCCGGACGAGGGCCTGCGATTAATCAGCTGAGGCACTGGCGCCGGGAAACGTCCATCCGGCGTACGAATCAACGGACGGTCGGTAAGCGGATTGAACCTGTACCGCGACGGAAGAGGATGAAACCGTTCCAGGGCATCCTGCGCCTTGAGCTCTTCGACACTTACCGATTATGCCGTCCGCACCACCTCTTCGATTGTCGGCCCGCGGGCGTTGCCTCCTGGAGCCTCACTCGACGAGGGGATGGGCCACTGTGCGCGATTTCCCGGCGTTCGCCTGCTGGTTCGGGCTGCCGGACGATGGGTTTCTCCTGCCCTGGAGGTCTGTCCCAGCCCAATGGTCCGGCGGGCTGGAATCGAATGACAAGACTCAGCGAGAAGGGAACTGCGACCATGAGACCGAGGACCATCACGAACGTCTTCGTCGTCGGCGGGACTCCCTGGCCAGCGCCCTCCAGGAATTCTCCGTCTCCTCGGCGGCCGGAAGGGGCTGCCGACAAGGGGTGGAGGCGTCGTTGTCCGGCGTGCAACGCCGCAGCCGTTCCGCCATGGCCTCTGCGTCGTCCCGCACCGAGACGGCCAGGAGGCTGAAGGGAGCCGTGGGCCGCAGTTCGACGCACACCACGGGCCTGCCGGGCCGTACTGCCACGAAGTCCTGCCCACCGGGGTGGCCCCGCGTGCCGACGCACAGCGCGCCGGGAATCCAGACGCCGTGCAGGACCACTCCGCGCAGGGCCCGCCACCAGCTGGGCTCCACCGTCACCCGGCGTACGGCCGCCAGCGGCACGCGCACCCCTCCGCGGCGCGCGGCGGCCTTTTCCCACCACGGCAGGCGCACCACGAGGTCGTCGCCCTGCACCAGGATCCGTGCCGTGTTCGCCCCCTCCCTTCCATGCTCGTTCCGGGCCGGGGTGGCGGCACGAGGGACGAGACCGGCCGTGGCCGCCGTCGTCTCCCGCGGGCGGCCCGCCTGATCCACTGCCGCGTCATGACGCCTGCCGCAGAGCACAGGGGTATCGGTCCGCACGGAACTACGCGCCGGGGTCACGAAGGCCGACCGCGCCATGTCGCCAGGACGGCTCGGCACAGTGCTACCGCTGGGGGATGCCGAGTTCGCGGCCGCGGTAGAAGCCCTCCCGTTCCTCGGCGACGTACGGGGCCATGGCCGCCCGCCGTTGCGCCTCCGCCTCGGAGGACCGCCACGCGTCGCAGGTTTCCCGGGAGTCCCAGAACGACACCCCGGTGATCTCCTGTCCGTCCTCGGACCAGTAGGCGTAGGCGCGGAGGAGGCCCTGCGGGGCGGGCGCCGGCCGCCACGCCTTCTCGAAGTCCTCCAGGGCGTCCGGCCGAATGCGCCGCGTCGTCACCCAGACGAAGTGCTCTTCCATCGCAGCCTCCTCCGCAACACCGGTCGGCTCGCCGGACTCTCTCCGACCACCGTAGGCCCGCGGCACGCTCTCTGCCTGCCTGGGACGCCGGCGCCGCCGGTCCCGGCTCGCAGGCCTGGTCGCACGGACCGTTTCCCGTTACGGGCGCCGACGGCAGACCATGGAGAGGGAGAAGGCAGTGCAGTCGGGGGCGGGAGTCGTCGGCGGTGAGGGCGATGAAGGGTTCGATCCGGCTCGGGAGTGTCCGGGGCCTGGCGCTGCGGGCGCACTGGAGCGTGCCGTTGCTCATGCTGCTCCTCGCGTACGGCCTGGCGGCCCGGACACTGCCCGGGTACGTGCCGGGCCTGGCGCCGGTGGTGTACGCGGTCGCCGGAGTGGTCGGAGCCGTGCTGCTGCTGGCGAGTCTGGTGGTGCACGAGGCCGCGCACGCGCTGACGGCTCGCAGGGCGGGGATCCCCGTGCAGGACATGACCCTGTGGGCGCTGGGCGGGGTCACTCGGATGGATCAGCCGACGACACCGCGGACGGCCTTCCTGGTCGCCGTCAGCGGGCCGCTCGCCAGCCTGCTGCTCGGCGCCGTCGGCATCGGCGCGGCTGCCGCGGTCGCGGCGACGCTGGGCTGGCGGATCCCGGTCGCCGTACTGGGCTGGCTCGGTGGCACGAACCTGTTGCTGGGCGTCTTCAACCTGCTGCCCGCCGCGCCCCTGGACGGAGGCCGGCTGACGCAGGCCCTGCTGTGGTGGCGTACGGGGGATCGCGAGCGGGCTCAGCGGGCGGCAGGACGCGGTGGCCAGGTCGTCGGCATGGCGCTTGCCGTCCTGGGCTGGCTGGCGTTCGCGCGGGGACTGCCGGCGGGATTGTGGCTGATCGTCGTCGGCCTGTTCGTGGCGGGCGCCGCGGCGGCCGAACGCCGGTGGGCCGAGCTGGTCACAGCCCTGCGGGGCGTACGGGTCGGGCAGGCGATGACCACTCCGGTGGTCACCGGCCCCGACTGGCTGACCGTGGACCGCTTCCTTTCCGAGGTGACCGCGCGGGCGGGGCACTCGGTGCTGCCGCTGCTCGACTTCGAGGGCCGCCCCAGCGGCGTCGTACCACTGCGCCGACTGGCCGGCCTGCCGTCCGAGAAGCGGGCGTCGCTGCGGGTGCGCGACCTCGCGACCCCGCTGTCCCGATGCACGCTCGCCGCACCGGACGAGCTGCTGACCTCCGTCCTGGAGCACCTCGGCACCGCCGGGCTCCTCCTGCCGATCCTCGTGCTGGACGGCGGCCGGCTGAGCGGAATCATCACCGCGCACGACATCGACCGGTTCCGCCGGCACGCTCGGCTTCCGTCGGCGCCCCCGCCGCCCTCCGGGCCGCCGTGAGGACGTTCGGCTCCCGTGTCCGGGGCGATCGGGTGCTCTCGCGAGCCCCGTGTGCGGCAGACGTCCCGGGCGGTCGGGAGCGGCACATGATGGAAGTGCAGACGTGTTCCGTGAGGAGGAGTACGGCATGGCCGGATCAGGTTCTGGCGGCACCGGGGGCGCGGGGGACGGCAAGGCGAGGTTCGACGACATCTACGACCGGCCGGATCCGCGCGCGTACTTCGGGCGGCTGGCCCCGCTGGAGTACGAGATCCCGCACCACGCCCAGCCGGTCTTCCGCCAGGTCGCCGCCGAACGGGCCGCGCTCGACGACGGCCGGCCGCACAGGCCGGCGGTGCTGGACGTGTGCTGCTCGTACGGGATCAACGCCGCGCTGCTCAACCACGACGTGACGCTGGCGGAGATGTACGAGCGCTACACCTCCCCCGCCTGCCGGACGCTGTCGACGGCGGAACTGGCGGCACGGGACAAGGAGTTCTACGCCGAGCGGCGCCGACCGGACGCGGTGCCGGTCTTCGGCCTGGACGTCTCGGCACCCGCCGTGCACTACGCGCTCGAGGCGGGGCTCCTGGACGCCGCCTTCACCGACGACCTCGAACAGGGCCCGCCCGGTCCCGGGCTGAACCGCGCGCTCGCCGAGGTCGGCCTCATCACGTTGACCGGCGGCGGCAGCTACGTCACCGCCCGGACGTTCACGGCGCTGCTGGACGGTACCCGGAGACCGGTGTGGATCAGCGCGTTCGTGCTGCGGACGGTGTCGTACCGACCGATCGTCCGCGCCTTGGCCGCACACGGTCTGAGCACCACCGTCGACGTCTCCCGCACCTATCCGCAGCGCCTCTTCACCGACGAGCAGGAACGGCGGTACGCGATCGCGGCGGTACGGGCGCTGGGCGGCGACCCCGCGGGACGCGAGGAAGCCGGCCGTTTCCACACCCTGCACTACGAGTCCCGACCCGACACACCCTGACGGCCGAGCGGGAAGCACCACGCGAGCCGTTGACGCCGCCCACGGGGTGAGGCGGCCGAAGAACGGGACCGGAGCCGCCCCGGAACAGGGTGCTCTCGCAGGTCAGCGACCTGGGGCGGCAGACGAGTCGGGCTGTACGCCGGGTTCTGTTCCGGCGGGTCCTCACGGGCCCGCCGGTGACGGCCATCCATCTAGGACCGGCGTTGCCACCGGCCTCGTGCGGTCTACCCGCGGACTCGGGCGGGCAGCCCTCGAACGTCCGCGCAGAACGCTTGTGACGGCGCTCCTCTTGACCTTGCTCCGGGTGGGGTTTACCTAGCCGCCTGAGTCACCTCAGGCGCTGGTGGTCTCTTACACCACCGTTTCACCCTTACCGAGGACCGAGGTCCCCGGCGGTCTGTTTTCTGTGGCACTGTCCCGCGGGTCACCCCGGGTGGCCGTTAGCCACCACCCTGCCCTGTGGAGCCCGGACGTTCCTCGGGAAGCCCCGCAAGGGACTCCACGCGGCCGCCCGCCCGGCTCGTCTGCCGTGTCGACCATGGTACCGGGCGTGAGCGGGGCCCCGGTGCCGCGGCCGTCGCCAGGACCGAGCCGGTGAGGATCAGGGCGAAGGCCGCCAGGACCGTCGCGGTCAGGGACTCGCCCAGGAGGAGCACCCCGGCCGTGACCGCGACCGCCGGGTTGACGTACGTGATGACGGTCGCCCGGGTCGGTCCCGCCTCCTTGATCAGCTCCAGGAAGGCGACGAAGGCGACCGCCGTGCAGACGGCGCCCAGGCCCGCGAGGGCGGCCAGGGCCCCGGCGGAGGGCAGCTCGGCAGGCCGTGTGAGCACGGCGGCCGGGGCGTAGACGAGTGCCGCCAGGGTCAGGCAGACCGCGGTGAGCTGGAGGGACGGGACCTGCCTCAGATGGCGGGCGGCGATCAGCGGGGCGATGGCGTAGCCCAGTACCGTCACCAGCACCTCGGCGAGCGAACGGGCGTCGCCGCCGGTCAGGTGCGGGACGGTGAGGACGCCGACGCCCACCAGACCGAGCCCCAGGCCGGTGAGGCGGCGTCCGCCCAGGCGCTCCGTGTCGCCGAAGAACCTGGCGAGCGCCACACCCACGATGGGGACGCCCGCGATCAGCAGGCCGGCGGTGGAGCTGGAGAGGTGGCGTTCCGCGGAGGTCAGGGTGTACCAGGGGCCGATGATCTCGATGACCGCGAAGGCCAGCAGGGGGCGCCAGTGGGCGCGGACGGTCCCGGTGAGGCCTCCCTGCCGCAGGGCGAAGGGCAGCAGGAGCAGGGCGCCGAGGGCGCAGCGGGTGAAGACGACCCCGGACGGGGACACCTCCTCCACCGCCACCTTGATCATCAGGTAGGGGATGCCCCAGACCACTCCCATCAGGGAGAACAGGAACCAGCCGCGTGCAGTCATGCGGCGAGTCTCGGCCGGGTCAGCGCCCCGGGTCTTGAACGCTGTTGCGGTACGCCGCCGGGGTCACCCCGAGGACGCGGCGGAACCACCGGGTCAGGTGTGCCTGGTCCGCGAAGCCCACGAGTCCGGCCACTTCGGCGGGGCGCAGCCCGGCCTCCAGCAGGCCGCGGGCCCTGGTGACCCGGTACTGGGCGAGCCAGGCGTAGGGCGGTATCCCCACCGTCGTACGGAAGGCGCGCAGCAGTTGGTACCGGGACAGGCCGAGGTCGGTGGCGAGGGCCGCGAGGGAGGGCGGGGCGAGCAGTTCGTCGGCGAGACGGTCGCGGACGGCCAGGGCGATGCGCCCGGCACCGGGAAGCGTTCCGGTGTCCGCGCGGGCGGTGGAGTGGCGGTGCGCGAGGGCGGTGAGCAGCCAGGGCAGCCTCGACTCCGCCTCCAGGGGGTCGGGGCAGGCGCTGACCTCGGTGTGCGCGCGGCGCAGGGCGGAGGCCAGTTCGGGGTCGTGGAGGACCGGCTCGCGGAAGTGCGGGAGGCCGGTGCCGTGGGTTCCGTCGGTGAGCAGGGCGGGCACGGCGTACAGGGCGCGGTAGGCGTAGCCCTCGGGGGCGGCGGGGCCGCCGGTGTGCATCTCGCCGGGTTCGAGGACGACGATGGATCCGGGTCCGGAGACGATGCGCCCGCCGCGGTACGCGATGGCCTCCAGGCCGCCGGTGGTCACGCCGACCGTGAACTCGTCGTGGGCGTGCGGGGCGTACTCGTGCCGGTCGAAGCGGGCGGTGAGCAGGTCGACGGAGGGCCCGCAGCTCCCGAGCCGCGCCCTGGTCCAGCGGGCCTGTTCCCGTACGTTCGCCACCCCGCACCTCCGACCACAGGGGATCAGAGGAAGTCGGCCGTGTCCAGGTCGAAGGCGAAGGGGTCGGGGAGGGGCAGTGGCTTGCCCAGGGGGCGGGTGGACTGCTTGCGGTAGGTGCCTCCTTCCGGGGTGCTGAACAGGGTGATCGCGGTGGCCTCGCGGTCGACGAGGAGGTAGAGGGGGATGCCGCCTCGGGCGTAGCAGCGTGGTTTCGTCTCGCGGTCGATCTCGGGTTTGGTCCAGGTCACTTCCACCACCAGGGCGACGCCTTCGCAGGGCATCCACGGGTCGGCTCCCCGGTAGAGGCGCCGTTCCGTGGGAGCGAGGGTGCCGTCGGGGATCACGTGGTCCTGCGGGCAGGCGGCGGCGCCCTTCAGCTTCAGTCCCTTGTTCCCGGAGAAGTCCATGGCGGTCCGGGAGCGGGTGTACATCTGGCTTGCGATCAGGCTGAGGCAGTGCGCGTGGGATCCGTCGGGCAGTGGGGTGAGGACGAGTTCGCCCTCGATGAGTTCCGCCCGGAATCCCTCCGGGGGGTCGAGAACGACGAACCAGTCCAGCAGGAGCTGCTCCGAGATCGGGTCGTAGGTCATCACGGTGCTGTGCCTCTCTTTCGGTCGCTTGCCAGGCTGGGTCCCGCAGTCGTCCCTCGTCGCGCCCACCAGGTCCCGTTCACCTGACCGTGTGCGCTTGACCCTGTCGCGACGTCAACGTTTCTACTGGGGGCATGCGGATCGGAGAACTCGCCACGGCTGTCGGTGTCACCACGCGGACCGTGCGGCACTACCACCATCTGGGGCTGCTCCCGGAGCCGGAGCGGCGGGCCAACGGGTACCGGGACTACACGCTGCGGCACGCCGTCGTGCTGGCGCGGATCAGGCGGCTGACCGAGCTGGGGCTCGGGCTGGCCGAGGTGCGGGACGTGCTCGCGGACGACGCCGGGAAGGACCTCGTCGAGGTGCTGACCGAGCTGGACGAGGACCTGGCCCGGCAGGAGGCGGCGGTCCGGGACCGCCGGGCTCGGCTGCGGGCCCTGCTGGAGACGGAGGGCGGGCTGACCGCCGAGGGGCCGGTCTCCCCGGAACTGGCCACGCTCTTCCGGGAGATGCCGGACGTGTCCGGCTCCCCCATGGCCGCCAAGGACCGGGAGGTGCTCGCGCTGATCGAGACGACGGCGGACCCGGAGGAACGGGCGCGGTTCATGGAACTGTTCAGCGGTGTGACGGGGGCTCCGGGCGGGATGGAGAGGGCACTCGACGCGTACGCGCTGCTCGACGCGCTCGTCGACGCCGCGCCGGACGATCCCCGGGTGGACGAGGCCGCCCACGCCCTCGCCGCGTGCCTGCCGGCCGGACTGCTGCCGGACGACGTCGCCGTCGACCAGGACGACAGCTTCCTGCGTGCCTTCTACGCCGACTTCGCCCCCGCACAGGCGGAGGCGATCCGCCGGATGATGCGGATCGTCGTGGAGGGCGGGCGGTCGTGAGGGCCGTCAGGGTCGGCCGGGTTCTCGTCCGGCACGAGTTGCGGCTGATGGTGAGCCTGGGGCTGTGGCTGGCGCGGCGGACGCACGGCGTCGGGGGCGGGACGGCCTTCGGGTACGCGCGGGGGCACGGCGCGGTGATGTTCGGGTTCGCGTTCGTGTGCGTGGTCGAGACGGTGGTGATGTCCGTGCTGCTGCTCGACTGGCCGACGGTCCACGCGGTGGTGCTGTTCTTGGATGTGTACACGGTCGTCATCGTCGTGGCGCTGCATGCCGCCAACGTCGTACGCCCTCATGTGCTGGACCCGGACTCCGGCACGCTGCGGATTCGCCGCGCCGTCCACGTCGACCTGCGGATACCGCTGGAGCGGATCGCCTCCGTCCGGCGTGAGCTGCGGATGAGCCACGAGCGGGCCGACGGTGAGCTGGACGTCGAGGTCGGCTCGCAGACCACGGTCACGCTGGAACTCACGGAGCCGGTCACCCACGTCACGTTCTTCGGACGGTCCCGGGAGGTGCGCGTCGTACGGTTCCACGCCGACGAGCCCGACGCCCTGGTCCGGGCGCTGGCGACGGGGCGATGGGCCGCTCAGGCGTAGAACCCGGCACCGTACGCTGTCGGCTGGGTTCTACCGTGAGGAGCAACGCGTGCTTGTCCTGCTGCCGCCGTCCGAAGGCAAGGCCGCTTCCGGCCGCGGCGCCCCGCTGAAGCCGGAGTCCCTGTCGCTGCCGGGGCTGGCCGAGGCCCGGGAGGCCGTCCTCACCGAGCTGGTGGAGCTGTGCGCCGGTGACGAGGACAAGGCGCGCGAGGTGCTGGGGCTGAGCGAGGGGCTGCGGGGCGAGGTCGCGAAGAACGTGGAGCTGCGCACCGCCGGCGCCCGGCCCGCCGGGGAGATCTACACCGGGGTGCTCTACGACGCCCTGGACCTGGCCTCGCTCGACCCGGCCGCCAAGCGCAGGGCCGCCCGTTCGCTGTTGGTGTTCTCGGGGCTGTGGGGCGCGGTCCGGGTCACCGACCGGATCCCCTCCTACCGCTGCTCGATGGGCGTACGGCTGCCGGGGCTCGGGGCGCTGGGCGCGTACTGGCGTACGCCGATGGCCTCGGTGCTGCCGGAGGCGGCCGGCGGCGGTCTGGTGCTGGACCTGCGGTCGGCCGCGTACGCGGCGGCGTGGAAGCCGAAGGGCGAGGTGGCCGCGCGTACGGCGACGGTACGGGTGCTGCACGCGCCGACCCGGAAGGTGGTCAGCCACTTCAACAAGGCGACCAAGGGACGGATCGTCCGCAGCCTGCTGACGGCCGGGACCGCGCCGGAGGACCCCGCCTCCCTGGTGGAGGCGTTGCGGGATCTCGGGTACGTGGTGGAGGCGCAGGCGCCGGGGCGGGCGGGGACGCCCTGGGCGCTGGATGTACTGGTGGAGGAGATCCACTGACGACACTGATCCCCATTGCACCCTGCGCAACACCCTTTGCGCAGGGTGCTTCGGTGAAGGCAGGATGGCGCCCATGAGTTCATCCCTGCCCTCGTCGGCCCCCTCCGCCTCCGTGCTGGATCTCGCGCCCGTCGTGCCCGTCGTCGTGGTGGAGGACGCCGCCGACGCCGTGCCGCTGGCGCGGGCGCTGGTCGCCGGTGGGCTGCCCGCGATCGAGGTGACCCTGCGGACGCCCGCCGCCCTGGACGCCGTCCGCGCGATCGCCGCCGAGGTGCCGGACGCGGTGGTCGGGGCCGGCACGGTGATCACGCCGGGGCAGGTGGGCGAGGTCGTCGCGGCCGGGGCGCGGTTCCTGGTCAGTCCGGGCTGGACGGACGCACTGCTGGAGTCGATGCTGGCGTCCGGGGTGCCGTTCCTGCCGGGGGTGTCGACGGTCTCGGAGGTCGTGGCGCTGCTGGAGCGCGGGGTGCGGGAGATGAAGTTCTTCCCGGCGCAGGCCGCGGGCGGCACGGCGTATCTGAAGGCGATCGCCGGGCCGCTCCCCCAGGCCCGCTTCTGCCCGACCGGCGGGATCGGCCCGGACTCCGCGCCGGACTATCTCGCGCTGCCCAACATCGCCTGCGTGGGCGGCAGTTGGATGATCCCGGCGGATGCGGTGGCGGCTCGCGACTGGGCCCGGATCGAACGGCTGGCCCGCTCGGCGGCGGACCTCAGCGCAGGTGGGACGTCTCGTTGAACAGCCGGACGCTGGCGTTGCCGTCGGCGTAGTACGCCACCGCCGACAGCGAGGCCGCCGACAGTTCCATCCGGAACAGGGCCTCGGGCGGGGCGCCCAGGGCGAGGCGTACGAAGGTCTTGATCGGGGTCACATGGGTGACGAGCAGGACCGTGCGGCCCGCGTGCGCGGCGGTCAGCCGGTCCCGGGCGGCCGCGACCCGGTTCGCGGTGGCCGCGAAGCTCTCCCCGCCGCCGGTGGGTTCGGCGTCCGGGGAGGACAGCCAGGCGTTCAGGTCGTCGGGGTGGCGCTCGCGCACCTCGGCGAAGGTGAGGCCCTCCCACGCGCCGAAGTCGGTCTCGCGCAGCCCGTCGTCGACGGTGACGTCGAGGCCCAGGCGGGCGGCGATGACGCCGGCGGTCTCGCGGGTGCGGGCCAGGGGCGAGGCGACGATCGCCTGGACGGTGCCGCGCCGGGCGAGGTGGGCGGCGGTCTTCTCGGCCTGCTCCCTGCCGATGTCGGAGAGGGAGGGGTCGCTGCCGCCGCTGCCGGAGAACCGTTTCTGGGGGGTCAGCGGGGTCTCGCCGTGCCGGAGGAGCACGAAGGTGGCCGGCGGTCCCATGTCGGCGGGCGCCCAGCCCGACGAGGGAGTGGCGGCCGGTGCCGGTCCTCGGGCGGCGGCCGTCTCGGTGCCGGGGGCGGCCACGGCCTGCGCGGCCCGGACGTCGGCTGCCGCCTTTCCGGCAGGGGCGTTTCCGACAGAGGCGTTACCCGCATCGGCACCCGCGCCCCCGGCATCGGCGACCCCGGCGGCGGCCTCAGCCGCTCGCGCCCGTGCCGCACCGGCGGCCGCGTCCGCGGGCGGGCCGGACCGCTCGGACGGCCCCGACGGCTCCAGCAGCTCCGGCGTCACGGGCCGTGTGCCCGGTGTGTCCAGTGCGGCGCGCGAGTCCGAGGCATCCCACGCCTCGCCCCGCGCCCCCGCGTCCATCGCCTCGTTGGCCAGGCGGTCCGCGTGCTTGTTCTGCTCGCGCGGGATCCACTCGTAGGTGACCCGGCCGGGCGGGAAGACCCGCACCGCTTCGGCCGCCAGCGGCTTGATGCCGGGGTGCTTGATCTTCCAGCGACCCGACATCTGCTCGACGACGAGCTTGGAGTCCATCCGGACGTGGACCGTGGCCTCCGGGTCCAGCTCACGGGCGGCCCGCAGACCGGCCAGCAGGCCCGAGTACTCGGCGACGTTGTTCGTGACGACGCCGAGGTACTCGGCCGCCTCCCGCAGCGTCTCCCCCGTCGCCGCGTCGCTCACCACGGCCCCGTAGCCCGCGGGTCCGGGATTGCCCCGCGACCCGCCGTCGGCCTCGACGATGAACTCCCGCACCGGAGGCAACCCCTACAGCCCCGAATCGGCGGTGCGGACCAGGATGCGGCGGCAGTTCTCGCAGCGCACCACGGTGTCGGGCGCGGCCTGGCGGATCTCGTTCAGCTCGGTGATGGCGAGCTCCTGGCGGCAGCCCTGGCAGCTGCGCGCGTACAGCTTCGCCGCGCCGATGCCGCCGTGCTGCTCGCGCAGCTTCTCGTACAGCTTGAGCAGGTCCGCGGGAACGGCTCCGGCGACGACCGAGCGCTCCTTGGTGACCGTGGCGGCCTCGCCGTCGATCTCCGCGCAGGCCGCGTCCCGGCGGCCGGTCACGTCGTCGATCCGCGACTGGACGGAGGTGACCCGCTCGGCCAGCTCGGCGACCCGCTCCTGCGCGGACTCGCGGCGCTCCATGACCTCCAGGACGACGTCCTCGAGGTCGCCCTGGCGCTTGGCGAGGGAGGCGATCTCGTGCTGGAGGTTCTCCAGGTCCCTGGGCGAGGAGACGGCACCGGAGTCGAGGCGCTGCTGGTTGCGGGCGGCGCGCTGGCGCACCTGGTCCACGTCCTGCTCGGCCTTGGTCTGCTCGCGGGCGCAGTCGCTCTCCTCGGTCTGCGCGGCCACGTGCAGGTCGCGCAGCTGGGCGAGGTCCCGGGACAGCGACTCGATCTCGGCGTGCTCGGGGAGCGACTTCCGCTTGTGCGCGAGTTGCTGGAGGCGGACGTCGAGGCCCTGGACGTCGAGGAGTCGGATCTGGTCGGCGGACGCGGCGTTCAGTTGGGGGCTCCAGATGTATCGGAGTGGGAAGGGGCGCGCGAGGCGCTCCCCGGAGGGGTGGTGGTGGGTGACGGGTGGACGAAGGACGCCGCGTGGGCGGTCCAGGGGTCGGTGACCGTGTCGGAGACATGGACCCGAAGGCCCCATCCGTGACGGTCGGAGATCTCGTCGAGCTGGGCTGCGGCCAGCTCGCACCAGGGCCACTCGGTGGCCCAGTGCGCCGCGTCGAGCAGCGCGAGGGGACGGTGGGCGGCGTGGTCCGCCGCGAACTCCGACGCCGGGTGGTGGCGCAGGTCCGCGGTGAGGTATGCGTCCACGTCGGCCGCCCGGACGTAGGCGAAGAGGCTGTCGCCGGAGCCGCCGCTGACGGCGACCCTGCGGACGAGCGCCTCGGGGTCGCCGGCGACGCGGATGCCCTGCGCGGTGGCGGGAAGGCGTTCGGCGGCGCGGGCGGCGAATTCGCGGACGGTCAGCGGGTGGTCCAGTTCGCAGACCCGGCCGAGCCCGCGGCGGCCCTCGGGGTCGGAGGTGTCCGGTACGAGCGGCCGTACGACGCGCAGGTCGAGCGCGCCTGCCAGGGCGTCGCTCACCCCGGGGTCGGCCGTGTCGGCGTTGGTGTGGGCGACGTGCAGCGCGATGTCGCTCTTGATGAGCCTGTGCACCACGCGGCCCTTGGCGGTGGAGGCCGCGACGGTGGTCGTCCCGCGCAGATAGAGCGGATGGTGGGTGATCAGCAGGTCGGCGTTCAGCTTCACCGCCTCGTCGACGATCTCCAGGACGGGGTCGACCGCGAACAGGACCCGGGTGACCTCCTGGTCGGGGTCGCCCGTGACGGTGCCGACCGCGTCCCAGGACTCGGCCCGCTCGGCGGGCCACAGGGTCTCCAGCGCGGTGATGACTTCAGACAGACGGGGCACAAGCGCAAGGCTACCTGCCCCTTTGGCGCTGCAGTACCGGTACGGGCCCCTGGAACGGACCCGGTACCGGCGAGCACATAAGCCCTCGTTTCCTCAGGTGAATCGTTCCTGGAACACCCTTATGTGTGAAGCGGGGGTCGCCGGGTCCTCCGCCCGCGCGTACGAAAACTACGTTCGTCGCCGGAGGTGACCGAACGATGACGATGTGTGCGATCGAGCCTTCGACGGGCCACTCGGACACCGGGCACCCGGACACGGAGCACGGGTCCCGTACGGAGAACCCAGGGAACACGGAGAACACGGACCGTACGGAGGACGAGGGCGGTACGGAACGCGGGGACGGGAGACCCGCGCCGGGCTGCGTCCTCACCGCCGACGGTTCCTACGCCGCGCGCCTCGTCCCCGTCGACGGCTCCCTGGTCCCGGAGCGCTGGACCCTGGACGGCCCCGAGCCCTACGCGGTACCGCTGCCCGGCGGCCGGCCCGAGGAGCCCGGGACCGAGGTGCAGCCCCTGGGCGACGGGCGGGTCCTCGTCCACCGGCCGGCGGACGGGCCGCACGGCGGGAGTCGCCACGGGAGGCACACCTTCTCCCTCCTGTACCCGACCGGTCCCGGGACCGGCGAGCTGCCGCTCGGCGCGATCGCGTGCCCGGACGGGGGGACCCGGCTGCGGCTGCTGCCGCCCGCCCCGTGCGGGCGGCGGGCGTACGCCGTGGCCGTGGGCCCGCGGTCGACGACCCTGTGGCTGGTGGCGGGCGGCACCCTCGGGCCCGAGCGCCTCGCCGAGATCCCGGGCCGCTGCTCGGGCGGGGTGTGGCTGGACCGCACCGGCCGGATGCTGGCCCTGGACCGGGAGACCGGCGGGCGCACCAAGTCGGTCGTGGTGGACCTGGGCCGCGGGGGCGAGGTGTCGCCCCTGTTGCAGCTCGCCCCGGAGAGCGACGACCGGGTCCTGCTCGCCGACCCTGACAGTGGGCTGCTGCTGATCCGCTCGGACGCGCCCTCACCGGGCCGGGCCCGCTTGGGCTGGGGGGTGCTGGGCAGCACGCTGCCGGTGCGCTTCCCGGAGTGCCTGCGTCTTCCGGACTGCACGGTCACGCCGTTCGCGATCCAGCCCGGCCAGGTGCTGACGCCGGAGAGCTGCTCGGTGGCGCTGCGCGTCAACAGCACGGACGGTGCAGACGGTGCGGACGGCGCGCTCGGCAGCTGGGTCGGGGTGTGGCGGCCGGGGTTGCGGCAGATGCGCCATCTCCCGGCGCCCGAGGGGTGGTTGGCCGGAACCGGGCTGTGGACGGCGGACGGGGTGCTGCGGCTGCCGTGCGCCACACCGGCGGTGCCGTGCGCGGTGGCCCTGCTGTACCCGCCGGCGCCGGAGCGGCAGCGTGGAAAGAACGGCCCGCATGCCCCGGCGCCCGCGCCCGCGGTCGGCCCCGCGACGCGGACGACCGTCCCCGCGCCCCGCCCCGTTCCCCTGCAACAGGCGCCTCTGGGGCCGCTGGTAACGAAGTAGTGGCAGTCGGCGTGGTCGCCTGGATGCGCACCGTGAACCGTTGGTTAAACTCACCCGGTTGCAGGAAAGATCAGTTTTACGGGGTGAGTTCCTTCGAATGAACGATGCCAGCACGAACCAGCCGCAGACCGCCGACGGCGGGCAGATCGCTGCCGGGCAGGGCAGGCACCGCGGACCGGTTTCCCACCAGGACTCCACGGTGGCCCCTCGGGGCCGTCACCGCAGGCCCGCTGAGGAGAACGAGCAGTCGGAACAGGCTGCCTGACGTCACGTCAGGTGTCAGTCGGATATTCGGACATCAGGTGGATCGGTAAACGGCCCCGCCCGTCGCACGACGGGCGGGGCCGTCCCTGGTCCGTCACGTCCTCTCGGCCGCGGGCCGGTTCAGGAGTGCTCGACGACGGTTTCGGCGAGCACGGGCGCATCCTCCCGGTCCAGGGTGCTCACGGCCACCCGCACCTCGCCGGGCCCGCGCCACATGCGGATCCGCAGCGTCTCGCCCGGGTACACGACCCCGGCGAACCGGGTGTCGTAGCGACGGACGCGGGTGACGTCCCCGCCGAGCAGTGTGTCGACGACCGCCTTGAGCGTCATGCCGTAGGTGCACAGCCCGTGCAGGATCGGCCGCTCGAACCCGCCGAGTTTCGCGAACCCCGGGTCGGCGTGCAGCGGGTTCCAGTCGCCGGAGAGGCGGTAGAGCAGCGCCTGGTCCTCCCGGGTCGTCCGCTCCACGGTCAGGTCGGGCGGCCCGGCGGGGGGCTCGCGCCGCGTGGACGGGCCCTGGTCGCCGCCCCAGCCGCCCGCGCCGCGTACGTGGATCCGCGCCTCGTCGGTCCACAGCGGGCCGTCGGCGTCGGCGACGTCGGTGCGCATCACCAGGACGGCCGCCCCGCCCTTGTCGTACACCGCCGCGATACGGCTGGTCGCGGTGGCGGCGCCCGCGACGGGCACGGGGCGGTGCAGGGTCAGCGACTGGCCGGCGTGCAGGACGCGGGCGAGGTCGACGTCGACGCCGGGCATCGACAGCCCGGCGATCACCCCGGGGGCCCCGGCGCCCGCGACGGTGGCGAAGCTCGGCAGGACGTGCAGCCGGGACTCCAGGGTGTAGCGCAGTTCGCCGGGGTCGGTGGCGGGGACGCCCGCGCCGATGCCGAGGTGGTAGAGCTGGACGTCCTTGTGCCCCCAGGTGATCTCGTCGGTCCGGGGTTCGGCGGCGAGCGCCTCGGCTGCGTCGATGGGCATGTGGTCTCCCGGTTCTGGAACGCGTTCGGGTCAAGGCGCGGGACGTGAAGCGGCACGTTCCGCCCGTTCGTCCTACGCTTCGTCCGTGAACGAGATGCCCCGGGACCCCCGGCCCGCCACCTCCGTCCGGGTCCTGCTCGCGGAGGACCCCGTCACGCGGCACGGGGCGCTCGCCTTACTGCTCCGGATGGAGCCGGGCATCGAGGTCGTGGCCCAGGTCGCGGCGGGGCAATCGGTCGTGGAGACGGCGCTCACCCACCGCCCCGACGTCGCCCTCCTCGACCTCGGGCCGGCCGGTCCGAGCGGCCCGGGCGGTCTGGACACCGCCGCCGCACTGCGCGACCTGGTGCCCGACTGCCGGGTGCTGATCCTCACCACGGCAGGCGGGCCCGACCGGCTGCGGCGGGCCATGGCGGCGGGGGCCGCCGGTTTCCTCGTCAAGGACGGGTCGGTGCGGGAGCTGGCCTCCGCGATCCGCCGGGTGCTGGCCGGGGAGACGGTGATCGACCCCGCGCTCGCCGCCGCGGCGGCGGCCGACACCGCCGCCGCCACCGACACCGACACCACCGTCCCGCCGCCACCGCTCACGGCCCACGGTTCCGCCCCGCGCCTGCCGTCATGCGTCCCGCTGGAACAGTGCCGCCCAGAGGAAGTCCTCCCCGAAGAGCGGTGAGTCCTCCGGTTCCTTCCGCATGCGGCGCAGTTCGATCCCGGTCAGGTCCGAGAAGATCCGGCGCAGCGACTCGTCCGTGTAGGCGAGCCCGCCCCGGAGGCCGCCCTGCCCCCGGTAGAACTCCGCGTCGGACAGCTCCGAGCCCATCGCACCCGCCGCGAAGCAGGTGAGCCCGAACCGGCCGCCCGGGGCGAGCACCCGGTCGAGCAGCGCGAGGTGACTGATCCGGCGGTGCGGGGGCAGGTGGTGGAAGCAGCCGGAGTCGTACACCAGGTCGTACGGTCCGGCGAGTTCCCCGCCGTCACGGGTGAGGGCGAAGGCGTCGCCGCAGTGGAACCGGACGCCGCGCGCGCCCGTCTCGCGGGCCCGCTCCCGTGCCCAGCCGACGGCGGCCGGGGAGAGGTCGACCGCGTCGACCTCGAAGCCGTGCGCGGCCAGGTACAGCGCGTTGCGGCCGGGGCCGCAGCCCACGTCGAGCGCCCGGCCCCCGGTGAGCAGGCCCCGCTCGACGTACGACACCAGGTTCTCGTCCGGCTTCGCCACGAAGAACGGCACCGGCCGGGAGCGGTCGGTGTAGAAGCCGTCCCACCAGTCGGCGCCCTGCCGCGTCCACCGGTCGGCCTCCGGTGCGAACAGGCCGTCCAGCAGGTCGAGTACGTCGTCCACGGTGCGTGTGCTCCGGTCCATCCGGGCCCCCTTCCGTATGCGGCGACCGTACCCGCAGGGGGCGTGAAGTCCCAGGCCGGCGGGGCTTGTTGGGACTGCCGTGGAGGCTTCGGCGCCCCCTGGGAGGGGCCGGTGCGACCGGCGCCGAGGGACCCGTTCGGGGCGGGGAGGAACACCCGTGCCGGCCCCCGCCGCGGGCCGTCACGGCACCTTTCCGACCGGCCCGACGCCCGCTTTCTCCGCCTGGCTTTCCCCACTGTCCCCCCCAGGGCGCCCTCAGTGCGCCGCCGTGGTTCTCCGGGGCAGCCAGACCCACATCAGCACCATCCCGGCGGCCAGCACCACCGTCCCCGTGCGGAACGCCAGCGCGTATCCCTCGGTCAGGGCCTCCGGCGTCCCGCTGCCCGCCGTACGGGCCGCCGCGATCGTCGACAGGACCGCCAGGCCCAGCGAACCGCCCATCGTGCGCGAGGTGTTGACCAGCCCGGAGACCAGGCCGGCCTCCTCGGGGGCCGCGCCGGAGGTCGCGAGCGCGGCGAGCGGGGTCGCGGCGAGGCCCGCGCCCAGCATCATCAGGACGCCGGGGAACATGATCGACGTCAGGTACGTCCCGTCGGCCGTCATGGTCGACTGCCAGGCGAAGCCGGTCATCGCGACGAAGGTGCCGAGCACGGCCACGGCGCGCGCCCCGGCCACCCGCATCAGCCGGGGCGCGGCCTTGGAGCCGACGACCACGGCGAGCGAACTCGGCACCAGGGCGAACCCGGCCTCCAGCGGGGTGTAGCCGAGGACGTTCTGCGCGTAGAGGGTCATGAAGAACCACATGGAGAACATCGCGGCGCCGCTCAGGAACATCGCCACGTTCGCCGACGACACCGACCGCATCCGGAACAGCCCCAGCGGCATCAGCGGGGCCTTGGCCCGCGCCTCGACGAGGAGGAACAGCGCGATGAGGGCGAGCCCGGCGAGCAGCGGCACCAGGGTGGGCGTCGCCG
Organism: Streptomyces sp. M2CJ-2; assembly: GCF_016757295.1. NCBI lineage: Bacteria > Bacillati > Actinomycetota > Actinomycetes > Kitasatosporales > Streptomycetaceae > Streptomyces > Streptomyces sp. M2CJ-2. The sequence goes on along the minus strand of NZ_JAESIF010000026.1, from coordinate 42,181 downwards.
TCCAGCCCTCGGCCTCGGTCTGGGAGATGCCGTAGGCGAGGGTGGCGAGGCCGGCCGTCACGAGCAGCGCGCCGGGCAGGTCGAGCCGCCGTCCGTCCCCGGCCCGGCCCTCCGCCAGCCACCAGGCGGCCCCGGCCAGCACCACCACCCCGATCGGCACGTTGATCAGCAGGACCCACCGCCACGACAGCGCGTCCGTGAGCACCCCGCCGACGAAGCCGCCGGCCGCGCCACCGCCCGCCCCGACGGCGGTCCAGGTCGCGATGGCGCGGGCGCGGGCGGCGCCCTCGGGGACCGCCGAGGTGACGATGGTCAGGGTGGAGGGCGCCAGGACGGCCGCCCCGAGCCCCTGCACCGCCCGCGCCAGCAGCAGCTGCCAGTCGTCCTGGGCCAGTCCGCCGGCCAGCGAGGCCAGCGTGAACAGGCCGAGGCCGACGAGGAACATCCGCTTGCGTCCGTAGAGGTCACCGGCGCGTCCGCCGAGCAGCATGAAACCGGCGAAGGCGATGGCGTACGCGTTCACCACCCACTGCAGGCCCTGCCCGCTGAGCCCGAGGCCGGTGCGCATCGACGGCAGCGCGACGTTGACCACGGAGACGTCGAGCACGACGAGGAACTGCCCGACACACGCGAGCGCCACCGCCAGCCACGGAGGAGGCGCGCTGCGAGGGGGTGTGCGGGTGACGGTGGTGTCCGGGACTTCGAGCATGGACGTCATGATCTCAACCGGTGAGCACCCCTTGCATCGGGAATTCGCCGGGACGGGCCCTGGTCCTTCCGACCCAGGACGACCCGGAGCCGCCCACAGCGGCGCTACGAGCCCCCGTCCGCCGCTTCCCGACGGGGTACGGCACCATGGGCACCCCGAGACGCGTACGACCGGACGCGTACGACCGAGAGGACGCCGGAACCGATGCCGACGCCGAACCCCCCGGCACCCGAGCCCGAGATCCTGGCCGCGTTCGAGGCGGCGAAGGGCTTCATGCCCGCGGACGAGGGCCTGGCCCTGTACGCGGCGGCGGCCGGGGCGGGACGGCTGGGCCTGCCCCTGCTGGAGGTCGGCACCTACTGCGGCCGGTCGACGGTCCTGCTGGCCGACGCGGCCCGCGCGGCCGGTGTCACCGCGCTCACCGTGGACCACCACCGGGGCAGTGAGGAGCAGCAGCCGGGCTGGGACTACCACGACCCGGAGACGGTAGACCCCGAGCTGGGGGTGATGGACACCCTCCCCACCTTCCGCCGCACGCTCCACCGGGCGGGCCTGGAGGACCACGTGGTCGCCCTGGTCGGCCGCTCCCCGGTGATCGCGGCCCTGTGGAACTCCCCCCTCGCCCTGGTCTTCGTCGACGGCGGCCACACCGACGAACACGCCACGGCCGACTACGAGGGCTGGGCCCCGCACGTCGCCGAGGGCGGGCTGCTCGTCATCCACGACGTCTTCCCCGATCCGGCCGACGAGTTCACCGGCCAGGCCCCCTACCGCGTCCACCTCCGCGCACTGGCATCCGGCGCCTTCACGGAGGTCTCGGCCACGGGCTCGCTGCGCGTCCTGCGCCGCACCGGGCACGGGATCTGAGGCTCGGCGACCACCCCAGGAGGGCGATGGCGGTGCGCGGCGGCCGCTAGGGTGGCCGGGTGTCGTACACCGGACCCGGCTTCGAACCGCCCCCCTCCCGCCGCTCCCGGAGCAGGCTCCTGACCGTGGCACTGGCCGCGCTCGTCCCGGGGGCGCTGCTCGGGTGGGCCGTCTACGCGACCGTGGGCGGGTCGGGGGACGACGAGGGCGCTGCCGCGGGGTCCGCGGGGTCCTCGGGGGCTGCTTCGTCGCGTGCGCCGTCCTCCGCCGGTGCCCCGGCGTCGGACGAGTCCGGCGACCCGGACGGCGGGAAGCCGGGCGGCTCCGCCACTTCCGGCTCTCCCTCCGCTTCCGCCTCCTCGTCCGCGCCCGCCGGGTCCGGGCCGCTCAAGGGGAGGGTCGTCGTCATCGACCCCGGGCACAATCCGGGCAACTTCCGGCACACCGCCGAGATCAACCGCCAGGTGGACATCGGGACGAACTCCAAGGAGTGCGACACCACCGGCACGTCCACCGACGACGGTTACATCGAGGCGAAGTTCACCCTGGACGTCGCCCACCGGATGCGTGAGCTCCTCGAGGAGCAGGGCGCCACGGTGAAGCTGACCCAGGACGCCGACCGGCCGTTCGGGCCGTGCATCGACGAGCGGGCCGAGATCGGCAACAAGGCGAAGGCGGATGCCGTCGTGTCGATCCACGCGGACGGTTCGGGCGCCGGGAACCGCGGCTTCCATGTGATCCTCCCCGGCTCCGTGCGCTCCGGCGCGGCGGACACCCGGGCGATCGTCGGCCCCTCCCGCGAACTCGGTGAGCGCATCGCGGGCAACTTCGTCCGCGTCACCGGCGACGCGCCCTCCAATTACGTGGGCGACGGCACCGGTCTCGTCACGCGTAAGGACTTGGGCGGTCTCAATCTGTCAACGGTTCCCAAGGTGTTCGTCGAGTGCGGCAACATGCGCGATAGCAAGGACGCGGCACTTCTGACCAGCGGTGCCTGGCGGCAGAAAGCGGCGCAAGGGATCTCCGAGGGAATCGTGAGTTTCCTGCGCGGGTAGGGATCAGCGCGCTGATCCAGGCGGACAGCCCGATCGTGCGGACGATAGTGTCGTTCCCACGACGAGGGGTCACCCCCGCGCTTCACACCGGGCCCCGAGGGCGAGGTGGTGACAGCGACGCCTCTACCGACGACGAGACGACCCAGAAGGACCTGAAGTGAATATCCGCTCCCTCACTCGAGGCGACGGCGTGGTGATCGGAGCAGCGGTATTGCTGTTCATCGCGTCGTTCCTCGACACGTTCGGCGGCGACGAAGACGACATCCCCAACGCCTGGGACAACCTGGGCCTGGTGATGAGCATGTACATCGCCGGCATCGCCGGTGCGGCTCTCATCGTCATGGCCCGCGCGCTGCCCCAGCCGCCCAAGGTTGCCGGTCTTGACCTGGGTCAGTTCGGCGTGGCTCTGACGATCTTCGCCGCGTGGACATCCTTCTGGACGATCATCGACCCGTTGGGGGCGTTCGACGATCTCCTCTCCGGTTTCGGCGGCAGGGAGCCCGAGACCGGCCCAGGCCTGATCCTCGGCCTGATCGCCGCCCTGCTCCTGGCCGCCGCCGCCGTGGCCACCCCTCTGGTTCCGGCTCTCAAGGGCGCCCTCATGCCGGCGGCCCGTCCCGCCGCCCCGCAGCCCTACGGCGCCCAGCCGCCCGCCGGTTACGGCTACCCGGGTGCGCAGCAGGCCGGTTTCGGCGGTCAGCCGCAGCCGGGCCAGCCCGGTCAGTCGTTCCCCGGTCAGCCGTCCGCGCCGCCCGCCGCCGACTTCTCGCCGTTCTGGTTCGCCGTCCCGGTGCCCCGGCCCCTGTTCCCGGAGGACGGTTCACAGACGCCGATCGCCGAACTGGCCCCCGGTACCTGGTACCTGGCCGTCGAGCAGCGTGGCCCGGCCCTCGTCGCCCAGACGCAGGACGGCCGCCGCGGTGTGCTCCAGGACACCTCGGGCATCCAGCGCGGCTGACCCCGCCCCGTACCGTACGGCCCCTCGCCCTGCCGGGCGGGGGGCCGTTGTCGTGCAGCTGAATTCCCGCGGAATTCCCGGTGTTGACACCGTCCGGGTTTGCATCGGGATTCCGGGGCCAGACGGACATCATGTCCCCTCGAAATCGCACGGGTTCCACTTCCGCGGGGACGGTCGTCGCGGTGATCGCGGACGTCATGGCCGTCATTCTCGGACTGTGGATTCTGATGTACCTGTTGGACGCCAACCGGGCCAATGACCTGGTCCGGTTCGTCCATGACGCGGCCTCCTGGCTGGCCGGCTGGTCGCGTGATCTGTTCACGTTCGACGCGGAGTGGGCGCGGGTGGTCGCCGGGTACGGACTGGCCGCGGTCGTCTACCTGTTCGTCGGCCACGCCATCGCCAACCGCCTCCACCGGCGCTGAAGGCCCCCTTCCCCGTCTCCTGAGCCGGTCAGGTCAGTCCAGGGCGCAGCAGTCCGGGTCGAGTCCTCGGGGCAGGCGTTCGCCGCCGAACACCGCGCAGGTGGCCTCGTGGCCGCCGAGCGCGGCGACGGCCAGCAGCAGCGAGCCGGCCGTCCAGGTGGTCAACTCGACCGGCCAGATCGCCTCGTCGTCGAAGACGTACCCCGTCCAGTACAGGCCGCTCTCCGGATCGCGCAGGTGCTGGATGGACTGGAGGATCTCCAACGCCCAGTCGGACTCGCCCATCGCCCACAGGGCCAGGGCGAGTTCGGCCGACTCCCCGCCGGTCACCCACGGGTTGGGGATCACACAGCGCACACCCAGCCCGGGGACGACGAAACGGTCCCAGCCCTCCGCGATCCGGGCCTTGGCCTCCGTGTCGGTGAGGGCGCCGCCCAGTACGGGGTAGTACCAGTCCATCGAGTAGCGGTCCTTGGCGAGGAACCGCTCCGGGTGGTGCCGGATCGCGTGCCGCAGCGCGCCCGCCGCCAACTCCCAGTCCGGCTGCGGCTCTTCCCGCTGCTCGGCGATGGCCAGCGCGCAGCGCAGCGCGTGGTGGACGGAGGAGCAGCCGGTGAGCAGCGCGTCGGTGGCGGCCGTGCCGTCGTCGTCGCGTCGCCAGCCGATCTGCCCGCCGGGCTGCTGCAGTTTCAGTACGTACTCCACCGCCGCGTACACGGTGGGCCACAGGCGGTCCAGGAAGGTGTCGTCGCCGGTGGAGAGGTAGTGGTGCCAGACGCCGACGGCGACGTAGGCGACGAAGTTGGTCTCCCGGCCCCGGTCGGTGACGTCGTGCGGGTCGCCGTCGGCGTACGCCGCGTACCAGGAGCCGTCCGCCAGCTGGTGCCTGGCCAGCCACAGGTAGGCCCGCTCGGCGGCCTCGTGGGAGCCCGCGGCGTCCAGCGCCATCGCGGCCTCGACGTGGTCCCACGGGTCGAGGTGGTGTCCGCGGAACCAGGGGATCGCCCCGTCCTCACGCTGCACGGCGAGGATGCCCGCGACGGTCGCGGCGGCCTGCCCGGCGGTGAGGACCCCGGGCAGGACCAGGTGTTCTGTCCGGGGGGTGGTCACTTGGCCGCCACCCCGGCCTCGGTACCCGCCCCGGCGTCGGCATCGGCGCCCGCCCCGGCGTCGGTGCGCGGCAGATGCGGTTTGGTCGCGTACGCCACGAAGCTCTTGCCCATCACCGGGTTCAGGGTCCGCTCCGCGATGCGGGTCGCCAGCGGCTTCTTCATGATGTCCCAGACCAGCAGCTTGTGGTACGCCCGCACCGGCAGCGCCTTGTCGTTGTCCACGCCGAAGGCGCACTTCAGCCACCAGTACGGCGAGTGCAGTGCGTGCGCGTGGTGGGTGCCGTAGGGGCGCAGACCGGCCTCGCGCATCCTGGCCAGCAGTTCGTCGGCCTTGTAGATGCGGATGTGGCCGCCCTCGACCTCGTGGTAGGCGTCGGACAGGGTCCAGCACACCTTCTCGGGCCCGTAGCGCGGGACGGTGACCGCGATGCGGCCGCCGGGCTTGAGCACGCGGACCATCTCGGCGAGGACGCCCTTGTCGTCGGGGATGTGCTCCATCACCTCGGAGACGATCACGACGTCGAAGGACTCGTCGGGGAAGGGCAGGGCGAGGGCGTCGCCCTCCATCGCCGTGGCGGTGGCCCCGGCGGGCGCCTCCCCGGCCTCCTTCATCGCCGCGAACCACTTGGCGACCTCGCGGATCTCCTCGCCGTTCTGGTCCAGTGCCACGACCCGCGCCCCGCGCCGGTAGCACTCGAACGCGTGCCGGCCTGCTCCGCAACCGAGGTCCAGGACACGGTCGCCCGGGGCGAGCGGGAACCGGGAGAAGTCGACGGTCAGCACGTGGCCCTGCTTTCGCGGTGGGAGGTGACGGGTTCTTCTGCGACGAGTGGCCGGTCCGCCGCGGGAGCGGCGACGACGGGGGCGGCGCCCACGGCCTCCGCAGCCCCTGCGCGGGCCATCGCCTCGCGGTAGCGGGCCACCGTGCCCTCGGCCGCGCGGGCCCAGGTGAAGTGCCGCAGCACCCGCTCCCGGCCGGCCGCGCCGAGCCGCGCGCGCAGTTCGGGGTCGCCGAGCAGTCGGTTCAGTCCGGCGGCCAGCGCGCCCGCGTCGCCGGGCGGGACGGCCAGGCAGGTCTCGCCGTCGCGGCCGGCCACCTCCGGGATCGCGCCGCCGGTCGTGGCGAGCAGCGGCGTGCCCGTGGCCATGGCCTCGGCGGCCGGGAGCGAGAAGCCCTCGTACAGCGACGGCACGCAGGCGACCTGGGCGGAGCGCACGAGGTCGACCAGTTCCGCGTCCGAGATGCCCTTGACGAACTCGACGGCGCCCTCGAGCCCGTAGTGCTCCATGGCCTGCGCGACGGGCCCCTTGGTGGGGCGCTTGCCGACCACGACGAGGTGGGCCTCGGGCTGCTCGACGCGGACCTTCGCCAGCGCCTCGACGAGGAAGACCAGACCCTTGAGCGGCACGTCCGCACTGGACGTGGTCACGATCCGGCCCGGCACGACGGGCACCGACGCGTCCGGCGAGAACAGGTCGGTGTCGGCGCCGATGTGGACGACGTGGATCCGGTCCTGCCGTACGCCCAGGTGGTCGACGATCTCCTCGCGGGAGGTGCCGGAGACGGTGAGCACGGACGGCAGCCTGCGGGCCACCCGCTTCTGCATCCTGGTGAAGGCGTACCAGCGGCGCACCGAGGCGCGTCGCCGCCTGCTCCCGGCGGCGTCCAGCTCCAACTGCCGGTCGACGGTGATGGGGTGGTGGATCGTGGTCACCAAGGGGGCGCCGAGGTCGCCGAGCAGGCCGTAGCCGAGCGTCTGGTTGTCGTGCACGACGTCGAAGTCACCTCGTCGGGCCCGCAGATGGCGCCGGGCCCGCAGGGAGAAGGTCAGCGGTTCGGGGAAGCCGCCGGTCCACATCGTGCCGACCTCGAGTGCGTCGATCCAGTCGCGGTACTCGTCGCGGCCCGGGGTGCGGAAGGGGTCGGGCTGGCGGTAGAGGTCGAGGCTGGGCAGCTCGGTGAGGCTCAGCCCGTCGTGGCCCTCGTCGAGGACGGGGTAGGGCTGGGCGCCGATGACCTCGACCTGGTGTCCGAGGCGGGCGAGTTCGCGGGAGAGGTGGCGTACGTAGACGCCCTGTCCGCCGCAGAACGGGTTTCCCTTGTAGGTGAGGAGTGCGATGCGGAGCGGTCGCAAGCCGTCGGCGGCGGAGGGACCCCGCGAGGGCCCGGCCTGACTGGCCTCAGCGGTCACCCTGGGCCCCCTTCTCCCTGCACGGTTCCGCGACTCTACGTCGGGACGTCAACCTGGAACAAGTTTCAGAGTTGATCGTTCCGAGGCTCCGAATCTACCGGCAGGTAGGGAGTACGGGAGCAGTGGATCAGGTGATTCACGCCACGGCGGTACGCGTGCCATGCTGTCCGATCACCACCCCTCACCGACGGTCACGGAACGGGACCCATGCCCGCGGAAGCCCACACGAAGAAGGCGGCCAAGGCGGCGACGCCACCCAAGCCGAACAAGGCCGAAAAGATCCATAACACCGACAACACCGGCAACACCGGTAACGCCGACAAGGCCCGCGAGACGGACAAGGCCGCGCTCATGGAGGCCGGCGCCACCGGAGCCTCTCCCGCCTCACCCCTGACCGCGCGTCAGGAGGCGCGCAGGCGCCGCATCCTGGACGCGAGCGCCCGGCTGGCCGGCCGGGGCGGCTTCGACGCGGTGCAGATGCGGGAGGTCGCGGAGTCCTCGCAGGTGGCGCTGGGCACGCTGTACCGCTACTTCCCGTCCAAGATCCACCTGCTGGTGGCCACCATGCAGGACCAGTTGGAGCGCATGCACCGCACCTTGCGGAAGAAGCCCCCGGCGGGCGACACGGCCGCGGAACGGGTCACCGGGACCCTGATGCTGGCCTTCCGCGCGCTCCAGCGCGAGCCGCAGCTGGCCGACGCGATGGTGCGCGCACTGACCTTCGCGGACCGCAGCGTGAGTCCGGAGGTGGACCAGGTCTCCCGCCGGACGACGAGGATCATCCTGGACGCCATGGACCTCGGGGACCCCACCCCGGACCAGCTCTCGGCGGTCCGCGTCATCGAGCACACCTGGCACTCGGCCCTGATCACCTGGCTGTCGGGACGCGCCTCGATCGCCCAGGTCGAGATCGACATCGAGACGGCCTGCCGACTGATCGACTGGGCGGATCCGGCGGAACCGCCCGCTCCTGACCATTTCCTTACGTGCGGGTAGAGTGACGGCGTCGTCATCACCCGTACGGGGGGAAGCCGGTGCAATTCCGGCGCTGACCCGCAACCGTGAGCCGTCCACCGGGACGGCGAGCCGGAATGCCCCGAACGGTTCGTGACCGGCTCACGCGCCCGGCGGTCCGCCGGGGCGCGGCACCGTCGAGGGATACGGAGCCGAGCCGCCGGGATGTCCCGTGCTGCCTGGCTCCCCACAGGGAGAGAGGCATCCGCCGATCATGAACATACGTAGCAGCGCAGCGGCTCTGGCCGCCGTCGCCGTGATCGGTGCCGCCGCACCGGCCGCCGCCGACTCGTCCCCGTCCCCCTCGCCGTCCCAGCAGGCCCTGCCCACCGCCCTGTACGGCGAGGGCGATCCGCAGTACGACGGTGTGTGGCGGCAGTCGCTCGCCCTGCTCGCCCAGCACACGGTGGGTGTCGAGCCGCCGAAGTCGTCCGTCGACTGGCTGGCGGGGCAGCAGTGCGCCGACGGCTCGTTCGCCCCGTACCGTGCGGACACCGGCACGGCGTGCGACGCCAAGACCATGGTCGACACCAACCAGACCGCCGCCGCCGTCCAGGCCCTCGCCGCCCTCGGCGGGCACGACGCCGTCACCGGCAAGGCCCTCGACTGGCTGAAGTCCGTGCAGAACAAGGACGGCGGCTGGGGCTACATGGCGGGCGGGGACAGCGACGCCAACTCCACCTCCGTCGTCATCGGCGCGCTCGCCGCGACGGGCGAGAAGCCGGCCGAGGTGGTCAAGGACGGCAAGTCCCCCTACGACGCCCTGCTGAAGCTGGCGCTGCCGTGCGACGGCAAGAGCGGCAAGAGCGGGGAGGACGGCGCGGGCGCGTTCGCCTTCCAGCCGGGCAAGAAGGGCGAACTGGTCGCCAACGCCGACGCCACGGCGGCGGGCGTGCTCGGCTCCCTCGGCGCGGGCCTGGTGGTCGAACCCGGCAAGGGCGGGTCGAAGGACTCCGGTTGCAAGAAGGCGGACACGCCCGAGCAGGCCGCCGCCAACGGCGCCGCCCACCTCATCGGCGTGCTCGCCGAGGACGGCCACCTCGTCTCCGCCCTCCCCGGCTCCGAGGACCAGCCCGACTACGGCAACACCGCCGACGCCGTGGTCGCGCTCGCCGCGCAGGGCGCCACCGAACCGGCCGCGAAGTCCGTGGCCTGGCTGGAGGAGAACGCCGCCGACTGGGCCGCCCAGAGCGGCCCCGCCGCCTACGCCCAGCTGATCTTCGCCGCCCACGCGACCGGCGCCGACCCGCGCGCCTTCGGCGGCACCGACCTGGTGAAGCAGCTCTCGGCGGCCGGCCCGGCCACCGAGAAGTCCTCGCGGACGGCGGACGACGGCAAGGCCGGGCAGGACGAGGAGGACGGTACGAAGGCCGAGTCGGGCTCCGGGTCCGGCCTCTGGTGGACCGCCTCGATCGTCGGGGTCTGCCTCGTCGCCGCTGTCGGCGTCGTCTTCCTGCTGCGCGGCCGGAGCAGGAAGCAGCAGTCGTGACACGCCGGGCCACCGTGCTGCTCCTGGCCGCGCTCCTGCCGCTGCTGGCGGGCGCGGGCCAGGCGCAGGCCGCCGGCTACCGGTACTGGTCGTTCTGGGACCTGGACGGCGACGCGTGGACGTACGCCACCCAGGGCCCCTCCACGGCCCGTCCCGCCGACGGCGACGTCCAGGGCTTCCGGTTCGCCGTCAGCGAGGACTCCGCCGACGCGACGCGGCCCCGGGGCGCCGCCGACTTCTCCGCGATCTGCGCGAAGACCCCGGCGAAGGACGGCGAGAAGCGGGTGGCCCTGGTCATCGACTTCGGTACGGCCGCCGACGCCCCGTCCGGCGAGACCCCGCCGGACGGCCGCACCGCCTGCGCCCGGGTCCCCGCGGACGCCACGACGGCCGAGGCCCTGGCCTCCGTCGCCGAGCCCCTGCGCTACAACAGCAACGCCCTGCTGTGCGCGATCGCGGGCTACCCGGAGAAGGGCTGCGGGGAGCAGGTGTCGGGCGGCGGCGCACCGGCGCCCGAGAAGGAGGACGGCGCGAAGTCCTCGGCGCCGTCGGCGTCTTCGGACGACGGCGGCGGCCCCTCGCTCGGTCTGGTCGCCGGGATCGCCGTGGTGGCGTTGCTGGGTGCGGCGACGGTCCGGCAGGTACGCCGTCGTGCCTAGGACGGCAGGACCTGGCGACGCCCGGCCGCGGGGGCGCACCGGCACCGGCACCGGACGTCCGGTGCCGTCGGGCGCCCCCGCCTCGCGCCGCCGGCAGGAAACTCCCCTGCACCCCGGCGCCTGGTGGCTGTGGGCCCTGGCCCTCGGTGTCGCCGCCACCCGTACCACCAACCCGCTGCTGCACGCCCTCCTCGTCACCGTCTCCGCGTACGTCGTGGCCACTCGCCGCCCGAACGCGCCCTGGGCCCGCTCCTACGGCGCGTTCGTCAAGCTGGCGCTCGTCGTGCTCGTCATCCGCCTGCTCTTCGCGGTCGTCCTCGGCTCCCCCGTACCCGGCACGCATGTGCTCGTCGCTCTGCCCGAAGTCCCGCTCCCCGACTGGGCGCAGGGCATCCGTCTGGGCGGCGAGGTCACGGCCGAGGCCCTCACGTTCGCCCTGTACGACGGCCTGAAGCTGGCCACGCTGCTCATCTGCGTCGGTGCCGCGAACGCCCTCGCCAACCCCTCCCGCCTGCTGAAGTCCCTGCCCGGCGCCCTGTACGAGATGGGGGTGGCCGTCGTCGTGGCGCTGACGTTCGCGCCGAACCTGATCGCGGACGTCCAGCGGCTGCGCGCCGCCCGTCGGCTGCGGGGCCGTCCCGACCGGGGTGTCCGGGGGCTGCTGCAGGTCGGACTGCCGGTCCTGGAGGGCGCGTTGGAGCGTTCGGTCGCGCTCGCCGCCGCGATGGACGCCCGCGGTTACGGCCGTACCGCGCAGGTCCCGGCCGGGATCCGCCGCACCACCGCCGCCCTCACCCTCGGCGGGCTGCTCGGCGTCTGCGCCGGAACGTACGGACTACTCACCGCCGAGGGCGCCGTCCACGGTCTGCCCGTGCTCCTGGCCGGTCTCGCCGCCGCGCTCGCGGGCCTGTGGCTGGGCGGCCGGCGTTCCCTGCGCACCCGTTACCGCCCGGACCGCTGGGACGCCCGCGCCTGGCTGGTCGCCGGCTCCGGCGCGGCGGTCGCGGCGCTGCTGGCGCTCGCCGCCGCGCGCGATCCGGCGGCCCTGCACCCCGGTGTGGTGCCGCTGGTCGCGCCCACGCTCCCCCTGTGGCCGGCGGCGGCCGTGCTGATCGGCCTGCTCCCCGCCTTCGTCACCCCCGCCCCCGAGGACACCGGCAAGGAGCCGTCGTGATCCGCTTCGAGAACGTCTCCGTGACGTACGACGGCATGCCCGAACCCTCCGTACGGGGCGTCGACTTCGAGGTGCCGGAGGGCGAACTCGTCCTGCTCGCCGGCCCGTCGGGGGTCGGCAAGTCCACCGTGCTGGGCGCGGTCAGCGGTCTCGTCCCGCACTTCACCGGCGGCACTCTGCACGGCAGGGTCACGGTGGCCGGCCGCGACACCCGCACCCACAAGCCGCGCGAACTCGCCGACGTCGTGGGCACGGTGGGCCAGGACCCGCTGTCCCATTTCGTGACGGACGTCGTCGAGGACGAACTCGCCTACGGCATGGAGTCGTTGGGTCTGCCTCCGGAGGTGATGCGGCGCCGTGTCGAGGAGACCCTGGACCTGCTGGGCCTGGCCGGCCTGCGCGACCGTCCCATCTCGACGCTCTCCGGCGGCCAGCAGCAGCGGGTCGCCATCGGCTCGGTGCTCACCCCGCACCCGCGGGTGCTGGTCCTGGACGAACCGACGTCCGCGCTGGACCCCGCGGCGGCCGAGGAGGTCCTCGCGGTCCTCCAGCGCCTGGTCCACGACCTCGGCACCACCGTCCTCATGGCCGAGCACCGGCTGGAACGCGTCATCCAGTACGCCGACCAGGTGGCGCTGCTTCCGGGGCCGGGAGAGCCCCCGCTGCTCGGCACGCCGGCGGAGGTGATGGCTGTCTCCCCGGTGTTCCCGCCGGTGGTGGCGCTGGGCCGGCTCGCGGAGTGGTCCCCGCTGCCGCTGACCGTGCGGGACGCGCGCCGTCGGGCGGCCGGGCTGCGGGAGCGACTGGCCGACGCGGCGACGGCGCGGGAGCCCGCTCGGGAGCCCGCCGAGGACGCGGCGCCCGCGCCCTCCGGTCGGCGCCTGTTCAAGCGCACCAGGGCCGATGTCTCGACTCCCGCCCCGGTGGCGGAAGTCCGCTCCCTCGCCGTCCGCCGTGACCGCGTCCAGGCCCTGCGCCACATCGACCTGACGGTCGCCCCCGGCGAGACGGTCGCCCTGATGGGCCGCAACGGCGCCGGGAAGTCGACGCTGCTCGGCGCCCTGGTCGGTCTGGTCGAACCGTCCGCCGGTTCGGTCCGCACCGGTGACGCCGTGCCCCACCGCACCCGTCCCCGCGACCTGGTCCGCCGGGTGGGGCTCGTCCCGCAGGAGCCGCGCGACCTGCTGTACGCGGACACGGTCGGCGCGGAGTGCGCCGCCGCGGACCGGGACGCGGAGGCGGAACCGGGTACCTGCCGCGCCCTGCTGTCGGAGCTGCTCCCCGGGATCACGGACGACACGCACCCCCGTGACCTGTCCGAGGGCCAGCGCCTGACCCTCGCCCTGGCCGTCGTCCTCACCGCCCGCCCGCCCCTGCTCCTCCTCGACGAGCCGACCCGCGGCCTGGACTACGCGGCGAAGGCCCGCCTGGTCGCCGTGCTGCGGGGGCTGGCCGCCGAGGGCCACGCCATCGTCCTGGCCACGCACGACGTGGAACTGGCGGCGGAACTCGCCCACCGGGTGGTCCTGCTCGCCGAGGGCGAGGTCATCGCCGACGGGCCGGCGGCCGAGGTGGTCGTCGCGTCACCGTCCTTCGCCCCCCAGGTGGCGAAGGTCCTGGCCCCGCAGCAGTGGCTCACGGTCTCCCAGGTGCGGGCGGCCCTGTCATGACCCCCGCACGCACCCCGACCACCGTCACCGGCGCGCAGCGCCAGGCGCGGGCAGTCCGCCTGGGACCGCGTTCGCTCCTGGCGCTGGCCCTGGTGAGCGCGGTGGGCGTGGCCGCCTTCGGCTGGCCCTTCCTGGCCCCGCCCGCCTCCACCCTCAACGCCCACGCGCAGGACGCGCCGTGGCTCTTCGCGGGACTGCTGGTGCTGCTGGTCGCGGTGGTGGCGGCGACCATCTCGGAGTCGGGCCTCGGCCCGAAGGCGGTCGCGATGCTGGGCGTCCTGGCGGCGACGGGCGCGGCTCTGCGCCCCATCGGCGCGGGGACGGCCGGCCTGGAACCCATGTTCTTCCTGATGGTGCTGAGCGGCCGGGTCCTCGGTCCCGGCTTCGGCTTCGTGCTCGGCTCGGTGACGATGTTCGCGTCCGCGCTGCTCACGGGCGGGGTCGGCCCGTGGCTCCCGTTCCAGATGCTGTCGATGGGCTGGTTCACGATGGGCGCGGGCCTGCTCCCGGGCCCGGACCGTCTCCGGGGTCGCGCCGAGCTGTGGATGATCGCCGCCTACGGCTTTCTGGCGGCCTTCGCCTACGGCACGGTGATGAACATGGCGGGCTGGCCCTTCATGGCCGCCCTCGCCTCGAACATCTCCTTCGACCCGGACGCGTCGGTCCCCGCCAACCTGGCCCGTTTCGTGGCGTACTGCCTGGCCACGTCCCTCGGCTGGGACCTGGGCCGGGCCCTGCTCACCGTCGTCCTGGCCCTGGCCCTGGGCGCCCCGGTCCTCCGCGCCCTGCGCCGCGCCACCCGCCGAGCGGCTTTCGAGACGTCGGTCACCTTCACGGGGCACCCCTGAGTAATCGCCCCGCACGCCCACGGTGACGACGACGGCCGACCACGGTGAACCACCCCACATGACCTCGATCACATACGAAGCGGCGTCGTAGCCCTCAGCACGCCCCCACCCCCGGCCTCCGCCCGCCCCGACCTGCGCACATGCCCGCCCACTGCGTCCCGGCAATGCACACGAAATGCGACCACGGCTAGTAAATACGGTCATTGCGGGACGAACCCCTGGGCTGTTTCTGTGGAGTGGTCGCCAGGCGCCGACGTGCCCCCCACGGGCCGCGGCGCCGACGTATGCCCCGCTCCGCACCACATGTGGTCCGGCACCGGGCCTACGGCGACCGCCCCGTACCCGAAGAAAGGCCCCACGTGTCCGCCGCTTCCATCCTCCGCACCGTCGCCACCCCGAAGAAGGCCCTCGCCGGTGCCGCCCTCGCCGCCGCGGCCTGCGGCACGCTGATCGCCGCCGGCCCCGCGCAGGCGGCCCCCACGGCCACGGCCTCGGCCCAGGCGACCGCGCAGCAGATGATCGGTGACTCGGCGCAGTACCAGTGCTTCTCCAACATCGTCCAGCGTGAGAGCGGCTGGAACCCGACCGCCACCAACGCCTCCAGTGGCGCCTACGGCCTGGTCCAGGCCCTGCCCGCCACCAAGATGGCCTCGGCCGGTTCCGACTGGAAGACCAACCCCGCCACCCAGATCGAGTGGGGCCTCGGCTACATGAACGAGCGCTACGGCAGCCCCTGCGCCGCCTGGGACTTCTGGCAGTCCAACAACTGGTACTGACCCACCCGGCACCAGCCCCCCTGTACCACCCGCATCACCCCCCCATACCGAAGGCGGCGGCCCCCGATCCCCGGGGCCGCCGCCTTCGCCGTTCACACCGGTCCCCGACAGCGCCAGGAGGGTCGGCGTGCCGAGGGCGAGACGGTGGAGGGCGCCCGGCCGTCGGGCCGGTCAGGCGCGCTCCCTCTCCGGCCGCTCCGGTCTCTCCGACTGTTCCGGGCTCACCGCCTGCTGCGGTACCGCCGGGGCGTCCTCGGCCTCGGGTGCCGGGGTCACGGTCGTGCGGGCGCGGGGGCCCTGGAAGAGGTACGTCAGGCCGAAGCCGGCGGCGACGACGAGCGCGCCGCCGACCGCGTCCAGGATCCAGTGGTTGCCGGTGGCGACGATCGCGGCGGCCGTGAACAGGGGGTGCAGCAGGCCGAGTGCCCTCATCCACGGCTTCGGGGCGATGATCGCGATGACCACACCGCACCACAGGGACCAGCCGAAGTGCAGGGACGGCATCGCCGCGTACTGGTTGGTGAGGGCGGTGAGGGTGCCGTAGTCCGGCTTGGAGAAGTCCTGGACGCCGTGCACGGTGTCGATGATCCCGAGGTTCGGCATCAGGCGCGGCGGGGCCAGCGGGTAGAGCCAGAAACCGAGCAGGGCGAGCAGGGTGGCGAAACCGAGGCTCGCGCGGGCCCAGCGGTAGTCGACCGGGCGGCGCCAGTACAGCAGCCCGAGGACCGTGAGCGGGACGAGGAAGTGGAACGACGTGTAGTAGAAGTCGAAGAAGTGCCGCAGCCAGTCGATCTTCACGACGGCGTGGTTGACCGCGTGCTCGATGTCCAGGCGGAGCACGTGCTCGAGGTCGAGGATCTGCCGGGCGTGCTCCTCCGCGCGCTCCCTGCCGCCGGTCGCCGCGAGCCGCACCTTGGAGTAGGCGGCGTAGGTGACCCGGATCAGCAGCAGTTCCAGCAGCAGGTTGGGGCGGCTCAGGACCCGGCGCAGGAACGGCAGCAGCGGGACGTACCGGAAGCGGGTCGGCACGGGCGGTGCGTACCGGGTCGGGACGGGTGACTCGAAGCACAGCGAGGTGCGCGACAGGAACGGGATCGCCGTGGCGGCGGCGAGCGCGGCGAGCAGCACCACGTTGTCGCGGACGGGGTGGAGGACCGCCAGGTTCGGCAGGATCATCTGGGCGGGCAGCGTCATCACCAGGACGACGGCCACCGGCCACAGCAGCCGGTCACCGGCGCGTCTGCCGACGGTGCCGACGAGGGCGAGCAGCACCCACAGCAGCTGGTGCTGCCACGCGGTCGGGGAGACGGCGATGGCGGCGCAGCCGGTGATCGCGACCGCGAGCAGCAGCTGGCCGTCGTGGGCGTAGCGGACGGCGCGGCGCAGGCCGAGCGTCGCGACGGCCGCGCCGAGCAGCAGGAAGAGCCCGATCTCGAGGGGGCCTTCGAGTCCGAGGCGGAGCAGGGCGCCGTGCAGGGACTGGTTGGCGAGGTCGTCGGCCCGGCCGCCGAGGCCCACGCCCGCCATGTGGTGCACCCAGTAGGTGTACGAGTCCTGCGGCATCGCGGCCCAGGCGAGCGCGGTGCTCGCGGCGAAGGTGACGCCGGTGGCCGCGGCGGCCCGGCGGCGGCCGGTGAACCACAGCAGCGGGGCGAAGAGCAGCAGGGTGGGCTGGAGGGCGGCGGCGACACCGATCAGCGCCCCGCCGGTCCGCTGCCCGCGGGCGACGAAGCAGCCGAGCAGGACGAGCAGGACGGGGATGACGCTGGTCTGGCCGAGCCACAGCGTGTTGCGCACGGGCAGCGACAGCATGAGCAGGCTGATCGCGACCGGCGCGGCCAGCAGGGCCGTGCGCCGGCCGACCGGCTGGGGCAGGGCGCGGACGGCGACCAGACCGAGGGCGACGACCAGCAGCAGCGTGCCGAAGGTCCAGCCCCAGCCCAGGGCCTGTTCGGCGGATCTGCTGAGCGGTTTGAGGACGAGCCCGCTGAAGGGGGTGCCGGTGAAGCGGGTCGACTCGTAGAGCGAGCCGCTGACCTGCGGCACCCCGTCGTGCCCGAACCAGGTCTCGAGGTCCGTGAGCCGCTCCCCGCGCGGGGTGGTCAGGACGGTGGCGACCTGCCGTACGGCCAGGACGGCGGCGAGCAGCCACAGTCCGAGGCGCACCGTGTGCAGACGTGTCCGGGTACCGTCGACGGTCGTGGCTCCGAACGCCTTCGCCGGTCGCCCCCTGTGTTCCGCGTTCGCCACGCCTCGTCGGCCTCCCGCCCCATTGGTCCCACACGTCCCGCGCGTGGGGGTACCTCCGCAAACCTTATGAGGCTCGCGCCGCCCCCGGAAGAGACGCAGGCAACCCCCGCTTCACCTGACGTCCGTCCTGCTTCGGTCCTGCCGTCGGTCCTGCCGTCGGCCCGGCTTCGGTCCTGCCGTCGGCCCGGAAGACGACAGACGGCCGGGGGGTCGGGTTGCCCGCGGGGACGCGGGGCGGATCAGATGGGAGGGTCGGCGGCGTCGGTCTCATCGGCCGCGCGAGTCGGCTGAACCGGCCACTGGACCGACCGAAGACCGACCGGCCACCGACCGGACGAAGAAAGACGAGAGGGGTAAGGGCATGAGCGGATCGCAGCTCTGGCACGCGGTGGACGACTACTTCGCCGCCCGTCTGGCACCCGACGACGAGGTTCTGACGGCCGCCCTGCGGGACAGCGAGGCCGCCGGGCTCCCGCCCATCGCCGTGGCCCCCAACCAGGGCAAGCTGCTCCAGCTCCTCGCCCTGACGCAGGGCGCCCGGTACATCCTGGAGATCGGTACCCTCGGCGGCTACAGCACCATCTGGCTGGCCCGCGCCCTCCCGGCCGACGGGCGGCTGATCACGCTGGAGTACGAGCCACGGCACGCCGAGGTGGCCACCCGCAACATCGGCCGCGCGGGCCTGGACCGGCTCGTCGAGGTGCGGGTGGGCCCGGCGCTGGAGTCGCTGCCCCGGCTGGCCGACGAGAACCCTCCCCCGTTCGACCTGGTCTTCATCGACGCCGACAAGGTCAACAACCCGCACTACCTGGAGTGGGCCCTGAGGCTCACCCGCGCGGGCAGCCTGATCGTCCTCGACAACGTCGTCCGGGGCGGCCGGGTGATCGACGCGGACAGCACCGCCCCGGACGTGCTGGGCACCCGTGCCGCCCTCGACCTGATCGGCAGCCACCCGAGGCTGACCGGTACGGCGATCCAGACGGTCGGCGGCAAGGGGCACGACGGCTTCGCGCTGGCGCGGGTGCTGGAGTGAGCCGGTGGGCCCTCGCGGCGCCTGCCGGCCTCACAGCTCGTGGTAGAAGCCCACGTTGACGCTGCGCGGGGCGGCGCGGTCCAGGATGACGACCTCGCCGTTGCCGCCCCGGGGCAGCGCGACGCTGCCGCCGTAGGCGACCGGGTGGACCTGCTCACCGACGGTCAGCCGGACCTCGGAGGACGGCTCGGGCAGCGAACCGCGCAGCCAGCTCAGATACCAGGTGCCGTCCTGGGCGCACTGGAACTCCAGATGGACCCTGGACACGAACAGCCAGTCGTCCGGCGTGGAGAGCCGGCACACCGACCTGTCCCGCCCCACCCGCAGCACGGCGCCCGGCTCGCTCGGCGCTTCGGCCATGAGCATGCCGGCCGTGGCCCCCGATTCCTCTGCGGACACGGCGGCCATGGTGAGTTCGAGCACGTGCGCTCCTCCTGAGACGTCCTGGCGGGCCGGGGGCCGCCCCTGCGGTGGCCACAACGGCCGGGCGCGGCGACCGGTACGGCTCGCTCGCTGCCGCCGAATGATAAAACGCCCGGTTCCACCGCGTCTGCCCGGCGGGCACAATGGTCATATGACCGAGCGAAAGCCGCCGGGCGTCGACTTCGAGTCCTGGGTGGACAAGCAGATCCGTGACGCCGAGGCGCGCGGCGAGTTCGAACGGCTGCCGGGGGCGGGCAAGCCGCTGCCCGCCGACATGGAGTCCCCGTACGACGAGTTGTGGTGGGTCAGGCGGAAGCTGGCCCGCGAGGGCCACTCCGTGCTGCCGCCGACGCTGGCCCTGCGCAAGGAGGCCGAGGACGCCCTGGCGGCGGCCTACGCGGCCCCTTCCGAACGGATCGTCCGGAAGATCATCACGGACGTCAACGCCAAGATCCGCGACATGATGTTCAAGCCCCCGCCCGGCCCCCCGCTGGGCAAGAAGCCGTACGACGTCGAGGACGTCGTACGGCGGTGGCGGGAGCGCCGGGCGGGGGCAGGGGACGGGCCACCGGGCCCGCCCGTCTGACAGCCCACCGGTTGTTCGGAACCGGCCCGGGTCAGACGCGCAGCAGCCGTTCCGCCAGCCCGCGGTAGTCCCGCAGGGCCAGGCGCAGCTGCTCGGTGTCGGTCCCGGTGCCGGTCACGGCGGTGTCCGGGCCCTCGCCCCCGTCCGCGGTCCGCCAGGACCGGCGCAGGGTGCGGCGCCGTTCGGTCACCGCGTCGGTGAGGCGGGCGGCGAGTTCCTCCAGCACGTGATCGGCCTGCTCCACGGAGTCCCTCGGGGCGTCCACGAACCCGGCCACGGCGTGCTGCAACTGCTCGGAGAGCGTGTGCCAGTGGTCGTCCGGGAGCAGACGGGTGCCGTCCGGACGGGTGCCGTCCGCCCCTTCGGGGCCGCGGTCACCGTGCACGTCCTCGGGGAGACCGCCGTGGGTCCCCGGAGCGGTCGTTCGGCTGGTCGGGCGGATGGTCGTGGTGAAGGGCGCCTCGCCCGTCGGTGCGTCGCCGGGGCGCCGGGTCGTGTCGGTCATCTCGCTCAGCTCTCCTTCGCCTGTCGCCGATGGAGCAACGACGGCATGTGGGGGGAGCGGCCGTGTGCGGCCGTCTTCCCGCGGGTGCCGTGCGGGCCGGTGCGATGGTCTCCGCCGTCGTGACGGGACGGCCGCACCAGGTCGTCGAAGAGGGCGCGCGCCTCGACCATCGCCTCGCGCATCTCCTCGGTGCCCGCGCCGCCTTCGTGCGTGCCGTGGGTGCCGTTCGGCCTGTGCGTGCCGTCGGCGCGGGCCTGCGCCACCCGGTGCACCCGCCGGTAGCCGTCGACGTGCCGGGCGTGGTGCACGGACAGCGCGGCGAGCTGCTCCTCGTACCGTCCGTCGCCGGGGAAGCCCCGGGCGGCGGCGAGGTCGGCGAGCAGCCGGTCCGCCTCGGCGACCGCGTCCCCCGGCGAGTCGACGAACCGCTCCTGCGCGGCCGTCCAGCCCGCCTCGTACCTCTCCCGTTCGGCGGGCTCCAGCGGTCGTGTCCGCAGGTCGCCGTGGAGCTTTACGCGCTGGGCCAGTTCACGTTCGGCGGCCTCGGCGTCCCCGTCGTGCCGGGCGACGGCCCGGTCGTACTCGGGTCCGAAGCGCCGCTTCAGGTGCGCGCCGCGGTACGGACCGCGGGCGCGCAGGGTCAGTACGGCCGCCGCGACGACAACGACCGCCACGATCACGATCAAAGCGATGATCAGGCCAGTGGACATGGATGCCTTCCGGTGTGTCGGCCAACCGGCGCTCCTCACGCGCCGGTTCGTCGTACGGGTAGCCGAAAGGCCCGAACGCAAACAGAGTTGCGCGTCCGTCTGCGGAGGAACGCAGAATACGGTCATGACGTGGACCGTCCGCCCCGAACGCCCCGACTCCCCCGCCGCCGCCGCGCTCTGGCGGGCGTACTACACCGAGGTCAGCGACCGCTGGTATCTGCTGCACGAAGGGCGCCGGACCGATCCGGCGGAGCTGGAGCGCGAGGTCGCCGCCCAGTCGGGCGCCGACCTCGTGCCGCCGCGGGGGCACCTGCTGGTCGCGCGGTACGCGGGTGAGCCGGCGGGCAGCGCGGGGGTCCGGCTGCTGGACGCCGCGACCGCCGAACTCACCCGGGTCTTCGTCCACGAGGCGATGCGCGGCAGGGGCGGTGCGGCGCTCCTGGTGGGCGCCGCCGAGGAAGCGGCCCGCGCGTCGGGGGCCACCCGGCTGATCCTCGACACGCGCTCGGACCTCGTGGAGGCCCGTGCCCTGTACGCCCGGCTCGGTTTCACCGAGACCGAGCCGCACAACGCGGTGCGGTACGCCGAGCACTGGTTCGCCAAGCACCTCGCTTGAACCACCCGCCTGACGCCCCGTCCGGACCACCCGTCCGCCCCCGTCCTGACCACCCGGCTCAACCGACGGGCGCCTCCGGCCGCTCGCCGTGCGGGCCTTCCGGGCTGTCGTCGTGCGGGCCTCCGGTTCGCGATCCGCCCAGTTCCTCCGTCAGCTCGTGCGCCAGCCGCACCAGATCGGTCGGCCGGTCCGGCCCCCACCGGTCGCCGAGCAGCTCGGCCAGGAACTCCTCCTGCGCCCGCGTCAGCCGCTCCACGACCGCGTACCCGTCGTCGGTCAGTACGAGGCCGGGGCCCTCGTGTGCGACGAGGTGCCGCGCCTCGGCCTGGTCGGCGGCCTCCAGGACGACGGCGGGCGGGAGGGAGCCCCGCTCGGCGAGCAGGGCCGGTTCCACCGAACCGTACTTCCTGATCCTCAGCAGCAGCCAGCTCGTCGCGGGCAGCAGGTCGCAGCCCGCGCGGACGGTGGTCGTCCGGTAGATCTCGCGCCGTCCCTCGTGGGTGCCGAGCAGCGACAGCGCGCGGTCCACCTCGTCGGGGGACGACCGCTCCGCCGGCCGGCCGGCCGGCGCCCCGGTGACGTCGGGCGCGGGGACCGAGGCACGCAGTTTGTCCTCCTTGAGCAGCCAGGCCAGTACGAAGCCGAGGAGGGCGAGGGGAACCGCGTACAGGAAGACGTCCGTGATGGCGGCGGCGTACGCGTGGACGGCTTCGGGGCGCAGGGCGGACGGCAGGTCCGCCATGCCGCGCGGGTCGGCCTGCAGCGCGTCGACGGAGACGCCGGGCGGGAGCCGGTCACCGCGGAAGGCGTCGGTGAGCCGGTCCTCGAGGCCGCTCGCGAAGATCGTGCCGTAGACGGCGACGCCGAAGGAGGCGCCGATGGAGCGGAAGAAGGTCGAGCCGGAGGTGGCGACGCCCAGGTTCTGGTAGGAGACGGCGTTCTGCACGATCAGCACCAGGACCTGCATGACCAGCCCGAGCCCGAGACCGAAGACGAGGAAGAAGGCGCTCATCACGGCGGTGGAGCTGTGCTCGTCGAGCTGGTGGAGCAGCAGCAGGCCGACGGTGGTGACGGCGGTGCCCGCGATGGGGAACACCTTCCAGCGGCCGGTGCGGCTGACGATCTGTCCGGAGGCGGTCGAGGCCGACAGCGTGCCGACCACCATCGGCAGCATGTGCACGCCGGACATGGTCGGGCTCACCCCGTGGACCATCTGGAGGAACGCCGGCAGATAGGTCAGCGCGCCGAACATGGCGAAGCCGATGATGAAGCTGATCACGACGGAGAGCGTGAAGGTGCGGATCCGGAACAGTTCCAGCGGCAGCACGGGTTCGGCCGCCCGCCGTTCCACCGCGACGAAGACGGCGGCGAGGACGACACCCAGCACCGCGAGGACGACGATCTGCGGCGAGCCCCAGCCCCAGGTGGTGCCGCCGAGGGAGGCGACCAGGACGAGGCAGGTCGCCACGGAGGCGATGAGGAAGGTGCCGAGGTAGTCGATGACGTGCCGGGTGGATCTGCGGGGGATGTGCAGCACCGTCGCGATCACGGCGAGCGCGACGACTCCGAGGGGCAGGTTGACGTAGAACACCCAGCGCCAGCTCAGATGTTCGGTGAACAGTCCGCCGAGGAGCGGCCCGAGGACACTCGTCGTGCCGAAGACCGCGCCGAACATGCCCTGGTACTTGCCGCGTTCACGGGGCGGGACGAGGTCGCCGACGATCGCCATGGACAGCACGACCAGTCCTCCGCCGCCCAGCCCCTGGAGTGCGCGGAAGGCGATCAGCTGGGACATGTCCTGTGCCGCGCCGCACAGCGCGGAGCCCAGCAGGAAGATGAGGATGGCGAGCTGGAACAGCCGCTTGCGGCCGTACTGGTCGCCGAGCTTGCCCCACAGCGGGGTGGCCGCGGTCGAGGCCAGCAGATAGGCGGTGACCACCCAGGACAGGTGCTCCAGACCGCCCAGTTCGCTGACGATGGTGGGCAGCGCGGTGGCCACGATGGTCTGGTCGAGGGCGGCGAGGAGCAGACCGAGGAGCAGCGCGCCGATCGAGACGACGAGGTTCTTGGCCGCCTGCTCCGGGGGGCCTGCGGCGGAGGACGGCGGCCCGGCGGCGGAGGACGGCGGCCCGGAGCCGGCACCGGGTGAGGGCCGCGCGCTGCCCGCCCGCTCCGTCCTACCGTGCGCGTCCCCGGCCATGGCGACCTCCACAGGTTCTGGTTTCCCGGGTCCATCGTGATCGGTATGACCGTTTTTCTCCTGTCGAACAGCCCGTCGGGCCGCCTGTCGAGGCCTCCGGAAGACCGCATTCCGGGGGCTTGTGCATCGGGGTGTGGAGAAGATCTGCATAATCTCTGGAGATCGCGAGGGGAGGGACAACGCGTGGATCATCCGACGGGAACCCCGTGTCCGGAGTGCGGTGCACCCAGGAACAGGGACAACACGCCGTCCTGCGCCTGCGGTCCGCGTGCGTCCGACGCCCTCCGCGACGCCCGTACGGCTCAGGCGGCAGCGGTGGAGGACTTCCATCCGCTGCGCATACGCCCATACGTGGAGTTCGACGACGGAACGCCGGCGACTGCGCCGAATGCCGCACCGGGGCACGACGCCGCGCCCGAGCACGCCCCCGAGCCGGAAGCCGGACAAGGGGCCGCGCCCCCCACCCCGGCCGAGGACCGACCGGACGCGCCGCCGGCCGCCGACGCGACCATGCAACTGCGCGCCGTCCCGCCGGACGCGACATCCGTGCCCCCCTCCGCCACACCCGGGCCCGCAACCGGTCCCACCCCCGCGCCCACACCGCTCGCCGCGCCGCTCGCGCCGCCCACGACCGAGCCGAGCACCACCGACCTCCACCTGTTCGAGGCCACCCGCCCGACCCGGACGGTGCCCGCCGCGGCGGGGCCGGCCACGGGCCCGGGCCCGGACGACGGGGGACCACCCCCCGGGGGCCGCCGCCGTCGCCGTGCCGCGCTGCTCGCGGCCGCCGGGGCCGTCGTGGCGGTGGCCGGGGCCGCCGGGTGGGCGAGCGGGCTGTTCGCGTACGAGGCACCGTCCCGGGACGGTGCGCTGCCGGACGACGTGCGGGTGAGCGTGCCGGACGTCCCGTCGGCCTCGCCCTCGGCCTCGGCCTCGCCGTCCGAGGGCACGGACCCGGCGGCATCACCGTCACTCCTGGTCTCGGCCTCGGCCTCGCCGTCCGAGAACGCGAGCCCGTCGGCGTCGGAGTCGGTCTCGGTGTCGGAGTCCAGCGCTTCGGCGACCCCGTCGGACACGGCGGAGCCGTCGTCGGCCGCGCCGACCACCGCCCCGGCCGAAGCCCTCGAGGAGGGGACGGACGAGGAGGAGCGCGAAGTCACCGGTGCCGTGCTGCGCCGCGGCGACCACGGGCCGGAGGTCGTCGAACTCCAGCAGCGCCTGCGCCAGTTGCACCTGTACAACAGCGAGATCCACGGCCGGTTCAACCGCCGGGTGGAGGACGCCCTGCGCACCTACCAGTGGTCCCGGGGCATCAGGGGCGACGAACTGGGCGTGTACGGACCGGAGACCCGGAGCCGGCTGGAGTCGGAGACCCGGGAGCCGTAGACCGGCGGGCCGGGCGCGAGCGTCACGCGCCCGCGCCTCCGGCTCCGGTGACGTGCAGCAGCAGCGTGCCGTCCGCCTCGCGCTCGACCCGCACCTGGGTCAGGTCCCGTACGGCCACGTCCGGGGCGTGGAATCCGGCGCGGGGGCCGACCCCGACGACCCGCATCCCGGCCGCGCGCCCCGCGGCGATGCCCGCCCCGGAGTCCTCGAAGACCACGCAGTCGGCAGGGTCGACGCCCAGCTCCGCCGCGCCCTTGAGGAAGCCCTCGGGGTCGGGCTTGCTCGCGCCGACGGACTCGGCGGTCACCCGCACCTCGGGCAGTGCCAGCCCGGCGGCGGCCATCCGGGCCGTGGAGAGGGCGACGTCGGCCGAGGTCACCAGCGCGTGCGGCAGACCGTCGAGCGAGGCGAGGAAGTCACGGGCGCCCGGAATCTCGACGACGCCCTCGGTGTCCGAGGTCTCCTCGGCGAGCATGCGCGCGTTGTCGGCGTGGTTCTGCGCCATCGGCCTGTTCGGCAGCAGCAGCGCCATCGAGGCGTAGCCCTGCCGCCCGTGCACGACCTTCATGACCTCGTCCCCGTCGAGCCCGTGCCGCTCGGCCCAGCGCCGCCAGACGCGCTCGACCGAGGCGTCCGAGTTGACGAGGGTGCCGTCCATGTCCAGCAGGAGGGCGCGGGCGGTGAGTACGGCGGTGGCCGTCATCGGCAACTCCAAAGCGCGGGGGTGGGGCCGGGCCCGGGTGCGGGCCGGGAGTGGGGCCCGGAGGAGACAAGGCGGCCCCGCCCGCCGGTCAGGGAGAACGGGCGGGAGCCACTTTGTTCATCCACGGTACAAAACATGCCCGGCATCCCGCCAGCCCCTCCGCCAACCGTTCACCATTCGTTGGCCCCGCCGCTCCCGCACCCCTTCCCGGGAACCGCGTGCCGGGCACCCGATCCCCGGGCGACCCCCGGGCCGATCAGCCGGTGACCGCCTCCCACAGGCTCCACACCCCGAGCCCCAGCATCAGCAGCGCCGCGATCCGCGTGATCAGCTTCAGCGGCACCCGCTTCATCAGGGCCTTCCCGCCGACGATGCCCAGCCCGGCCACCGCCCACAGCGCGAGCACCGCACCCAGGCCGACGGAGAGCGGGTCGTCGTAACGGGCGGCGAGGTTGGCCGTCATGATCTGGGTGAGATCGCCGAACTCGGCGACCAGGATGAGCATGAAGCCCGCCCCGGACACCTTCCAGAAGGACTGGTTCTCCGGCTTGCGGATCTCCTCCTCTTCCTCGTCCTTCCTGAACAGCAGCACCGCCGCACCGCCGAGGAAGAGCACACCCGTGATCGCGCTCACGAGCTGCTGCGGCAGCAGGGTGAGCACGCTTCCCGCCGCCACCGCGAGCGCGACGTGCACCGCGAAGGCGGCGGCGACACCGGCGAAGACGTAGGAGGCCCGGTAACGGGTGCCGAGGACGAGGCCGGCGAGCGCGGTCTTGTCCGGCAGCTCGGCCAGGAAGACGACGCCGAACACGACGGCCGTCACGGTCAGGTTGATCAACGGTTCCTCGATCGGTCGGGGCTGCCCCACCGAGAGTGCTGTGCGTTCGCGGACACCTCGGCACGGCAGCACACATGGCACCCGCGCCGAGAGGCACGGGTGGTGCACTGCTTGCCGAAGGTCTCGCCGGCCGACCCCTGCGGGACCTGCCTCCGGGCGCCGGCTCAGACGGGGCTGAGCAGTATGTCGACGGTCCGGCGAAGGGCTACTCCCCCTCTGCGCCGTCCATGGTACGCGAGGCGCCGCGGGCCGTCTGTGCCCGCGGACACATCACACCCGCACCACATCCGCACCGCCCCGACCCTAGACATGTCATGGGCGCGTCATTAACTTCTCACCCGACCCACCCCTCCCCGTAACACCACGAGCCGAGCATTCCCCTGCCCGCACTTCAACGGACCCGCCCCACAAGGGAGTTCGCACATGCCGAAGTTCTACGCGCGTCGACGACTGAGCATGGTCGCGGCGCTCACCGGACTCATCGCCTCCGCCGGAATGCTCAACGGCCCGAGCGCCTCCGCCGCCCTCCCCACCCCGGTCAGCGCCTCCACCGCCCGTACCTACCTCGCCTCGCTGCCCGTCTCCACCGAGGTCCGCACCGGCTACAACCGCGACCTCTTCCCCCACTGGATCACCGTCAGCGGCACCTGCAACACCCGCGAGACGATCCTCAAGCGCGACGGCACGAACGTCGTCACCGACTCCTCCTGCGCGGCCACCAGCGGCAGTTGGTACTCCCCGTACGACGGCGCCACCTGGACCGCCGCCTCCGACGTCGACATCGACCACGTCGTCCCGCTCGCCGAGGCCTGGGACTCCGGCGCCCGGAACTGGAGCACCTCCCAGCGCCAGGCCTTCGCCAACGACCTGACCCGTCCGCAGCTGCTCGCGGTCACGGACAACGTCAACCAGGCCAAGGGCGACAAGGACCCCGCGGAGTGGATGCCGTCCCGCACCGCCTACCGCTGCACCTATGTGCGCGCCTGGGTGCAGGTGAAGTACTACTACAACCTGTCGGTCGACTCGACCGAGAAGTCCGCCCTCCAGGGGTACCTCGCGAGCTGCTGAGCGCCGGGTTCTCCCCGCCGGCCTCCGTCGCTGCGTACCGTACGGGGCGACGGAGGAAGGGGGCACCATGGCCGCACTGCGCCTCGGGCCACTGCTGAGGTACGTCGACGGTTCGTCCGCGACCGTCTGGGTCGAGACGAGCCGGCCGGGCACCGCCGAGGTGCGCTGCGCGGACGGGTCCGGCGGGACGGCCCGCACCTTCCAGGTCGCGGGCCACCACTACGCGCTGGTCGAGGTGACCGGCCTGACCCCGGGCACGGCGACGCCGTACGAGGTGTTCCTGGACGACAGACGGGTGTGGCCGCTGCCCGGGGAGGAACCCTTCCGGTCCCTCCCGCCCTCCGTCATCGCCACCCCCGCTCCCGCCACCGGCCCCGGCCTGCGCGTCGCCTTCGGCTCCTGCCACTGGGCGGCCCCGCCGACCGGCGAGCACGACCCGGTCGGCCCCGACGCGCTGCACGCCCTGGCCACCCGCATCGCGGCCGACCCGGACGGGGAGCGGCCCGACGTGCTGCTCCTCCTGGGCGACCAGGTGTACGCCGACGAGACCTCCGACGCGACCCGCGCCTACCTCGCCGCCCGCCGCGACCTCGAGGACCCCCCGGGCGGCGAGGTGGCGGACTACGAGGAGTACACCCACCTCTACGACGAGTCCTGGCTCGACCCCCCGGTGCGCTGGCTGCTGTCCACCGTCCCCACGTTCATGATCTTCGACGACCACGACGTCGTCGACGACTGGAACACCTCCGCCTCCTGGGTCGCCGACATGCGCGCCACCTCCTGGTGGGGGGAGCGGGTGCACAGCGGCCTGATGTCGTACTGGGTGTACCAGCACCTGGGCAACCTCTCCCCGCGTGAGCTGGCGGCGGACCCCTTGTACGCGTCCGTCCGGGAGAGCCCCGACGGTACGGAGGCGCTGCGTGCCTTCGCCGCCGGGGCCGAGGCGGACTCGGCCTCCACCCGCTGGAGCTACCGGCGCGACTTCGGCCGGGTGCGGCTGCTGATGGTGGACAGCAGGGCGGCCCGCGTCCTGACGGAGGGCGAGCGTTCGATGCTCGACCCGGGCGAGGCGGCGTGGCTGCGCGACCAGGTACGGGACGGGCGCGGTTCGTACGACCACCTCCTCATCGGTACGTCCCTGCCCTGGCTGCTGCCGCACCTGGTGCACGACGTCGAGGCGTGGAGTTCCGTGCTGTGCCGGGGCGACAAGGGCCCCCGGTGGGCGCGGTTCGGGGAGCGGCTCCGGCGCGCGGCGGACCTGGAGCACTGGGCGGCGTTCCCGGAGTCCTTCGGAGAGCTGGCGGAGCTGATCGCCGAGGCCGGTACGGGGCCGGACGCCCCGGCGACGGTGTCCGTGCTCTCCGGTGACGTGCACCACGCGTACACGGCCGAGCCGAGCTGGCCGGGGCGGGAGCCGGACGCCCGGGTGACGCAACTGACCTGCTCCCCCGTGCACAACTCCGTTCCCCTGTCGATCCGGCTGGGTTTCCGCTTCGGCTGGAGCGTCGCCGCCCGCGCCCTGGGCCGCGCCTTCGCCCGGCACGGGGGGTCCGGGAAGCCGCCGGTCACGTGGCGCAGGACGGGCGGGCCCTGGTTCGGCAACCAGCTCATGACGCTGACGCTGCGGGGGCGTTCGGCGGTGCTGCGGCTGGACCACGCACGCGCGGAAAAGCCGAGGGAGACGAGGCCGGAAACCGGAAGCGGACGGCGGACGGGGGCGCGGCTGAGGACGGTGACGGAGGTCCGGCTGAGTGATCAGCGGGGGAGTGCGGCCGGATGATGCGACGTCAGAATCCGTAAGCGGCACGCGGGTCGACTGCGAGTCGACCGTGACACGGGGCGTGGGTTCGGTCACACCGTTGAACGCGCGGGTGGGGGCGGAGCCGTATTCACGTGCGGCGGCGGACGGCCGGCCTTTCCAGGAAGGCGGTTCCCCGTGGCCGCATGGTGAACTCGCGAGAAGGAGACCTCCCCCCATGTCCGGACGCCTCGACAGCGCCCAGCCGTACGCCCTCGGCCTGTTCCGGATCGTCGTCGGGCTGCTGTTCGCCTGCCACGGCGCCGTCGCACTGCTCGGTGTGCTCGGCGGCGCGGACGGAAAGGGCGGCACCGTCGCGCTCGGCGCCTGGCCCAACTGGTACGCGGCCGTGATCGAACTCGTCGGCGGCAGCCTGGTCCTGCTCGGACTCGGCACCCGGGCCGCCGCGTTCATCTCGTCCGGTGCCATGGCCTACGCCTACTTCAGCGTGCACCAGCCCAAAGCCCTGTGGCCCGTCCAGAACGACGGCGAGGGCGCGGCCATGTACTGCTGGGCCATGTTCCTGCTGGTGTTCACCGGCTCCGGCGCCTTCGGCCTGGACCGGCTGTTCACCCGGCGCACCCGTGCCCGCGCCGCGCAGCCGGAGCCGACGGAGCAGGCCCCGGTCGCCGCCTGACGGCCCGGCGGTCCGGGACACGAACTCCGGGCACCGGGCACACGAACCTCCCGTGACCTTTCCGTCACATCCCCGGCGTAGGCTGGTCGGTTGTCAAGGCCACCCCTGCCGCTCCCCCCGCGCCGACGCGGCACGGTCTGGCCCACGGGGGAGCCTGGGGAGTTCGGGTGGAGAGTTTCGGGTCGCTGGTCGGCAGTCCATGGGTCTATGCGGTGGTGGCCCTCTCGGTCCTGCTCGACGTGTTCCTGCCGGTGCTGCCGAGCGGGGTCCTGGTGATCACGGCGGCCACGGCCGCCGCCGCGGGCACCACGACCGACGTGCCCGACATCCTGGCGCTGATCCTCTGCGCCGCCACCGCCTCCGTCCTGGGCGACCTGGTCGCCTGGCGCATCGCCTGGCGCGGCGGCGTCCGTCTGGACCGGGCGATCGCCCGGTCCCGCCGGCTGACCGGCGCGCAGGAACGTCTCGGCTCGGCGCTGGCCCGAGGCGGTGGCGGCCTGGTCGTCCTCGCCCGTTTCGCCCCGGCGGGCCGCTCGCTGGTCTCGCTCGGCGCGGGCGCCGCCCGCCGCCGGGCCCGCGAGTTCCTGCCCTGGTCGGCGCTGGCGGGCCTGTCCTGGGCCGCCTACAGCGTGGCCATCGGCTACTTCGGCGCCCACTGGCTGGGCGCGTCCTGGCTCGCCACCGCGGTGTCGGTCGGCGCGCTGTTCGCGGCGGGCGCGGGAGCGACCTACCTGGTGCGCCGGCACCCGGTACCGGCGGAGGCCTCGTAGGGACGGGCTCGGCCTGGGCGTCGCGGGGGGCCGGGGCCGCCCGCTCACCCCGCCCCGCTCACCCCGCCTCCCGCGCCGCGCTCGCGCCCGTGCCGCGCACCTCCAGGCCGTCCAGCAGTTCGGCCGTGGCCTCGGCGATCGCGTCCACGGCCCGGTCGAAGACCTCGCGGTTGTGGGCGGCCGGAGCCCGGAAGCCGGACACCTTCCGCACGTACTGCAGGGCGGCGGCCCGGATCTCGTCCTCGGTGGCCTCCTCGGGCAGGGCGGGCGGACGCAGGGTCTTGATACTCCGGCACATGCCCTGAGTCTCGCCCCTCCGGGCCCCTGCGGGCCACCAGGGTGAACCACCGGTGAGCCCCTCGAGCAACTCGCCACCCAAAATCGAACAGGCGTATCATCGGGGTGTGGCTGCGACCTATGACTTTCCGAGTGATCTCCTCGCCGGTCAGGAGGAGTTGCGTCAGGTCCAGGCCGAGCTGTCGGCCCTGTTGAAGCGGCTTCCCTGGTCGGTCGAGCCCCTCGACGGATTCAGCGACGACACCGGTTGGCGCCCGGTCGAGCGCTCCGCCTCCCCCGGCTGGACCGACGACGAACAGGCCGAGGTGGAGAAGCTGCGGCGCCGGGAGCACGAGCTGGTGGTGTTCGTCAGCACCCATCGCTACTGGGCCGAACTCACCGGCGCCGACCGGGTCCGCGCCCGCTCCCGGCTGAAGCACACCCATGAGAACCCGCCGGACGACACGGAGCAGTCCCCGTGAGGACGCCGCCGCCCACAGCGAGAAGGGCCTCCGGAACGCCTCCGGAGGCCCTTGATCGTCACGCGGTGGGCGCGGACGGTTTCGAACCGCCGACATCCTGCTTGTAAGGCAGGCGCTCTACCCCTGAGCTACGCACCCGGGACCCGGACGCACCGCCCGAGCCGAATCGACAGCCTACATGGCCCGGGGCGCGGTCCGGCAAACGCCCGTCCCGACGGCGGCCCGGCACCCTGCCACCGGGGTTCCTCCGGGGCGCCCCGTGACGACACCGGTTCCCCTGTGCCGAACCTCCACACCGGCGACGGAAGTCTCACGGTCCGTACGGCGAACCGACCGACCCGTGTGTTCGATCTCCACCGGTGGGACAATGGCACCGGCAGGGCGAACGACAGTACGGGAGAGGGATGTGACGGCGACACCAGAGCAGCCGTACTCGCCGTCGAGACCACGCGTGCAGCGCACGCGTGGTGTTCTGTCTCCTCCCTCGTGGCCACGCCTTCGCACGGTGCGCCTTCACCCGGTGCGCCTTCGCCGGGCGGCCGGTCCGCTCCGGGACACGCTCGCCCTGATGACCCTGCCGCTGGTGGCGGCGCCGGCGCTGGCCGCCGCGTTCGCCGGTGGCGGTACCCGGCGCTGGTTCGGCGGGCGGGCCGAGAACCAGCGGGCCGAGGCTCAGGCCGCCAAGGACGCGGCGGCGGCCGCGTTCTACGAGCTCGACACCGCCCAGCGGGACCTGCGGATCTCCATCGAGACGATCATCGCCGTCGACAGCTCCCCCGCCGCCCGCCGGGCCGTCGCCGACTTCGAGGCGCTCGGCCGCCGTATCGACGAGGCCAGCCACCAGTACATCGAGGCCGTCGACGCCCATGATCTGGACCGCGACGACCTGGAGACCTCGGTCGCCTCCCGGGCCCGCACCGAGCTGACCGCCGCCAAGGGCGAGCTCGACCGGGTCAAGCGGGAACTGGACCGCTTCACCGACGGACTGGGCCCCCTCCTCGGC
Source organism: Streptomyces sp. M2CJ-2 (assembly GCF_016757295.1). Classification (NCBI taxonomy): domain Bacteria; kingdom Bacillati; phylum Actinomycetota; class Actinomycetes; order Kitasatosporales; family Streptomycetaceae; genus Streptomyces; species Streptomyces sp. M2CJ-2. Next base: position 9,949 of record NZ_JAESIF010000026.1, on the reverse strand, counting down.
AAGGCCGAGACCCAGCTGGCCCGGCTCGCGCCCGCCGTGGAGCGTGCCCGGCAGGCCCTGCTCGCCGCGTCGAACGCGCTGGACACCGCCCGCGGGTCGGGGCTGCGGGCCGACGACCTCGCCGCCCGGCTCGCCGCGCTCTCCCCGGAGCTGACCAAGCTGAACCAGGGTGCCGGGCAGCACGGTGTGCCGCAGACCCTGGAGCGGGCCGAGCAGGTCACGCGCCAGGCCGAGGCCGTCCGCGCGGAGGCCGACCGGCTGCCGGAGCGGGCCGCCGAGACCGACCGCCGGCTGGTCTCCCTGCGGACCCGCGCCCAGGCCCTCACCACCCGGTCCGCACAGGTGGAACCGGTCCTCAGCGAGTTGCGCCGCCGCTTCACCGCCGCCTGCTGGCAGGACCTGCAGCGCGTCCCCGAGGTGGCCGCGGAGAACGTGCGCCAGGCCGAGGGCAGGCTCGCCGAGGCGAGAACCGCGCGCGAGGAACAGCGCTGGGCGGACGCGACCGCCCTGCTGTCGACCGTACGGGCGCTGTTGAACACGACCGACGAGGCCGTGTCCGCCGCCGGTGACCGGCTGCACCGGCTGAACGCCGTGCAGAAGGACCCCGAGCAGGAGATCGAACGCACCCGCTTCGCCATCCGGGACGCCCAGCGCCTGGCCATGGCCGGCCGCCACACCCCGGACCCGCGCCACGCCCAGCCGCTGGACGCCGCCGTGGCCCGCCTGGACCGGGCCGTCGACGCCCTGGAGGGCCGTCACCCCGACTACTGGCACTTCCTGACGGAGACGGAGGCGGTCCGCGAGTCGGTGGCGCAGGTGGTGGCCCTGATCCGCGAGGACCGCGGCGGCTCCGCGGGCTAGGACCTGACCGGCACGTCGCTCCCGCGCCCCGCTCCCCCACCACGAACGCCCCGCTCCCCCGCCACGGACAGGGGGCGGCCGGTTAGCCTGTGCGCATGCCTCGTTATGAGTACCGCTGCCGGACCTGCGGCGACACCTTCGAACTGAGCCGTCCCATGGCGGAGTCCGCCGCCCCGGCCGACTGTCCGTCGGGACACGACGACACGGTGAAGCTCCTGTCCACGGTCGCCGTGGGCGGTGCCGCCTCCGCCCCGGCCGCCGCACCCCGCGCGGGCGGGGGCGGTGGCTGCTGCGGCGGAGGCTGCTGCGGCTGACGGCCCCTGACCCGGTGGACCGCACCGCACCGCGGTCCACCTCGGGAAACCTTCAGGTCCGGTTCTCCACGTCGTATCGGATCCGTTCGCCTCGTCGGCGCGGCTCTCGACCGCAACGTGGGTCCGTACGACGTCGGCCGGTGGGGACGAGGTGTGCCCCTCGATCACGTCGGTCTCCTCGGAGTTCGGTGATCGCGTGGTGGGGGCCTGGTCGCCGGTCCGCTCAGGTCGGTTCGGCGACCTTGAGGACGACCTTGCCGGTGGTGCGGCCCTGGGCTATCAGATGGTGTGCCTGCGCGGCCTGGGGCAGGGGGAATTCCTTGTCGATGTGCACCGTGAGCCGTCCCTTTCGGACGAGGTCGGTGAGCGCCTCGAGGCCTGCGGCATCGGGGTCGACGAGGTATCCGCGGGCGCGTACCGAGAGTTCGGCGGCGCGCTCGTGCAGTCCGGGAGTCCAGGCGGCCTGCCCGCTGACGAGGATTCCGCCCGGCCGCAGGCATTCGAGCGCCTTGAGCCCGGACTCGCCTCCGAACATCTGGATGACGACGTCCACGTCACGCACTGCGGCAGAGGCGTCGGTGGTGGTGTGGTCGACCGTCTCGTCGGCTCCCAGGCCGGCCAGGAACGCGTGCTTGGCCGCGCGGGCGGTGCCGATGACATGGGCGCCGCGGGCCTTGGCGATCTGGACGGCCAGATGGCCCACGCCGCCCGCCGCACCCGCGATGAGGACCCGCTGCCCCGGTTCGACACGGGCGACCTCGGTGAGCATCTGCCACGCCGTCAGCCCGGCCAGGGGCAGGGCGGCGGCCTGGGCGAAGCTCAGCTCGTCCGGCATGCGGGCGAAATGGCGGGCCGGCGCGGTGGTGTACTCGGCGTAGGCGCCGGCCGCCCGTGGGAACCACGGCATGCCCAGCACGCGGTCGCCCACCTGGAAACGGGTGGTCCCGTAGCCGACTTGCTCCACCACTCCGGCGACATCCCACCCGTTGACGAACGGCAGGTCCAGTACGCGGTTGTAGGCGACGCCCTGGCGCGTATAGACGTCCACCGGGTTGACCCCGGCCGCGACCACCTTGACCAGTACCTCGCCGAACACCGGCTCGGGCGCTTCCGTCTCGACCAGCGCCATGGTCTCGGTACCGCCCCATTCCGCCTGCTGTATCGCACGCATGCTCGACCTCTTCACCCTTCCGCCCGGCACTCCCTGACACCCACGAAAATACATACCGACAGCGTGTATGTAAATGGGAAACGTCGAAGCAGGAGTGGCGAAGGCCGGGTAAGGAGCGGAGCTGCTAATCCTTGTGCGCGCAGCCCGAAGTCGTGCGGCCGGCCGCTCCGGCGAGCAGCAGGTCCAGCTGCGTCAGCGTGTCCCGCAGCGCGGCGCGCTGGTCCTCCGCGCGAGCGATGTCCAGAGCGCTCTCGCAGATCGCGCCGTACAGCAGCGAGGTGAGCGGGGCCAGCGGGCGGGCGGGGATACAGCCCGCCTCGACGGCGACGGCCAGCCCGCTGTGCATCTGCTCCTTGCAGCCGGCCTGGATGTCCCGCAGGGCGACCCAGTCGAGCGCACCCGGCGCTTCGACCAGCGTGATCCGGCGTACGGTCGGCTCGAGGGACGCCTCGAGGAGGGCCTCGCACCCCGCGAACATCCCGTCCCACGGGTCCCGCTCCGCCTGGAACGCCCGCCGGACGACTGCCGCCAGCCCCTTCTGCTCCGCCGTGTACACCTCGCGGAAGATCTGCTCCTTGTTGCTGAAGTGGTGATAGAAGGCGCCGCGCGTCACGCCGGCCCGCTCACAGATCGCCCCCAGTGAGGTGGCCGCGAACCCCTGCTCGGCGAAGAGCTCGCGAGCGGTCGAGAGCAGGGCGTCCGTGGTCGCCTTCGTGCGTTCCTGCTGACTCCGGCGTGACGTCGTGTGCGCGGCCACTGTTCCATCCCCTCTCGGTCTGCCCCCACAGAAACATATAGAGGGCACGTATGAGGGCCTCGCCGAGGTCTCCGGTGTCAGCGGGCGGAGCGGGCCGTGTGCAGGAACTCCCGCAGGATGCGCTCGCCGGCCAGCACCCCGCGCTCGGGCAGTGCCGTGGTCCCGGGGGCCGTCCAGCCGGCGTCGGCCAGTTCGCCGTGGCCGGGACGCCAGCCCCGGTCGGCGGCGAGCAGCAGGTCGGCGTCGAGGAGGGAGTCGCCGGCCGCGAGGGTGAGGTCGGCGCCGGTGCGGCGGGCGACCTCACGCATGGCCGCGCTCTTGGTGAGCGGCTTCGGCACGGCGTAGATCTTGCGGCCCTGCAGGGAGACCGTCCAGCCCCGGTTCTCCGCCCACACGGCGAGTTCCTTCACCCACTCCTCGTCCAGCAGCCGGCGCTCGACGACGAGGTAGGCGAAGAGGTCTTCGGCGACCCGGTGCTTGAGGGTCCAGGCCGGTTCGGCGGTCCGCAGCAGATGGTCCTGCACCTCGGAGAGCGGGGCACACTCGGCGGCGAGGTGTGCTGTCACCCGGGCGTGCCAGTCGGGGTCGGACACGCCGTCGACCAGGAGGTGGCCGCCGTTGGCGCAGATGGCGTAGGCCGGCGGGGGGCCGGGGAGGCTGATGCGCCCGTACTGCTCGCGGGTGCGGGTGGTCGTCGGTACGAACACCGCGCTGTCACCGAGTTCGGCGAGCAGTCCGGCCGCCGTCTCCGTCATGAAGGACAGCGGGCGGCTCTCGTAGACCTCCACGCACAGCAGGCGGGGTGCCTCGGCGTCGGGCCCGGCCAGGGCGAGGGCGCCGGTGGAGTAGATGAGCGTGCGGTCGAGGTCGCTGGCGACGAGGACGGACATCAGCGGGTCACCGCCCTGCCGTCGGCGCCGGTCGCGCCGCGCGTGTACCGGGGGTGGATCAACCCGACGCAGGTGTACGGGAGTCCGTCGGCCTCCTCGACGGGGACGCCCCGCTGTTCGGCCAGCAGCCGGACGTGGTCGAGGTCGCTGCCCGCCCCGGCCCGCGCCAGTATCTTCCAGGGCACCCGGCGCAGCAGCACCCGGGTGGTCTCGCCGACGCCGGGCTTGACGAGGTTCACGTCGTGGATGCCGTACTCCTCGCTGATGCGTTCGACGGCGGCCCAGCCCTCCCAGGTGGGGGTGCGGTCGGTGGCGAGCAGTTCCTTGGCCTGGGCGCAGGCGGCGTCCGTGACCTCGGGGAAGCGGGCGGAGACGGCGTCCAGGAAGGCCACCGAGGCGTCCGCGTCGGCGAGTTCGCGGTAGAACTTGGCGCCGTGGAAGTCGTCCGGGCCGACCAGGTCGGCCCGTAGCACGGTGCGTGAGACGAGGCCGGAGACGGTCGAGTTGAGGCAGGCGGAGGGGATCAGGTAGTCCTCGCGGGTGCCGTAGGTCCGTACGCAGGAGCCGGGGTCGGCCAGCACCGCGATCTCCGGGTCGAAGCCGGTGACGCCGTGGGTCTTCTCGAACTCCTGGACGGCCTGGGCGAGTTCACGGGTGATGGCGCCCTTGCCGGTCCAGCCGTCGACGAAGACGACGTCCCGGGGGTCGTGGTGCTCGGCCAGCCAGCGCAGTGCGTTGGCGTCGATGCCGCGGCCGCGGACGATGGAGACGGCGTAGTGCGGGAGGTCGAGCCGGTGCCGGTGCTGGGCCCAGCGGCGCATCAGGATGCCGACGGGGGTGCCGGCGCGGGCCAGGGAGACCAGGACCGGACGGGGTGACCTCTCGGCGAGGACGGTCTCGGTGACCACGCCGACCGCGTGGGCGAGGCGGGCCGCCGAGGTCTTGAGGGCCGCGTGGAACAGCTGCTGGTACTGCTCGCTCGGCTGGTACTCGACGGGCAGCGACTCGGCGTAGTGCGCGCCGCCGCTCTGGATGGCCTCCTCGCGCTCCTCGGTCGGCGCCTCCAGGGTGACGTCCGAGAGGTCCTGGAGCAGCCAGCCGACCTCCTCGGGCGCGTACGAGGAGAAGGCAGGGCCGCGGAGGGGCTCGGGCAGCATGGAGGCGGGCCTTTCGAGGGCGTCGGGTCCGGCGGGCGCGTCGAGTACGTCGGATCCGTCAGGGGGCGCGGGGACGTACGACGGTATGACCGCGAGGAGGACCTGCGGGGTGTGCGCGGCGAGCTCGGCCAGCAGACCGCCGGGCGCGTGCAGCGCGGGGGTGTCGGCGGCCGAGTCGACGACCGCGACGACGGCGTCGAAGCCGGCGCCCGCGACGTTGTAGGCGTAGCGCTCGCCGGGGCCGTCGGCGGGGTCGTCGTGGGCGGGGAAGACCAGCCGGGTGCGTATCGCGTAGCCGGGGTCGTCGACGGCGAGGACGGGTGAGCGGGTGGTGGTCGAGAAGCGCACCTCGGGGCCGGTCGCCCCGGCCGGCGCCCGCTCCGGCCGCTGCCCCGGTTCCTGTTCCAGCTTCTGTTCCAGCGCGTGGGCGAGGCGGAGCGGGGCGTACATCAGCTCCTCGAAGCCGAGGACGAGAATGCGGCCGCGGCGGGCGCCGTCGGGGAGTGCCTCCGCGAGGCGGGCCGCCATGTCGGGGAGTGCGTTCTCCAGGCGGGCGCGGTGCGCGGGGGTGAAGCCGTGCCGCCCGCCGTCGGGAAGGCCGGAAGGCCAGCACAGATCCACGCGCGTGAGCTTGCCGTCCGGGTGCGGGCCGTCCTGGGCCGACGGCACCGCGGTCGACCGACCGCTCCCCGTGGCGCTCTCGTACCGCGCCACCAGTTCCTGTCCCTTCTCCAGGACGCCCTCCGGCAACCGCACCGTGCCCGAGACGGTCGTCACCAGGTCGATCCGCGCCCCGATCGCGCGGGCGAACCCGTCCAGCCGCCCGGCGTCGGCGGGCGAGCGCATGTCGACCAGGGCGACCACCACGTACCGCTGCCGGGGATGGCGTGCGTGCAGGTCGCGGATGGTGTTCAGGACCGTGTTGCCGGTGGAGAACTCGTCGTCGACCAGGACCAGCGGCCCGTCCCCGGCCAGCAGCCCGGGGTCCTCGGGGAGCAGCAGGTGCGAGGTCGCGTGGGAGTGGGACTCCTCGAAACCGCCCGCCGTGGCCACCCCGGGGACCGGGCGGCGGGTGGAGTACAGACAGGGGGCCGCGCCCAGGCCGTCGGCGACCGAGTGGCCGAGGCCGGTCGCGGTCTCCGCGTACCCGAGGACCACGGCCCGGTGGGCCTGTTCGCCCAGCAGTTCGCGGACCCGGCGGCCGAGGGCCACACCGTGGCCGTACACGACGGACGGCGGGCTGGGGACGTGCTTGCCGAGGACGTTGGACACCAGCAGGTGGGCCCGCTTGGGGTTGCGGCGCAGGGCCAGGCCCAGCAACCCGGTCAGCCGGTCGTCGCCGGCCAGTTCGACGCCGAGCCGCTCCGCGACCCAGCTCCCGGACCAGACACTCCCGCCGGTCGTTCCCTCACCGGTCGGCGACCCGTCGCGCGCCTCACGGCGCACTGCCTCGTTCACTGCCTTCTCACTGCCCTCTCCTGAGCCTCTCGCCGTCGCTCCGGTACGTCACTCCGCCAGGCCTGCCGCGAGCAGTTCCACGAACCCGATGTCCTCGTTGGCGACGCCGAAGACCTCGGCGCGCAGCAGGGTCCGCTCGGCCCAGGCGCGGTGCGGCTTCACCTCGTTCATCTTGTTCGTGTACGCCGACCTCAGGACGCCCCCGCCGTCGCGTTCCGGCCGGAGGATGTCCTGCGCGTCGCTGTACTCCTCGTGGCTGACGACGGACAGCGCGTGCACGGGCAGCACGTGCGAGGGGTGGATGCAGGTCTTGCCCTGCAGTCCGTTGGCCCGGTCGAGGGAGATCTCCCGCAACAGGCCGTCCATGGCGTGCTCGATCAGTGTCGCGCGCAGTTCCACGGCCTGTACCTCCAGGAAGGGGCTCTGCCGCAGTTGTGGCTTGAACATGCGTTCCTGGACCCGGAAGTACTCCCAGACCGGTCCCGTCACGGTGAATCCGGTGCCGTCGGCGCGGGCCAGCATGTTCACCACGTCGGCGATCACGGAGGCGACGATCTGGATGTCGTAGGCGGTCATGTCGGGGCCGCGGCGCAGCCCGTACGGGGAGCAGAAGTCGGTCACGCCGAGGCGCAGGGCGAGGACCCGGTCGCGGTACTTGTCGACCGCGCGGAGGATGCCTTCGAGGGTCTCCACGCGCGTCTCGCGGTAGAGCAGCTCCGGTGACTCCAGTACCGGCATGGCGAAGAGGCGGTGTCCGCTCTCGGCCTCGGTGAGGGCGAGGGCCTCCAGGAAGGGCACGCCGCGTTCCTCGGTGAACTTCGGCAGGACGAATCCGGACAGCAGCGGGAGGGCGGGACCGAGACGCCGGACGAGGTCCGGTATCTGGTCGGGGGTCCGGACCCGGATGAACAGCAGCGGCAGATCGGCCGCCGGCCGGGCGGTCAGGTCGGCGAACTGGCGGACGAGGTTCGCCTCGCCGACGAGCACGTCCTCGTCGCCGATGGAGTCCTCGAGGCACAGCACCATCGAGACCACTCCGCGCCCGGCCTGCTTGACGATGTCGTCGGCGAGCCGGGGGCGGGTCGCGGGGCTGTACAGCGTGGCACCGAGGGCCGTGGAGAGCAGCTGGGCCGGTGACTCCTGCGTGAACACGCCCGGATCCCGGTGGAAGAGACGTTTCCGCACCGCCGGGGCGATCTGTCCGAAGTGACGCATTGAACTCCCCCGTGGCCGTTGGGCATGCTGTGGAATGTCGGAAGGTGGCCGGTAATAGTACGTACGGAACGATGTCGGCGGTTCCCGCCCGGTGTGAACTCCGGGTGTCCCGACCGTGTCGTTCCCATACCGTCTCGCTACCCCCGCATTGTCGTGACCAGGACGGAGAGGGCAGGATGACCGCATGACGCACGCCATGCTGAAGGGGTCGAACGTCCCGCTCCAAGCCACCACGGTACGCGCCGTCCTGCGCTGGTCCCCGGGGCAGGGTGTGCCGGACGTGGACGCGTCCGCGCTGCTCCTGGGGCTCGACGACCGAGTGCGCTCGGACGAGGACTTCGTCTTCTACAACCAGCCCCGGCACCCGTCCGGCACGGTGTGGCGGCTCGGCAAGAAGCGGGTCGCCGAGGGGCTGACCGACACGATCCAGACGGACCTCGACGGGGTCGAGGACGGCGTGGGGCGGATCCTGCTGGTGGCGTCGGCGGACGGCGTCACCTTCGACCAGGTGCACACGCTGCGCATCCTGCTGTTCGACGCGCAGACGCCCGACGCGGAGCCGCTGGCGTACTTCGACGTCAAGCCGGAGACGGGCCAGGAGACGGCGCTGATCTGCGGTGAGCTGTACCGGCGCGGGGAGGGCTGGAAGTTCCGGGCGCTCGGCGAGGGCTACTCGAACGGGCTGAAGGGCCTGGCGACGGACTTCGGCATCTCGGTGGACGAGTCGGAGGCGGCGCAGGACCCCTCGGCCGCCGACCCGGGTCGGCCGGACACGTCCGCCGCGACCGGGGCCCCGGTCCGTCCCGACGCACTGACCCAACTGCAGGCGCCGGCCGCGGCGGACCTGTCCGGGCCGCTGCCGCCCGAGCAGCCGGCGGGGGTGCCGGTCCAGCCCGCGTACGGGTATCCGCCGCAGCAGCCCCCGGCCGCGCAGCCGGCGTACGGCTACCCGCAGCCGACCGGGCGGCCCGCCTACGGCTACCCGCAGACGTCACCCGCGGCGGCCGCGACGGGAGCGCCGTCCGGCTACGGCTACCCGCCCCCCGCGCCCGGCGCCCCCGATCCCGACTTCCGCCTGCCCCCGCAGGGGCCGCAGTTCATCGGACGGTAGGCCCCGGCACGGGTGGGGCCCCAGCGCGGATGGACCCCTAACGGTCCACCTTCGACTTGAAGCCGCGGCCCCACTGCAGGCCCCACCCGTACAGCCGGTCGAGCTCCGCCTGGAAGCCGTAGACGAACTTCACCTCGCGGTGGACCACGATCTCGCCCTTGACGTTCTCGATCATCACCACCGCGCAGGAGCGGGCCTGTGGATGGCGTTCGTCCAGGCCGATCTCGATCCGCGGGCCGTTGCTCGGGAACAGCGTGACGACGGCGTGCGTACGGTCGAACGCGGGCGTCTGGTCGTAGATGTACGCGAAGACCAGCAGGCGTTTGATGTGCTCGCGCTGGTCCAGGTTGACGTAGATCGTCTCCCCGGACGCCGAGCCGAACCGGTCGTCACCGCTGAGCTTGACGTACGGCGCCGCGTTGACGTCGCCGAGGAAGCCGCCGAGCGGCTGGACCACGCCCTTGGTGCCGTCCTGGAGCTCGTACAGGCAGCCCAGGTCCAGGTCGACGTTGACCATGCTCTGGCTGTGGGCGACGACCTCCGGGGGCTTGAGCGCCTTGAGCGGGTGCCGCAGCAGGCTCTCCCGCTGGGCGCCGCCCAGGTCGGAGGTCCGCATCCGCCAGCTCAGGTTGATCCGCAGATGGCCGTTGGCCGCGCCCTGTTTGGTCAGGGACACCTGCGTGTGCCGTTTGGTCAGCTCGATGGCGTTGGTGGCCGCGTTGCCCGAGTCGAAGGCTGCCTCTTTCCCGCGCCACAGTCCGTCCAGAAAGCCCATTCCCGCCCCAAGTCCGCTCGTGGAACCCCGCCGGCCCCGCTGCCGTGCCGTCCCGCTGCTGTGCCGTCCCGCTGTTCGGCCGTCCCCGCAACGGCCGACGGGGCGGCCCCGAGGAGTGGTTCCTCGACGGCCGCCCCGAACAGAGCGTTCCTCACGCGGAGGGCTGTCACACCCCGGACGAGACCTCGGTCTTCTCCGGGGTCCCCCCGGCCGCCGCGATCGCCTTGTTGCGGCGCACGG
>NZ_JAESIF010000256.1:0-948 GCF_016757295.1 Streptomyces sp. M2CJ-2 | reverse complement strand
GCACGCCGTGTCCACCGTCACCGCCGGGCCCTCCAGGCCCAGCGTGTACGCCACCCGGCCCGACACCATCGAACCCACGCTCGACGACCCCACATAGTCGTGGTACATCACCCCGGCGAACACGCCCGCCGAACTCCCCCGCAGCGACGTCGGGTCGATGCCCGCCCGCTCCAGCGCCTCCCAGCAGGACTCCAGCAGCAGCCGCTGCTGGGGATCCATCACCCGCGCCTCCCGGGGGGAAATGCCGAAGAAGCCTGCGTCGAAGTCCCCCGCGCCGGCCAGGAAGGCACCCTCGCGGGCGTAGCTCGACCCCGCCCGCTCACCGGTCGGGTCGTACAGGCCCGCCACGTCCCACCCGCGGTCCAGGGGGAAACCCGACACCGCGTCCCGGCCCTCGGCCAGCAGACCCCACAGCTCCTCCGGCGAACCCACCCCGCCCGGAAAACGGCACGCCATCCCCACAATCGCCAGAGGCTCGTTCGCGGCGGCGGTGATCCGTCCGTTCTGCCGGCGCAGTCGCTCGTTCTCGAGGACGGACTTGCGGAGTGCTTCGACGATCTGCTCGGTCGAAAGGGCCTGCGACATTCTCTACCTCACTCGCCGTCATCATTCGTCGACTGCATCAACTGGCTCATCGCCGCCCGTACCAGATCCTCGGCGCTCATCTCCTCGATCTCGCTGCTGCGGTCCGCCTCTTCGGCGGCCGCTGCTCCGGGCGCGGTGGAGAGGGAGAGCAGCGTGTCCAGGAGCCCGGTCTCACGCAGGCGGGCGAGGGGGATGGAGTTCAGGGCGTCCCGGATGGAGCGTTCCTCGGGGTCCATCGCCTGCTCTGCGGTCTCCTCCGGGTGGAACTGGGTGAGGAGGTGGTGGGCGAGGTCGTGGGGGCTGGGGTAGTCGAAGATCAGGGTGGCGGGAAGACGGCGGCCGGTGTGCTTGTCGAGCCGGTTG
>NZ_JAESIF010000255.1:0-952 GCF_016757295.1 Streptomyces sp. M2CJ-2 | reverse complement strand
GTGTGGAGGGCCTCGTACTCGGCGGGCGGGAGGTGCCCGAGCTCTCCGTGGAGGCGTCGCCGGTTGAACCAGTCGATGTACTCCGCCACGGCAATCTCGATGTCGTTGATGCCGGTCCACGGGCCCTTGTTGCGGATCAGCTCGGCCTTGAACAGGCTGTTGAATGCCTCCGCGAGGGCGTTGTCGTACGAGTCGCCGCGTGAGCCGACCGAGGCCACGGCGGCCTCATCGGCGAGGCGTTCGGTGTAGCGCAGGGCGCGGTATTGCACGCCGCGATCGGAGTGATGGACCAGTCCGGCCAGGTCCGCGCCGTCGCGCCGGCGGCGCCAGATACCCATGTCCAGGGCATCGAGGGCGAGGTCGGTGTAGAGGCTGGTGGCGACCTGCCAGCCGACGACCATGCGGGAGAACACGTCGATGACGAACGCGGCGTACACCCAGCCGGAGAAGGTGCGGATGTAGGTGATGTCCGCCACCCACAGCTGGTTCGGCCCGCTCGCGGTGAACTCGCGTTTGACCAGGTCGGCGGGGCGGCCGGTCTCGGGAGCGGGCCTGGTGGTGCGCGGCCCCCTGGCCCTGCTCACGCCGCGCAGGCCGGCGTCGCGCATGAGGCGTTCCACGGTGCAGCGGGCCACGTTCCGGCCGGCTCTGCGCAGCGCGGCGTGGATCTTCCGGGCGCCGTAGACGCCGTAGTTGGCGGCGTGGAGCACGCGTATCTCCTCGGTGAGCCGCGCATCGTGCAGGCTGCGGGCGCTGGGCGGCCTGCCGGCGGCGGCGTAGTAGGTGCTCGGCGCGATCTCGGCGTCGGTGCCCTGAAGGGCCTCGCAGATCGGCTGGACGCCGAACTCCTGTTTGTGCCGGTCGATGTAGGCGACCTTCAGCGCAGTGGGCGGTCCAGCTCCGCGGCGAAGAAAGCCGAGGCGGACTTCAGGATGGCGTTGGCCCGGCGTAG
>NZ_JAESIF010000254.1:0-982 GCF_016757295.1 Streptomyces sp. M2CJ-2 | reverse complement strand
GTCACGGCAGGTTGCGCGCCATCACGATCCGCTGGACCTGGTTCGTGCCCTCGTAGATCTGCGTGATCTTCGCGTCGCGCATCATGCGCTCGACCGGGTAGTCCCGGGTGTAGCCGTAGCCGCCGAGGAGCTGGACGGCGTCCGTGGTGACCTCCATGGCCACGTCGGAGGCGAAGCACTTGGCGGCGGCGCCCTGGAAGGTCAGGCCCCCCTCTCCGCCTCCGGCGGCGACGCGCTCGGACGTGGCGGCGGCCGCGTAGGTCAGCTGGCGGGCGGCCTCGATCTTCATGGCCATGTCGGCGAGCATGAACTGCACGCCCTGGAAGTCGGCGATCGGCCGGCCGAACTGCTTGCGCTCCTTGACGTAGCCCTTGGCGTAGTCGAGGGCGCCCTGGGCGATGCCGAGGGCCTGGGCGGCGATGGTGATGCGGGTGTGGTCCAGGGTCTGCATCGCGGTGGCGAAGCCGGTGCCCTCCTCGCCGATCATCCGGTCGGCGGGGATGCGGACGTGGTCGAGGTAGACCTCGCGGGTGGGCGAACCCTTGATGCCGAGCTTCTTCTCCGGGGCGCCGAAGGAGACGCCCTCGTCGGACTTCTCGACGACGAAGGCGGAGATGCCCTTGGAGCGCTTGGTGGGGTCGGTGACGGCCATGACGGTGTAGTACTCGGACTCGCCGGCGTTGGTGATCCAGCGCTTGACGCCGTTCAGGACGTAGGTGTCGCCGTCGCGGACCGCCCTGGTCTTCATGCCGGCCGCGTCCGAGCCGGCGTCCGGCTCGGAGAGGCAGTACGAGAACATGCCGTCGCCCTGGGCGAGCGGGGTCAGGTACTGCTTCTTCAGCGCCTCGGAACCGGAGAGGATCACCGGGAGGGAGCCGAGCTTGTTCACGGCGGGGATGAGCGAGGAGGACGCGCAGACGCGGGCCACCTCCTCGATCACGATGACGGTGGCGAGCGCGTCGGCGCCCGCGCCGCCGTACTG
>NZ_JAESIF010000253.1:0-985 GCF_016757295.1 Streptomyces sp. M2CJ-2 | reverse complement strand
TCCTCCGGTGTCACACCCGAAAGAAGATCACACCCTATCCGACAAGGATCAGCCGGGGCACCTAACAAAGCCCTAATAGGGCCGTGTGATGATCTCCATGCCGTGCCCGGCCGGATCCATGAAGTACAGGCCGCGCCCACCGTGGTGGTGGTTGATCTCTCCAGGCTGCTTCAGATGCGGATCGGCGTAGTACGTGATTCCGGCCTGCTGGATTCGCGCGAAGGCCGCGTCGAACTCCTCGTCGGAGACGAGGAACGCGTAGTGCTGCATGACGATCGACTCCGCCGGCGGGATGGTGGCGAAGTCCAGGGTGACCCCGTTGCCGGTGGCCACGGGAATGAAGGGGCCCCACTCGGTCCCGACCTCAAGCCCCAGGATGTGCGCCAGAAACTCGGCCGACTCCCGGTTGTCCCGGGCATGGATGATGCTGTGATTCAACTCAACTGACATGTGTGGAATGCCTCCGCAAGGCAATCTCACGGGCACCTCCATGCCTCACCCAGCCGGTGACCGACACGCGACGCCGTGCCCGTGATCCTAAACAGCAACGCTCACGCTGTCGAGGCGTCATCCGAGGAAGTCCACATTGCCTTACCGCCGGACGTACCTCCTGGCCATATCTCCAGGGTCCTCCCATCCGGCGGTGCGAGGGACCCTGGGTCATTCCTCGTCGGTGGCGTCCGGATCGCGCAGCGGACGCAGGCCGTCCGGCAAGTCGGGAAGCTGGAAGGAGTACCGGCCGAGCATGTTGATGTGGTGCCGCACGAACGGCGAGAGGCGGGCCACGTCCTCGTCACGGACGTCGAAGCCGTCCGCCCGCAGCTCGTTCACCGCGGCGTCCATGTACCTGGTGTTGAAGAGGACGAGGGCGTTGAGGACCAGGGCCAGGGCGCCGATCTGGTCTTATCCGAACTAGGGCCTGTTCGGGATCGTGATCATGTGGCGGGGGCAAGGCTGCGCAGCCAGATGATGGCGCCGCGCAGCT
>NZ_JAESIF010000252.1:0-993 GCF_016757295.1 Streptomyces sp. M2CJ-2 | reverse complement strand
CGGCACCCTGGTCAAGGTCCCCGCTGCCGGAGCCTCCCGGCGCTGCTCGGCCTGCGGCCTCACCACACCGCGCAGCCGGGAGGACCGGACCACGTTCGTGTGCAGGAACCCCGGCTGCGGCTTCGAGGCGAACGCCGACTGGAACGCGGCCCGGAACGTCCTGCGCCTGTACCGGATCGGCCATGTGGCGATCCCGGCTGCCGGGAGGGTAGTCGTCAGGCGTGCTCGTCGCGTCAAGCCCGCCACCGCAAGGTAGGCGGGAACCTCCCGGCCCTCGGCCGGGAGAGCACTTCAATACTGCGCGAGCCGGGCGATGCCACTGACGGGTGCCGAGACCCTCACCGTCGAGCGAATCGTCGCCGCTGACCCGTCGCCCTTCCCGTACCCGGACGAGGAGAGCCTGTGCCTGTACGACGACGGCGGCGAGCCGGACGAGATGGTGGCCGGGGCCACCAAGAGACCGTTCGACCCCGGCCGGATACTGTCGGCGCTCGACCATGTGCTGACCTCCGTGACCGGGTTGTGCCGTGTTCTGCCAGGAGCGCGGTGGCGCGTGCACATGGGCGACCTCGATGTCCCACGGGACGAGAACGACGGCTATGCCTTCCCCGGCATGCGCGATGCGGGTCTCGCAGCCGAGCTGGGTGACCTCTGAGAGCCACGACTGCCGTGTACGTCGACCAAGTTCCTCAAGGGCCGCAAGCGGCCTGTGACCGCGTCTGGTCATCCTTTTTGGGAACCAGTTGGGGACCACGCGGTGCCCGCGCGCTCGCACGACATGCCTGGCACCGCACGTTGTGCACCTTGATTTCAAGTCGTATGTGGTGAAAAAAGGGATAACCCTTGTTCCTGGGGGTCAAGGGGTCGCAGGTTCAAATCCTGTCGTCCCGACAGAACAGGAGGTCCTCACGGGCAAAAGCCCAAGGCCGTGAAGTTACGGCTTGAGTGCGGGTGTCCAGGCGGCTGTGATCTGTGGGTTTGCCGGACGTGGGA
>NZ_JAESIF010000251.1:0-1013 GCF_016757295.1 Streptomyces sp. M2CJ-2 | reverse complement strand
TGAACCCTTCTCGGTAACGTCTCGTGACGGTTGGTGATCTTCGTTCAGGTGGTGCGGCCGTGTTCGAGCTGGAGCAGGACGAGGGCGGCGCGGGCGATCCGCGTGATGGCCGCGGGGTCGAGGCTGACTCGGCGCAGGGCCTTGAAGGTGACCTTCAGCAGGGCGTTGGCGCGTTCGGCGACGGCGTGGACGCCCCGGATCACGGCGTTGAACGCCTTGTCGTGGTCGGTGAGTTCACCGCCCTTGGGCTTCTTGATCGGGTGGCGGAAGGCGTCACCGGCGTTCTCGTAGCCGAGGTCGGTCAGGGTGGGGATACCCAGCGTGGCGGCGAGCCGGTTGAGAGCGTCGACGAGTCCGTGGGCGCGGGCGCAGGTGGTGTCGTGCTCGCGGCCCGGGCGGACCGGGGAGACCCACAGTGGCCATCCATCCGGGGCCGCGATGACCTGCACGTTCCCTCCGTGGTGCTTGTGCTTGCCGGACCACCACAGGTCAGCGCCGTTGGGGCCGGCGGCGGCCACACGGTCGGTGCGGATCACGGTGCCGTCCAGGTTGAGGTGGGTATACCCCGCTGCTGCCGCTCGCTCCAGCGCGGTGGACAGATCGGGCGCGTGGTCGGCAAGCACGGTCAGCCCCTCGTGCAGGTAGCGGTAGGCGGTCGGCAGTGAGATGCCGTTGTCCCGGGCGAGTTGGGCCAGCCGGGTGCCGTCGACGAACCAGCGCAGCACAAGCACGGCCTGCTTGAAGACGCCCAGAGCGCGGGTTCCCTTTCGGGTTCCGAGCCGCTCGCGGTGCCCGCGTAGCAGCTTCGCGAGATGCTCGGCGGTCGCCCTGCGGACATCGAGCACGGCGGTGTAGGTGATACTGGACGTCACGTGAAGCCTCTGGTTGTACGGAACGTGATCTTCGCAGACCTGTTCCTACCAGGGGCTTCACCTTTGTCTGACGCCAGGTCACCATCGCGCCGCCCAAGCATCGTCACGCACCGCAACCATTACGTTGCCGAGAAGACCTCA
>NZ_JAESIF010000250.1:0-1024 GCF_016757295.1 Streptomyces sp. M2CJ-2 | reverse complement strand
TGCGGGATGGCGGAGGCGGCCGCGATCGACAACACGAACAGCACCACCGGCACCAGCACATCCAGCGCACCGACCGGGGCGCCCACTTTCCGCCGCCAACCGTTGATCACTGCCATGCCACCACCGTAGGGCCGATATCCGAGTGCCGCTGGCCTGCCATCGCCGGCCACCGCGGACCGTTATCACCGGGTCTGTGTAGCGAACGGTGGAACTCGGTCGGATTTCTTCAGCGGCGGCTGGCGGTGAGCCGACCGTCGAAGGTGATGTCGAAAGCTTGGAGTGCGGCCTTCCAGCGCATGGTCCAGCGCTTGCGTCCGGTGCCGGTCGGGTCCAGGCTCATCACGGCCAGGTAGACACACTTGAGGGCGGCCTGGTCGGTGGGGAAGTGCCCCCGGGCCCTCACCGCCTTGCGGATCCGCGCGTTGATCGACTCGATTGCGTTGGTCGTGCACACGATCTTGCGGATCTCCACGTCGAAGCGGAGGAAGGGCACGAACTCGGCCCACGCGCTCTCCCACAGCCGCACGATCGCCGGATACTTCTTGCCCCAGACCTCGGAGAACTCCACGAACCGCTCCAGCGCCGCCTCCTCGGTCGGCGCCGTGTAGACGGGCCGCAGCGCCTTGGCGACCTTCTCCTAGTCCTGCCGGGCCGCGTAACGGAAGCTGTTCCGCAGCAGGTGAACGACGCAGGTCTGCACGATCGTCGCAGGCCAGACGGTGTTCACCGCGTCCGGCAGCCCGGACAGGCCGTCACAGACGAGCATCAGCACGTCCGCGACGCCGCGGTTCTTGATCTCGGTGAGAACCTGCAGCCAGTGCTTGGCGCCCTCACCGCCGTCGCCGACCCACAGGCCCAGGATGTCGCGGTGGCCCTCGGCGGTGACCGCGACCGCCATGTACACCGGCCGGTTGGCGACCTGCCCGTCCCTGACCTTGGTTCTGGCGACGATCTTGGTTGCGCCGTGAGGCGCTGTCGGTTCGAGTGGAGGTGGAAGACCTGCACCAACGCCCTGTCGCAGCAG
>NZ_JAESIF010000249.1:0-1030 GCF_016757295.1 Streptomyces sp. M2CJ-2 | reverse complement strand
GCCACGAGGAAAACGCCCCGGCAACCAACCAAAAAGCCGCAGGCGGGGGTCGTTTACGCCCCTTGACAGGCCCGGCCCTCATGGGTGGGGTTTCGTGGATTCCGTGTAGTGGTTGGCCTCGTACTCGACGGGCGGGACGTGGCCTATCTTGCGATGTGCCGGTTTGGTGTCAGTAAGTGGGTGTCAGTGACGGCACGTCAGGCCGGGATGTTCTCACTGGTCGGGAGTGGAGAAAGAGCGAGGTCACTGACATGGGGTGGTGCATGCGGGAGATGCTGCTGTCATGGGGCGGTACACCCCGTCCTGTTCCACTGTCATGGAAACGGCACTTCTGACCCTTCGGTGGCTGCGCGGCTGCAGTCGGAGACGGCTGTCTACCCGGGATGGCAAAGTTCACCGATCAGGCCTTCAGGAGGCAGCGAACGAAAAGGGGGGCTGCTCCGTCGTAGCACTGAGAGGCCGAAGGGCCTTCGGTGATGCCGGGGAGACGGAGAGCGGGAGATGGAAGCGAAGCCGCGGGTGCGGAGAGGGACGAGGACGCTGGCGGTGGCGGCGGTGGTCCTGGTGGTCGGGGGGACCGGCTGTACGACGACGGGGGAGAGCGACGGGGGTCTCAAGGCGGGCGGCGCCTCCGAGGCGAAGTGTGCGTACCTCGTGAAGTACGAGGGGCGGTCCTACCTCGACGTGAGGGGGCGGTCGGTGACCGACGAGGAGTTCACATCGGCAAGGACCTCGGTACCGGCCTGCTGCCCGGGTGTGACGAATCGGGCGAGGTCGACGGCACGGAGAAGCCGGAGAAGGTGACCGTCTACGAGGTCGAGGGCATCGATCCGGCGGTCGCCGTGGCGGCGGGGAAGACCCCGGGCGAGGCCGTGCTGGTGGCGGTCCAGGGCGCGGACCTCACGTCACTGGATGATGCTCGGCGTTGAGGTCTCAGTAGTTTGGTGTTCCGCTTTCAGCCTCGATCCACCGCGTGAATTCTGCTCACGGGCGTCGGGCGGCTCCTGGTGGTTTCTTCGGGACGCGGGCA
>NZ_JAESIF010000248.1:0-1066 GCF_016757295.1 Streptomyces sp. M2CJ-2 | reverse complement strand
AGTGCCTGTCCATGAACTGATCATTTCGAGGTTGGCGGGGCGGTGGCGCGGGCGAGGCGGCGTCGCATCAGGAGGATCATCGACCAGTGGACCATGGCCTCGTGGTGCTCCGGTAAGCGCTCGTAGTCGCGGACGCACCGGCGGCGCTGGCAGATCCACGACAGAGTGCGCTCGACCACCCAACGCCTCGGGAGCACCACGAAGCCCTGCACGTCGTCGCTGCGCTTGACGATCTCCAGCGTGACCTGGACCTTATCTTTGGCCCAATCTACGAGCCTGCCCGCGTAGCCGCCGTCGGCCCACACCAGGACGATCCGCTCGTAGAGGTCGCGGAGGAACTCCAGCGCCGGGCGGGCGCCGTCGCGGTCCTGCACGTTCGCGGCAGTCACCAGCACGACCAGGACCATGCCGATGGTGTCCACGATCACGTGGCGCTTGCGGCCGCCGACCTTCTTGCCCGCGTCCCACCCCCGGCTGCCGGCGCCGACGGTCTCCGCGGCCCGTACCGACTGCGAGTCGATGACCGCCGCGGACGGCTCCCGCTCACGCCCTTCGGCCTCGCGGACCTTCTCGCGCAGGTCGTTGTGGAGGGCGAGGGTGAAGCCGTCCCGGCTCCACCGGGTGAAGATCGCGTGCAGGCTCTTCCAGCCAATGCCGTAGTCGGCGGGCAGGTTGCGCCACTTGTTGCCGTTGTCGGCGACGTAGCAGATGGCGTCGATGACCAGGCGTCGGCAGTACTCCTCCGGGCGGCCGCCGTTGCCGTCCAGCCAGGCCGGCCAGGGCAGCAGCGGCGCAAGGGCCTGCCATTCCGCGTCCGTCATGTCCGTGGTGTAGCGGCGCGGACGGGCAGGGCGGTCGGCACCGTGGCCGAACCGACAGGCGACGCAGGAGCAATCGACTTCCTCAACTGCGGAGACAGGGGACGGCGCGGTGGCGTACAACGGCATGACAGGACCTCTTGGTGCGGCGGCCGGCTTCGACACCGCTGTTGCTACCAAGAGGTCCTGCTCGTCCGGACGGCTTCACCGATTCCGCTCCGCCGCCCTGACGATCAGTTCATGGACAG
>NZ_JAESIF010000247.1:0-1067 GCF_016757295.1 Streptomyces sp. M2CJ-2 | reverse complement strand
TGCGGAAGGTGTGCTCCAGATCGAATCTGCGCAAGAACGCCTGCCAGCGCAGGTCGACATCCTCGCTGGTCATGCCGGTCTTCGAGGACCACAGCCAGACGGGCAGCGGGTCCTGGCCGCCGGGCAGGTGGTCGACTTCGAGTCGGATCACAGTGCCCTCGATGAGGGGGAGTTCACCGGTGTGGTCGATCCACGCGCTGCGGGTGGTCAGCTTCGGGTGGAGGCGGTCGAAGGCCATCGCCCGGGCGGTGCCGTACCGGTCGGTGACCTGCACCGTCGCCTGGTCCGGCTCGCCCCAGGTGTCGGGCCTGGCGAAGCGGAACTCCGCACCGTGCTTCGGCGGCCGGCCTCCCTGCCTCGGCTGTGTCCAGGTGGCAGGGACGGGCCTGCGCATCACCCGGTCCGCGCGCATCCGCCCCAGGACCTCCACCGGCAGGCCCTTGAGGAGGTAGGCCATGCGCGGGGCGTCGTAGCCGGCGTCGAAGACGACCAGGATGTCCGGGTCGCCGTCCTCCCACTGGCCGCCGTCGATCAGGTCGGCCACCACCCGGCTCACCTGGCGGGCGGTCACCGCGGCGACGTCGTCGTCGGGGCCGAGACGGAGCGCGTCCAGCAGCTGACACCACGAGGTGCGTCCTCTCTCCAGAGCGGCGACGAACGAGTACGGCCAGCCCGGGATCAGCTGGTCACTGGAGCGTCCGCTGCGTCCGTAGACGTGGCAGAACAGGCGGTCCGGGCTGCACGGGGCGTCGGGTCGCAGCCAGTGGCTGACGTCGACGGCGAGGACGAGCCGGTTGTCGGCGGCCTTGGGCTGCGGGAGCACGGCCAGCGCGCGGCGCAACCGGGCGGCGTCGATGCGGCCGTGGTTCAGCGCGTCGTAGAGCGCGCCGTGTCCGCGACGGTGTTCGGCCAGCAGCGTCAGGTCCACCGGCGAGGTCACCGGCCCGTTCTCGCAGAGCATCGCGTCGCAGAGCTCGAACAGGGTGTCACCACGCCGGGTCAGGCAGGCGTAGAGGTCCTCCCGGAAGTGTGATGTGAAGTCGAACGCCTCGTGCCGGACATCGTGA
>NZ_JAESIF010000025.1:0-94947 GCF_016757295.1 Streptomyces sp. M2CJ-2 | reverse complement strand
CGGCACCCTGGTCAAGGTCCCCGCTGCCGGAGCCTCCCGGCGCTGCTCGGCCTGCGGCCTCACCACACCGCGCAGACCGGTCCGGGCGACCGGGCGGGTTTGCCGCGGGACTCAGCGGCAAGTCGGTTTCCATGAGTGAACAGAACAAGAGCCCGAATCAGAAGACCATCTCCACCCGGACCGCCGCGTCCAAGGCACAGAACGTCACGGAGAAGGCGACCGCCCCCGCCGAGCGGGCGGCCTCCGACGCCGCCGGCAAGGCCGGTGACGCGGCGTCAGCGGCCAAGTCGGGCGCGGAGCGGGCGGCCGAAGCGGCGAACGGCGCCGTGCAGAGCGCGGCCAGGGGAGTCGAGGCGGGCCGCAGGGCGGTCGTCGCCACCTCGGGTCAGGTCGCCGCCACCGCGGCGACCGCCTGGACGGTCCTGTCGAACCGCAAGCTCGTCGCCGCCGGTGTCGGCGCCGGCCTGACCGTACTGAGCGCCGCGTCCTACGCGGTGGGCCGCCGTGCGGGGCGCCACACCCAGGGTCCTCTCACGCGGATGACCGGCGGACGCATCTGACCCGGGGCGGTTCCACTCGCGCGGTGCGGCCCCGAAGGGGAAGGATGTGTCCGCAAGCGCACATTCAACCCTGCCAAGGAGTGGGCACATGCAGCACGAGAGAGCGGGCGGTCCGGCCGGCCCCGAGGATCTCGTCGACGTCGCTCGGCTGGTCACGGCGTACTTCGCCGTGCGTCCGGATCCGGAGGAGGCCGGGCAGCGCGTCGCGTTCGGGACGTCCGGGCACCGCGGCTCGTCCCTGGCGGGCGCGTTCAACGAGGACCACATCGCCGCGACCAGCCAGGCCATCTGCGAATACCGTGCGGGGCAGGGCACCGACGGCCCGCTCTTCCTGGGCGCCGACACCCACGCGCTCTCCGAGCCGGCCAGGGTCACCGCCCTGGAGGTGTTCGCGGCCAACGGCGTCACCGTGCTCATCGACAGCGCCGACGGATACACGCCCACCCCCGCGGTCTCGCACGCGATCCTCACCCACAACCGGGGCCGCACCGCGGGCCTCGCCGACGGCGTCGTCGTCACTCCCTCCCACAACCCGCCGGCCGACGGCGGTTTCAAGTACAACCCGCCCAGCGGCGGTCCCGCCGGCTCCGAGGCGACCACCTGGATCCAGGACCGGGCGAACGCCCTGATCCGCGGCGGTCTGAAGGACGTCCGGCGCATCCCTTACGCCCGTGCCCTGGCCGCCCCCGGCACCGGCCGCCACGACTTCCTGGGGGCGTACGTCGCCGATCTGCCCAGTGTGCTGGACCTGGACGCGATCCGGGCGGCCGGCGTCCGGATCGGCGCCGACCCGCTGGGCGGGGCGTCCGTCGCCTACTGGGGCCGCATCGCCGAACAGCACGGCCTGGACCTCACCGTGGTCAACCCGCTCACCGACCCCACATGGCGGTTCATGACCCTGGACTGGGACGGCAGGATCCGCATGGACTGCTCCTCGCCGCACGCCATGGCCTCCCTCATCGCGCAGCGGGACCGCTTCGACATCGCCACCGGCAACGACGCGGACGCCGATCGGCACGGCATCGTCACCCCGGACGCCGGCCTGATGAACCCCAACCACTACCTCGCCACCGCCATCCACTACCTCTACGCACACCGCGAGCAGTGGCCGTCCGGGGCCGCTGTGGGCAAGACGCTGGTGTCGTCCGCGATGATCGACCGCGTCGCCGCCGACCTGAAGCGCGAACTGGTCGAGGTGCCCGTCGGCTTCAAGTGGTTCGTCGACGGACTGGCGGGCGGCACCCTCGGCTTCGGCGGGGAGGAGTCCGCCGGCGCCTCCTTCCTGCGCCGCGACGGTTCGGTGTGGACCACCGACAAGGACGGCATCCTCCTCGCGCTGCTCGCCTCCGAGATCACGGCGGTCACCGGAAAGACCCCCTCCGAGCACTACGCCGCTCTCACCGCGCGCTTCGGCGAGCCCGCCTACGAGCGGATCGACGCCCCGGCGACCAGGGAGGAGAAGGCCCGTCTGGCGGAGCTCTCCCCGGCGCAGGTCACCGCCGACACCCTTGCCGGGGAGACGGTCACCGCGGTGCTCACCGAGGCCCCCGGGAACGGCGCGTCCATCGGAGGGATCAAGGTGACCACGGCCAACGCCTGGTTCGCGGCCCGCCCTTCGGGCACCGAGGACGTGTACAAGATCTACGCCGAGTCCTTCCAGGGCCCCGACCACCTCCGCCGGGTGCAGGAGGAGGCCAGGACGGTGGTCCTGTCGGCGCTGGGCGGCTGAGCGGTCCCGCGTGGCCGGTCCCTCGTGCCGAGGGGCCGGCCACGCGTCAGCCCGTTTGGACCGCCGACGTGGTCGGGGAAGGAGAGGCCAGTCCGGTCGGCGGCGACGTCGCCGTGGGCAGCTCCGCGGGGATGTCCTCCGACTGCTGCAGCACGGTGTCGCCGGGCCCCTGGCGCGGTGTGCCCGCCCCGGTGGACAGCAGGGACCAGGCGCCCAGGGCCACCGCGATCGCGGCGGCCGCGCCGATCACCCGGCAGACCCGGCGCACTCTGGCCCTGCCGTCCAGACTCCGCCACGAGGGCCCCTCCCACGGGTCCTCGGGGTGCCACAGGTCACCGACGAAGGCCGTGGTGTCGTCCGCCTGCCCCTCCGTGTCGCAGCGGGCGGCGGCGCCGGCCGGCTGCGGCTGCCTCCCCGCCGCCCGCTGCGACGCGGAGGGTTCGACGGGGGCGGAGGCGCGAATGGCACGCTCGTTGTCCGTGAGGAACCGCTGCCAGACCTCGTCCGGCAGGGACGGGGTGCCGTCCCCGCCCTCCGGCGTCTCGCCGTTCTCCGGTCGCTGCGCGGTCACGTCGGTTCGTTCCTCTCCGGTGCGGGAGCCCGCCGACGACACCACAGCCGACTCGCACCAGGACCCCTGCAGGATCATTGCACAGTGCAAAATCCGAAGAACAGGGGCCCGGCGGCCGACGTTTTCGCACTTTCCTTCCTCCTTTCGCCCCACCGGACGCACATGTCGCACCCATGACGCGAGCCGCCTCCGGTGGGCGAGCGAACGTATCTGCTCGAGGAGCCCGACACGCACCGGGCCCTGGAGGCACTGCGCGAGGACCTGGGCCGGCACACCGGCGGGCCGCCCGGCGACGACGCGGCGATGCGCCTGCTGCGCTACCGGCGTCACGGGTCCGGACACGTTAAATGTGCATGCTAGATTCCTATTTGAGAGGTCCCCTGCGCACAGGACGGTGACACCCGATGACGGCAGACGGCGACGACGCCACCGAGCACGACGGCGACCTCCCACTGCCGCGGACGCTGTGCGACACCGCGGCGCTGGCGGCGCTCGAGGACGCGTCGGCCGGCGCCCTGTGGCGGCTCGCGGAGCCGGGACGGCAGCTCGACGCCAATGTCGTACGCATCCCGCCCGGCCGACGGGTCGACACCCACCGCGAGCCCGATCTCGACGTCCTCCTGCTCGTCCTGGCGGGCGAGGGCTCGCTGGCCGCGCCCGACGGCACGCAGTCCCTGCGCGCGGGCACCCTGATCTGGCTGCCGCACGGCTCCACGCGGAGTCTCGCCGCCGGCGACGAGGGACTGACCTATCTGACCGTGCACCGGCGCCGCCCCGGCCTGCGGATCACCTCGCCCGGCGCCGCGAGTCCTTCGGACGGCCCTTCCCGGCAGCGGTGACGAGGCGAAACCGACACCAACAAAGTAATAACAACAGACAACTTCCGAGCGCTTCAGGCGGTCTAGTCCGCCATGAAGATCTCTTTCCTGATCCACAACGCCTACGGGATCGGAGGCACGATCACCACCACGTTCAACCTCGCGGAGGCACTGGCCGAGCGTCACGACGTGGAGATCGTCTCCGTGTTACGGCACCGGGAGCGCCCCCACCTCACCCCGCACCCCGCAGTGAGGCTGCGGGCCCTGGTGGATCTCAGGCGGGAACGGGACGATCCCCGGCACCGCAGACCGGCGAAGGTGTTCCCCTCAGCCGAGTACCGCTACCACCAGTACAGCGAGTTGACCGACCAGCGGATCGCCGAGTGCCTGGAGGGCATCGACGCCGACGTGGTCATCGGGACCCGGCCAGGACTCAACGTGCACCTCGCGCTCCAGGCCCCGCGGCACGTCGTACGCATCGGTCAGGAACACCTGACCCTCGACAACCACCCGCCGAAACTGCGCACCGCCCTGCGCCGCGCCTACCGGCGGCTCGACGTGCTCACCACCGTCACGGAGGCGGACGCCGACGCCTACCGGCGCAAGATGCGGCTGCCCGGGGTACGGGTGGAGGCCCTCCCGAACAGCGTCCCCGACCCCGGGCTGCCCGCCGCGGACGGCACCGCCAAGCTGGTGATCGCGGCCGGTCGGCTGACTCCCGTGAAGCGGTACGACCTGATCATCGAGGCGTTCGCCCGGGTCGCGGCCGAATACCCGGACTGGCAGCTGCGCATCTACGGAAAGGGCGTGGAACAGGCCGGGCTGCGGCGCCTGATCGAGTCGCTCGGCCTGTGGAACAACGTTTTCCTCATGGGCTCGGCGACCCCCATGGAGGCGGAATGGGTCAAGGGCTCGATCGGCGTGGCCGCGTCCGACTTCGAGTCGTTCGGCATGACGATCGTCGAGGCGATGCGGTGCGGACTGCCCGTCGTCAGCACCGACTGCCCCTATGGACCCGGTGAGATCATCAAGGACGGAGTCGACGGCAGACTGGTGCCGGTCGGGGACGCCACCGCTCTCGGCGCGGCCCTGCTGGACCTCGTCCGCGACGACGAACTGCGCCGCCGCATGGGCGGGGCGGCCCTCGACAACGCCCGCCGTTACGCACCCGGCCCCGTCGTGGCGCAGGCGGAACGCCTGGCCCGGGAAGCCGTGACGGCCCGAAGCGCAGGCCGGCGCCTCGCACCGGAGGACGGCCGCACACACCGCGCCCTGGCCGGTCGGGGCCACGCCGCCGCCGACCTCGCCCGTGCCGCCGCGTCCGACGCGCTGCGCACCCTTCGGAAGGGACACCGATGAGCACCCGGCGGGACACGGACGACCTGCGCGCCCACTGCACCGTCGACACCGACGGCCGGATCACCTTCCGCCTCCGGCTCCGATCGCCCGGCCGCCCTCGACTGGCACTGGTACCACGGCCGAAGAAGAACCGGCCGGAGCGGCCGGCGCACTTCCTCGACCTCGAACCCCACGGGGACGACGGAGACGTTCGGGCGGTGCTCGCACCGCGACCGGAACTCACGGAGGGCCGCTGGGACGCGTATCTGCTGAGGGAGCCGGACGCCGGACGGGAGCGGCTGCGCCCCGGCCTGCGGGACCTGCGCGCGCTCGTCGACGGAACACTCCGGGTCGGGCCGTCCCCGGTGGCGGTCCGGGTGCCCTACGCCACGAAGGACGGCTTCCTCGCGGTCCGGGCCTGGCTGCGCACCGCCCACGCGGAGGCCGGCCGGCTCGACCTCACCGACGGTGCGATGACGGTCCGCGCGCGTCTGTACGGCGCCGAACTCACCGACGACGCCGAGGTGGTGCTCCGGCTTCGGGGCGACAGGACCACCGTGCGCGGCTACCGGCCGCGGGCCGAGGGCGACGCGTTCGACTTCTCCGTGCCCTTCGCGGAGCTGGCGGCCGCGGCGGCCGGCAACCAGGTCTGGGACGCCTTCCTGCGGCCCGCCGCCGACGCCCCGTCGGTCCGGATCAGTCGGCTCCTCGACGACATGGCCGACCGCAAGACGGTGTGCGTCTACCCGGCGTCCGCGGTCGGCGGAGCCGTCCTGCGCCCCTACTACACCGTCGACAACGACCTCGCCGTCGAGGTGACCGCGACGGACCGACCGCGGTGACCGAGCGATCGTCATGACGGCCGGCACCGCGCCCCTGTGGCGGGCGCCGAACGGTTTTTGGCGGAGCGAGCCCTCGCGGACGGCGCCGTCGGCCTCCTGGTCGGCCGCGCTGGACGTGCCCACAGCGCTGATGGAGCGGCGGCCGCGGCCGGGCAGCGCCCTGTACGCGAGGGGCTCGGTCTGCTCCGACCACGAGTGCGGCGCCCGCCTCGCCGAGGAGCATCCGCTGGCGGAGGCCGCGACGTGGACGCCGAGCGCCCCGGACACCGGTCCCGGCGGACCGGCCCCACCGACAGGCCCGGGGACCGGGGCGCTCGGCTGCGCGCACCGGCGGCCACGGCCGCGGTGCCGTCGTCGACCAGGACGCACTCACCGACGCCGTGCCGGCCGGCCGCATCCGTGCCGTGCTCGACGTCACCGATCCCGAAGTCCTGCCGTCCGACCACCCGTTGTGGCACTGCGAGCACGTGCTGCTCACCCCCCACCTCGCCGGTTCCCAGGGCAACGAGCTGCGCCGCCTGGCCGATCTTGCGCTCTTGGAGATCGCGCGCTGGGCCGCCGGCGACGGCTTCCTCCACCCCGTACGCCGCGAAAGGGTGTCCTTCCTCGCATGAGCGTCCCCTTCGAACTGCCCCCGGAGGAGCGCGACCGCGTGCTCGCCCTGCCCGCGCCCGGACTGCTCGTCCAGGCGACCCGGGCCGACGGAGTCGTCCGGCTGCACCATCACGGCAGCCACCATGTGAGCCCGCACCAGGAGGAGTCGGCGGCCGAGGACGACCCCCACTACGGGCGCCAGGCCTACTCGACCCGCACCGGTCCGACCGCGATCGGGAACATCGCCGACAACCATCTGTCCGCGGTGGTCGGCGGCCGTCCCAGTGCCCGCCGCCGCGTCCACCCGCTGGGCGCCGGACACGGCGAGGGGTGGGGCTGGGCGGCCTCCTGGCACCAGCCGGTGTTCGGCGACGGCCCGCCGATGGTGCCGGGCCTGCGGATGGAGAGCGTCACGGTGGCCCACGGCCGCCACGAGCCGAGGGTGCACCGGGTGGTGGGGGCGCCGGTGGACTCCCGTGTCACCCACACCGGCTGGGCCACCGGCCCCGACGAGCCGCCGGTCTCGTCCCTGCACGGCCTGTACGGCTGGGACGGTCCCGCCCCGGTCCTGGTCCGCGCTCCCCAGGGCACGGCCTTCACCCGCTGGGCGCGGGTACCACGGCTGACCGGCCGGGCCGGCGGCACGTCCGTCCACGTCAGCCTGGCGAGCCTGACCGCCGCGGCGGACCCCGGGCCCTTGTCGGAGGCGGTCCGGGAGATCCGGGTGGACGGGGCAGCGATCGAGGTGGGGTGGGCCGACGGCGGAGCCCGCACCCGGATCACGTTCGACCCGGTGGAGGTCGGCCACCCACAGCAGTGACGCCCGCTGCGCCGAACGGCCCCGTCACCTGGCGGCTCGTCCCGGAGTCCTGGAGAGTCGTCCCGACCGGCGCGTGGGCCGCCGGCCGGTCGGCACACACCGCGACGCGCCGGGCCGGGTACGGGTCTTACAACTATGGCCGCGATTGCGGAATCCTGCCGGAGGGATTCTGGGCTTATGAGCAAGGAGCGGAACAGTGGCGGTGCACAGTGCGTCGGACTCACTCGAGTCGGACATTTACGAGGACGAACTACCGGTCCGGCGAAGGCGCCCCGGGAAAGTCGTCGTCGCATGGCTGACCACGACTGATCATAAGACCATCGGCACGCTATATCTCACGACAGCATTCGGATTCTTTATTTTCGGTGGCATCCTCGCGTTGGTCCTGCGCGCCGAACTCGCCCGGCCGGGGCTGCAGATCGTATCGAACGAGCAATACAACCAGGCGTTCACGATGCACGGCACGGTCATGCTGCTGATGTTCGCGACGCCGCTGTTCGTCGGATTCGCGAACTGGATCATGCCGCTGCAGATCGGCGCCCCCGACGTCGCCTTCCCGCGGCTGAACATGCTCGCCTACTGGCTCTTCCTGTTCGGCTCGCTGATCGCGATCAGCGGTTTCCTCACCCCGGACGGGGCCGCCAGCTTCGGCTGGACCGGCTACAGTCCGCTGTCGAACGCGGTCCGCTCGCCGGGCCTCGGCTCCGACCTGTGGATCATGGGTCTGGCCTTCCAGGGCTTCGGTACCATCCTGGGCTCGGTCAACTTCATCACCACGATCATCTGCATGCGCGCCCCCGGCATGACCATGTTCCGCATGCCGATCTTCACCTGGAACGTGCTGCTCACCGGTGTCCTGGTCCTGCTCGCCTTCCCGGTGCTGGCCGCCGCGCTCCTGACGCTCGAGTACGACCGGAAGTTCGGCGCAACGGTCTTCGAGGCGGCCAACGGCGGGCCGGTGCTGTGGCAGCACCTGTTCTGGTTCTTCGGTCACCCCGAGGTGTACATCATCGCGCTGCCGTTCTTCGGCATCGTCAGTGAGGTCATTCCGGTCTTCAGCCGCAAGCCGATCTTCGGCTATCTGGGCCTGATCGGCGCGACGATCGCGATCGCGGGTCTGTCGGTGACGGTGTGGGCGCACCACATGTTCGCCACCGGCGCGGTGCTGCTGCCGTTCTTCTCCTTCATGACCTTCCTGATCGCCATCCCCACCGGGGTGAAGTTCTTCAACTGGATCGGCACCATGTGGAAGGGGTCGCTGAGCTTCGAGACCCCGATGCTCTGGTCCGTCGGCTTCCTGGTCACCTTCCTGTTCGGTGGTCTGACCGGGGTCATCCTGGCCTCGCCGCCGCTGGACTTCCACGTCACCGACTCGTACTTCGTGGTGGCGCACTTCCACTACGTGGTGTTCGGCACCGTGGTCTTCGCGATGTTCGCCGGCTTCCACTTCTGGTGGCCGAAGTTCACCGGCAAGATGCTCGACGAGCGGCTCGGCAAGATCACCTTCTGGACGCTGTTCATCGGCTTCCACGGCACCTTCCTGGTCCAGCACTGGCTGGGCGCCGAGGGCATGCCGCGCCGCTATGTCGACTACCTGGCGGCCGACGGGTTCACCGGGCTGAACACGGTCTCCTCGATCGCCTCGTTCCTGCTCGGCCTGTCGCTGCTGCCGTTCTTCTACAACGTCTGGAAGACGGCCAAGTACGGCGAGAAGATCGAGGTCGACGACCCGTGGGGCTACGGCCGCTCCCTGGAGTGGGCCACCTCGTGCCCGCCGCCGCGGCACAACTTCCTCACCCTGCCCCGCGTCCGCAGTGAATCCCCGGCCTTCGACCTGCACCACCCGGCGGTCGCCGCGTACGACCGGGAGGTCAACCGTCCGGAGACCTCCGCCATCCAGCCCCCCGGGGACAGGCAGGAGTGATCTCACAGCCCAGCGTGTGGAGGAGCATGTGAACCCCATCCAGGACAGCGCCCGAGGCCTCAACCAACTCGAGGGGTACCTGCTGTGGGCGGCCGAGGTCGAGGACGCCCAGCGGCAGGCCGGCCGATTCACCGAGCAACTGCCGTGGTTGACGACCGCACAGCGCGAGGACGTGGAGCACCTCTACACCGCCGAGCGGATCGCGGCCTCCCGCGCCTCACTCGTCCGGATCTGCGACCGTGCGGCCGAGCTCCGGGGTGAGTACGAGGACCGCTACCGGCAGCTGCGGGTGCGCTGCGTGGCCGCCGCGGTGGTGGGCGCGGCCAGTGGCGTGGGCGCGGCGATCGTCGCGATCCTCACCGGGTCATGACCGACCGCAGCGACGCAGATGGGGGACGTTGCCCGGACTCGCGCGGGGTGCGAGGCGTTTTGACGAAGTCGAAGTCAGGCTGAGCCCCATGGCTTCATCGATCCCCATGGCTTCATCGATCGAAGGTCCGGAGCACGGGCGGCCCCGAGTTCCGTCCCGGGGCGGTCGACGGTCCGCCGGCCCCGTCCGGGTGCGCGGACGGCTGCCGATGTCGGCCGTCGCGCTCCTGGTGACGGCGGTCCTCACCGGCTGCGGAGCGATCAGCGGCAGCACGGCGCGGGAGTCCCCGACGGCCGCCGCGCCCACGGCCGCCACCTCCCCGGCCGCCACGCCCAAGGTCGGGCCACCGGTGGCCGGGCCGCCGGAGACCGGATCGCCGAAGCACGGAGCCCCCGGCGCCGGGAGCACCACACAGGGCAGGTCCGAGGCCGGCGCGGACACGGGGGCACCCGCCCCGCTCGGCGGTCTCGGCCCACGGACGCTGGCGCTGATCCCCGAGAAAACCCGCCAGGCCGTCGTCGTCACCGGCACGGGCAGGGACGCGAACCGCTCCGAGGCCGTGCTGTACCGGCGTACCGCCTCGGGGTGGAAGGCCGGCACCCCGTGGCCCGCCCGCAACGCCCTCAACGGCTGGACCGACGACCACCGGGTGGGCGACCTCCGCTCGCCGATCGGCGTGTTCACCCTCAGCGACGCGGGAGGCCTGCTGCCCGACCCGGGCACCCTGCTGCCGTACGACGAGTCATCGGGATTCGCCATCGGCGGCACGGGCTTCATGGGGGAGCCGCTCGCCGGCTCCTTCGACTACGTCATCGCGATCGACTACAACCGCGTCCCGGGCACCTCGCCGCTCGACCGGACACGGCCGCTCGGCGCCGACCGGGGCGGTGGCATCTGGCTGCACGTGGACCACCAAGGGCCCACCCAGGGCTGTGTGAGCCTGGAGGAACCGCACATGAGACAACTCCTGCGGGCGCTCGACCCCGCGCAACACCCGGTGATCGTCATGGGGGACGCCGGGTCACTGAGCAGGTGAACGCGAGCCGGGGAGTCGGTGCCGTACACGTCTCGGACTCGGCCGGATCTTCACCGCCTTCATCACCGGCGCCGTGACCGGCACCCTGCTGCCGCGGGGAGCGTGCCCCGCACCCCGCAGCCGGGCCACAGCCCGCTCGACCAGCCGGTGCCGCGCTCTCCCGTGCCGCGTCGCGTGGTCCACTCGCCCGTACTGCGTTCGTCCCGGTCCGGGTCGACCTCGGCCCGCTGTGTTCCGCCCTTGTCCGGGAGCGGCCGGTCAGGGGGGCTCTCGCCCGCGGTGAGGTGCTCCAGCACCTCGACCAGCTCCTGGCACGCGCGTTCCACGGAACGTCTGGTGTCGCGCTGCCCGGTGATCACCGCGGACAGGGGAGGAGCGAGGTCAGGGCCACCGCTCCGTTGAAGACCTGGAGATCGATCATCACCTCCTCGCGCGACAGGCCCTGGAAGGGCCCGGCACGATCGGTGGCCGCGACGGTGGCCATGACGGAGGCGAACAGCGCGCACAGCGAGCTGCCGATCAACTGGAACCGCAGCGCCGCCCAGACCGACAGGGGACAGATGAGGAACAGCATGCTGATGCCGATACGGGTGACCAGGGGCACCAGGCCGACTGTCACGACCACCACACCCGTGGCCTCCTTTTCCGCGGGGCCGGGTACGGACGGGTGGAACGCGAGTACCGGAGCGCGCCGGGAAAGACCCTAGGCTGTGTCCATGGAGCAGCGCGAGATCATGCAGCGGGGCGTCGGCATCCTCACCGAGGCCCTCGAGATGCGGCGGCAACTCCGAGAGAACCCGGACGCCGAGGTGATGAGGAGCGGGGCCGTCTCCAAGCTTCTCGAAGAGATGCTGCCGCACATCCAGTTGCCGGCCGACGCGAACGCCCGCGAGGTGGCTGAGATCGTCACCGAGAAGCTGGGGCCCGCCATCGTGCACATCACCTCCGCACTGACCTTCGCCTTCGTGCAGCTCGCCGAAGTGCACGACGCGGGTCGCACGGACGTGTCCTCCGCGGACGTCCTGCGCTCCATCTCGCTGCGCTACGAATCCGGGACCGAGCGGTAGCAGACGGGGGCGCCCGCCCCACCGGGCACGGGCGATGGGCGGCTGTGGCGTAACGGCGCCCGGGGAAAAGGGACCCCGGGCCCGCTCCACCGCCGTTCGTCCCGGCCTCTTGACGCGCTACGCGCCAGTAGCCATGCTCGGCTCATACTTTGTACCGGTCATGACAATCGGATGAGTCCGGGTCATCGGCCCGGGCCGTCCGGTGGGCCGGCCGTGCCGCTGACGGAGGGACGTGGGCCGTGATCACCGCTCGACGCCGGTACGGCGGTGGACGCCGCCAAGTCGCCCTCGCGGCGCTGCTTCTGCTCGTGCTCACCGTGATGTCCCTCGGCCCCACGCCCAGTTCCGCGGCCGACGGCGACTGGTGGGAGCCGACCACGCGGCCGGCGCCGGACTCCGGGATCGGCGTCACCGGTGAGCCGTTCACCGGTACCGACGCGCACGGAGAGGTCCGCGGGTTCGTCGACGCGCACAACCACATCATGTCCGACGAGGCCTTCGGCGGCCGGCTCATCTGCGGCAAGCCCTTCTCCGAGAAGGGGATCGCCGACGCGCTCAAGGACTGCCCCGAGCACTACCCCGACGGCTCGCTCGCGATCTTCGACTTCATCACCAACGGCGGTGACGGCAGACACGATCCCGTCGGCTGGCCCACCTTCGAGGACTGGCCGGCCCACGACTCGCTGACCCACCAGCAGAACTACTACGCCTGGATCGAGCGGGCCTGGCGCGGCGGGCAGCGGGTCCTGGTGAACGACCTGGTCACCAACGGCGTGATCTGCTCCGTGTACTTCTTCAAGGACCGCGGCTGCGACGAGATGACGTCGATCCGGCTGCAGGCGAAGCTGACCTACGACATGCAGGCCTACATCGACAGGATGTACGGCGGCGCGGGCAAGGGCTGGTTCCGGATCGTCACCGACAGCACCCAGGCCCGTCGGGTCGTCGAGCAGGGCAAGCTCGCGGTCGTCCTGGGCGTGGAGACCTCCGAGCCGTTCGGCTGCAAGCAGGTCCTGGACATCGCCCAGTGCGACAAGGCCGACATCGACGCCGGGCTGGACGAGTTGTACGACCTCGGCGTGCGCAGCATGTTCCTGTGCCACAAGTTCGACAACGCCCTGTGCGGGGTGCGCTTCGACGAGGGCGCGCTCGGCACCGCCATCAACGTCGGGCAGTTCCTGTCGACGGGCACCTTCTGGCGGACCGAGAAGTGCAGGGGCCCCCAGCACGACAACCCCGTCGGCCTGGCCGCCGCGCCCGGAGCCGAGGAGGAACTGCCCGCGGGCGTCGAGGTCCCCGCCTACGACGAGGACGCCCGGTGCAACGTACGAGGCCTCACGGACCTCGGCGAGTACGCGGTGCGCGGCATGATGAAACGCAACATGATGCTCGAGATCGACCACATGAGCGTCAAGGCCACCGGCAGGGTGCTCGACCTCTTCGAGGCCGAGTCGTACCCCGGCGTGCTCTCCTCGCACAGTTGGATGGACCTGAACTGGACCGAGCGCGTCTACGGCCTAGGCGGCTTCGTCGCCCAGTACATGCACGGCTCCGAGGACTTCGTCGAGGAGGCGCGGCGCACGGAGGCGGTGCGCGACGAGTACGGCGCGGGCTACGGCTACGGCACCGACATGAACGGCGTCGGCGGCTGGCCCGCTCCGCGCGGCGCCGACGCGCCCCACCCCGTCACGTATCCCTTCCGCAGCGTGGACGGCGGGTCCGTCATCGACCGGCAGACCACCGGCGAGCGCACCTGGGACCTGAACACCGACGGAGCCGCGCACCACGGACTCGTCCCCGACTGGATCGAGGACATCCGGCGCGTCGGCGGCCAGGACGTGGTGGACGACCTCTTCCGGGGCGCCGAGTCCTACCTCGGCACCTGGGGCGCCTCCGAGCAGCACCGGGCGGACGTCAGTCTCGCCAAGAACGCCCCGGCGACCGCCAGTTCGACCGAGTGGAACCCGTTCACCAGCTACGCTCCCAGCCGGGCGGTGGACGGCGACCGGGGCACCCGCTGGGCCAGCGACTGGAGCGACGACCAGTGGCTCCGGATCGACCTCGGTGCCACCCGGGAGGTCGGACGCGTCACGCTCGACTGGGAGCGTGCGTACGGGACTTCGTACCGCGTCGAGCTCTCCGCCGACGGCTCGCACTGGCGGACCGCCTGGTCCACGGTCTCGGGGGACGGCGGCCTCGACACGGCCCGCTTCGCCCCGGAACCGGCCCGCCACGTCCGCCTCCGGTTCCTGGACCGGGGGACCGACTGGGGCTACTCCCTGCGTGAGGTCGGCGTCCACAGGAGTTGACGGCGGTCCCCGCCCGGGACGGGGCGTTCAACAACTCCATTGCGGCAGAGCGCCGTCCAGGAGTTCGCGTACGGCGGGGAGCGCCGCCGCGCGGTCGGCGGGGACGAGACCGATACGGGTGCGGCGGTCGAGCAGATCGCTCTCGTCGAGCGCTCCCTCGTGCCGCAGGGCCCACAGCAGTTCGGCCCCGGTGACCGGGTGTCCGGGCAGCACGGGCTCGCCCAGCCGGGTGTCCCGCGCGCCGAGGGCGTGGACGGCCGGTGCCTCCGTCCCGTAGCGCCGCACCAGGCGACGGGGTGCGGGCAGGCCGGTGAGGACGTGCGGCGGCGCGGCGCCCACGAGCGGGAGGGACGCGGTGCGGGACGGGCCGGCCGGCAGTCGGCGGACGCGGACGGCGGTGTCGACGGCGTCCTCGGCCATGCGCCGGTACGTGGTGAGCTTGCCGCCGACGACGGTGACGACACCTTCGGACGAGGTCAGGACCGCGTGCCGTCGTGAGACGTCGGCGGTCCTCGTCGTCGTGCCGGCGCCGGCCGCCGTGGTGTCCAGCAGGGGGCGCAGTCCGGCGAAGGCCCCGACGACGTCGTCCCGGTGCAGCGGGACGTCCAGGACGGAGCACAGGACGTCCAGGAGGAAACCGATGTCCGTCTCGGGTGCCTCGGGGACCTCGGGGACGCCGCCGTCCACGGGTTCGTCGGTGAGCCCGACGTAGACCCGGCCGTCGTCCTGGGGCAGCACGAGGACGAAGCGGTTGTTCTCCCCGGGGATCGGGATGTGCAGGCCGGCCGGGAGCGAGCCGAGGCTGTCCGGGCGCAGCACGAGGTGGGTTCCGCGTGAGGGGCGGATCCGGATGCCGTCGACGAGACCGCCGGCCCAGACACCGGACGCGTTGATCACCGCGCGGGCGCGGATCTCGCCCTCCTCGCCGGTGAGTTCGTCGCGGACCCGGGCGCCGGACGCGGTCAGCTCCAGGGCCCGGAGCCGGGTGAGGACGCGCGTCCCGTGTGCGGCGGCGGTGCGGGCGAGGGCGGCCACCAGGCGGGCGTCGTCGGTGAGCCGGCCGTCCCACGACAGCAGGCCGCCCCGCAGCCCGTGGCCCCGTACGGCGGGGGCCAGGTGACGGGTCTCGGTCACCGAGATCCGGCGCGGCGCCGGCAGAGTCGCCCGCGCGGTGCGGGCGGCCAGCCGCAGGGCGTCCCCGGCCCGGAAACCGGCGCGGGCCAGGGCGGCCTGACCGCGGGAGACCAGGGGGGTGAGGGGCAGGACGAACGGCTGGGCGTGCACCAGATGGGGGGCGGTGCGCTGCATCAGCACCCCGCGTTCGACCGCGCTCTCGTGGGCGACGTCCAGTTGGGCGGAGGCGAGGTAGCGCAGCCCGCCGTGGATGAGTTTGCTGCTGAAGCGGGAGGTGCCGAAGGCCAGGTCGTGGGCGTCGAGGGCCACCACGCTCAGACCGCGGGCCGCGGCGTCCAGAGCGGTCCCGGCGCCGGTGGCGCCGAGACCGACGACCAGGACGTCGACGGCCGGGCCGCCCACGGTCTCGGTCAGTTCACGGTCCCGGCGCCCGGCGGACAGGGACGAGGCGGAGGCCGGTCCGGTGAGGGCGTTCATGGTGTGAGGGTCCTCTCCAGGATGTCGCGCAGTTCCGCGAGGAGCGCCTCGGAAGTGAGGTCGGGGTCGTCCTCGTCGGTCATGGTCCGCAGGGACAGGGTGAAGGACTGGACGATCAGGAGTACCGACCGCGCCTGCCGTTCGGGATGACCGGTGCGCACCGATCCGTCCGCGTGCCCCTCGCGCACGTTGTCGGCCAGCAGTTCCAGCAACGCCACCTGGCTCGCTCCGCGACGGTCCAGCACATAGGGCAAGAGCAGTTCGGGATCCACGTCGACGATCTTCCGGAAGAGCGGGTGCCCGCCGAAGGCGCGCACCCCCGCCACCAGTCCGTCGACCATGCGGTCCCGGCTGGTGACGTCCGGACGGCGCTCGGGGACGGCGCCGGTGGCCACGTCGATCCATTCCCGGGTCATGAGGTCCCCGACCAGCGAGCGCACATCGGGCCATCGTCGGTACAGCGTCATCCGGGAGACCCCGGCGCGGCGGGCCACGTCGGTCAGTGTGGTGCGGCGGACCCCGACGGCCAGAACGCAGTCGCGCACCGCGTCGAGCACGGCGTCGTTGTCCGAACGGTTGTGACGAATAGGCGTCATGTGTAACAGTGTAACGACTGGAGAGGCCGTCGGCGACGGCATCGCTCATATCGACGCTCGAACCGACCGGTGAGGACGACAGTCATGGACATGCTGTGGAGCGGCTGGGGCGACCCGGCCAGGGCGACGCCGCTGCCCGACACGGTGATCGGGCTGTTGCGCGATCTGCTCGGCGTCGAGCCGTGCGCGGCCGGACCGGTGACCCTCGAGGAAGTGGCCGTGCCCGAGCCCCGGTTGGCGTCCACCGCGCACCGCGCGCTGGTCGAGGCGCTGGGCGGTGAGGACCATGTGCGTACCGACCCGGAGACGCGGATCCGGCACACGCGCGGCAAGTCCACCCCCGACCTGCTGCGGATCCGGCACGGCGACGTCACCGACATCCCGGCGGCCGTCCTGTACCCCGCCGACCACGACGAGGTGCTCGCCGTCCTGCGCGTCTGCGCCGAACAGCGCCTGTCCGTGGTGCCGTTCGGCGGCGGCACCTCCGTGGTCGGCGGTCTCGCCCCCGGTCGGCGGGGCACCTTCGTCGCCCTGGACCTGCGGCGCATGGGCGCCCTGCTCGCCCTCGACCCGGTCTCCCGCACCGCCACCCTGCAACCCGGCCTGCGCGCCCCGCAGGCCGAGGCGCTGCTCGCCGAGCACGGCTTCACCCTCGGCCACTTCCCCCAGTCCTACGAGTGGGCGACCATCGGCGGCTTCGCCGCGACCCGCTCCAGCGGCCAGGCGTCCGCCGGGTACGGCCGCTTCGACGAGATGGTGCTCTCCCTCACCCTCGCCACCCCCGAAGGCACCCTCGACACCGGCCGGGCCCCGCGCTCGGCGGCCGGGCCCGACCTGCGCCAGCTCGTCCTGGGATCCGAGGGGGCCTTCGGCGTCATCACGTCGGTGACCGTCCGGATCCGTCCTCTCCCGCAGGCCCGTGTCCACGAGGGCTGGCGGTTCGACTCCTTCGAGGAGGGCACCGCCGCGCTGCGCCGCCTCGCCCAGGACGGGCCGCGCCCCACCGTGCTGCGGCTGTCCGACGAGACAGAGACGCTGATCGGCCTCGCCCAACCGGACGCGATCGGCTCCGGCACCCCGCAGTCCGCCGGATGCACGGCCGTCGCCGGCTACGAGGGCACGGAGGAGGACACCGCGTACCGCAGGGAGAAGGCCGCGGCCGTCCTGCGCGCGTGCGGTGGGACACCGCTGGGGGAGGAGCCCGG
This sequence comes from Streptomyces sp. M2CJ-2, assembly GCF_016757295.1. Taxonomy (NCBI): domain Bacteria; kingdom Bacillati; phylum Actinomycetota; class Actinomycetes; order Kitasatosporales; family Streptomycetaceae; genus Streptomyces; species Streptomyces sp. M2CJ-2. Next base: position 77,557 of record NZ_JAESIF010000025.1, on the reverse strand, counting down.
CCGCCGCTGGGCCCACGGCCGCTACTCGGCCCCCTACCTGCGCGACTCCCTGCTCGACGCCGGGGCCCTGGCCGAGACGCTGGAGACCGCGACGTTCTGGTCCCGGATCCCCGAGCTGTACACCGCGGTCCGCGACGCGCTCACCGCCACGCTCACCGAGGCCGGCACCCCGCCCCTGGTGATGTGCCACATCTCCCACGTCTACGAGAACGGCGCCTCCCTGTACTTCACCGTGGTGTCGGCACAGGGCGACGGCGACCCGGTGGCGCACTGGACGCGCGCCAAGCACGCCGCGAACGAGGCGATCCTCGCCGCCGGCGGCACGATCAGTCACCACCACGGTGTCGGCACCGACCACCGGGACTGGTACGTCCGCGAGGCCGGCCCGCTGGGCGCCGACGCCCTGCGCGCGGTGAAGCGGAGCCTGGACCCCGCCGGAGTGCTCAACCCCGGCGTCCTCCTGCCCGCCGACTGAACCGAAGCGCCGTCATCCGTCAGAGGACCATCCCGCTCCATCCCGTCGGCCCGCCCGGAGGCAACCCGATGCGACAGTTCACCGCCGTCGTCAACCCCACCGCGGGCGGATCCACCGGAGCGGCCGCGCTGCTCGCCCTCGCGCGACAGCTCCGGGAGGCCGGGGCCGAACTGCACACGGAGTACAGCCGCAGTCTGGCCCACGCGCAGGAGTTGGCCCGGGACGCCGGGCAGCGGGGGCGGGTGGTGCTGGCCGTCGGCGGGGACGGCATCGCCGGAGGCGTCGGCGGCGCCCTCAGCGGGACCGGTGCCACGCTCGGCCTGGTGCCGGCCGGCCGGGGCAACGACTTCGCACGGGCCCTGGAACTGCCCACCGAACCGTCGGCCCTGGCCCGGATACTGCTGGAGAGCGAACCGCGGCACGTCGACACCATCGAGGTCGAATCGGCCGTCCACGACCGCACCGTCGTCCTCGGCAGCGTGTACGCCGGAGTGGACGCGCTCGCCAACCGCCACGCCAACCGCAGCAGACTGCTGCGGGGCGCCGCCTCCTACTACGCCGGCGGACTGCGGGCGGCCGCCACCTGGCGGCCGGCCCGCTACCGGGTCACGATCGACGGCGAGGAGCACGCGCACACCGGCTACACCGTGGTGGCCGCCAACTCCGGCTACTACGGCTCCGGCCGGGTCATCGCGCCCGACGCCCGGGTGGACGACGGGCTGCTGGACATCGTGATGATCGAGGACGCGCCCCGGCGCCTGTTCTTCGCCCTGATGAACGACCTGAGGACGGGCGCCCACGTCCACCGGCCCCAGGTACGGGTGGAGCGGGGCCGGGAGATTCATGTCACCGCCGACCGTGAAGTCCCCTACGGTGCGGACGGCGAGGTCGACGCCCTTCTCCCCGTGACGCTCAGAGTCCTGCCCGGAGCGCTGCGCGTGCTGTGCTGACCTCAGGCCCGGGCGCCGTGGTAGCGCTGGGCGAGCCGGGCGAGCGCGACCGCGCCGAGAAGCAGGCCGAAGTCGCGCAGGGCGATGTCGTAGTAGCCGGGGATGGTGAGAAGGCTGACGATGATCCCGGCCAGCCAGCCGGCGACCAGCCAGCCCCCGAAGCGCGGCGCGAGCGCCACCACGACGCCGGCCACGATCTCGATGACGCCCACGGCGTACATGGCCGACTGAGCGCTGCCCGGGACGAGGCCGTTGATCCACGGCGCGAGGTAGGCGGGCCAGTCGACGAGCAGGTTGGCGAACTTGTCCAGACCGAACAGGATCGGGGCCACGGTGAAACCGGTGCGCAGGATCACGAAGGCCTGGTAGCCGGGGTCGGCGAGCGCGGCCCGCCGAGGTGCGGCCGAGGTGCTGCTGGAACTGGAGGTACTGGGGGCGGCCATGGCCCCTCCTTCTGTCGTCCTGTCGAGCTTCTATCGACAACTTCCATTATCGATAGAAGCTCCGTTTCCTTCTTTAGTCAATGCCTGTGGGTTTTACACTGGTGTTCGTGGACGACACGGACGAAGTACGGGACCAGCAGGACGATGCGCGTGACCAGGACGTCTCGGCCATCGCCGCCCTCGACGAGCCCACCCGCCGGAGGCTCTACGACTACGTGGTGCGCGAACCGGAACCGGTGGGCCGGGACGATGCCGCCGCGGCCCTGGGCCTGGCCCGGCAGACCGCCGCCTTCCACCTGGACCGGCTGGCCGACGAGTCCCTGCTCGACGTGGTCCGTGCGCGGCGCAGCGGACGCACCGGCCCGGGCGCGGGCAGACCGGCCAAGCTCTACCGCCGCTCGACGAAGCAGATCGCCGTCAGCCTCCCGGACCGGCGCTACGAACTCGCCGGGCAGCTCCTCGCCCGCGCCGTGGAGGAGTCCGACGCCACCGGCGAGCCGGTGCGTGACGTCCTGCACCGCACCGCACGGGAATGCGGCGCGCAGATGGGCGCCGACGGCCACGAAGAGGTCTTCCCCCTGTTGGAGCGGTACGGCTTCGAGCCGCGGTACGAGGGCGACGCCGTCGTCCTGGGCAACTGCCCCTTCCACGTGCTGGCCCGCACGCACACCCGGACGGTCTGCGGGATGAACCTCCACCTGCTGAGCGGTGTCCTCGACGGCCTCGGCGACACCGGCTTCGAAGCACGTCTGGCTCCGGAACCCGGCCGCTGCTGCGTCCGCCTGGAGCCCGCGGCCTGAAGGGCACTCACCTCACTTGGCGAGGAAGGACAGAAGCGCCCGGTTGACGTCCTCGGCGTGCGTCCACAGCAGGCCGTGCGGAGCGCCCTCGACCTCCACGTACTCCGCGTTCGGCAGCGCCTGATGGAACGGGCGCCCGGTCGAGTCGATGGGCAGGATGTTGTCCGCCGTTCCGTGCAGGATCAGGGCGGGCACGTCGATGGCGGGGATGTCCCCCCGGAAGTCGGTGAACCACGTCATCGGCGCGGCCGCCGCGGCGAAGGATCCACCCGACGCCGCCGTGTGCCAGCTGTTGCGGACGGATTCCGGGCTGATCCGGCTGCCGAGGTTCTCGTCGAGGTTGTAGAAGTCCTTGAAGAACGACGTGTAGTACGCGTACCGGTCGGCCCTCACCGCCGCGGAGATGCCCTCGAAGAACTCGCGGGGCGCCGCGCCGGCCGGGTTGTCGTCGGTCTTCAGCAGGCAGGGCTCCAGCGAGGCGAGGAAGGCCACCTTCGCGACGCGCTCCGTGCCGAACCTGCTGACATAGCGGGCCACTTCACCGGTGCCCATGGAGAACCCGACGAGCACGGTGTCCGAGACGTCGAGGGTCTCCAGGACCGTGTTCAGATCGGAGGCGAAGGTGTCGTAGTCGTATCCCGTCGTGGGCCGGCTCGACTGTCCGAATCCGCGTCGGTCGTAGGTGATCACGCGGTACCCCGCGTCGAGCAGCGCGGCGCACTGCTTCTCCCAGGAACGGCCGTCGAGTGGGTACCCATGGATGAGGATCACGACCTGTCCGGCCCCGTGGTCCTCGTAGTAGAGCTCGATGTCGGTGGAGTTCTCGCGTCCCACGGTGATGTAAGGCATTGCGGTTCTGTCTCTCCTCGGCTCGATGGCGGGCAACCCGGGTCGCACGACCGCGCCGGGGCGGAGCCGGGCGATGTCTCCAGGTTCCCGCGACATGCGCGAACCCGCATCCGGTCGACGGCGCGTGCGAGATCGCCGAGGAGGGCCTGCCGCAGCACCCTTCTTCGCGATCTTGGGCATGCGTGGGCGTTCGACGGCCCCCACAAGGAGTGATCCGCTCGATGAGCGCCACGACGAGGCCGTCCGCCCCGACTCCGACCGCTCCCGGCGGCCTGCCGCTGATCGGTCACGCCCACCGGCTCGCCCGGGCCCCCTTCCGCTCATCACCTCACCAGGAAGCGATCCGGAAGTACGGACCGGCCCGGATGGTCACGTGCACCGCGAGCCGCGACATCTGGACGGAACTCCAGATCGTCCTGGCCACCATCCCTCAGAACCGGCCCCGGATCGGCGTCACCTCCGCCGCACCGAGCGCCCAGGCGGTGGCCACCGTCGAGCCGGACAAGCCGATGACGGCATGCTCGTCCGAGGCTTCCGGCTGAAGCCGGACCGGTCGATCCGGCCGTGAACGGCGAAGAACGGCCAAGTGAGGCTAGAAAACAGCACCTTCAGTCACCGACGACGGGTTAATGTCGGTGTCAGGGAGCAGAATGATCAATGAAAGAGATCAACACCGGCGCCGTGCTGGGTAGACGGTCTCGAGTCCCGGCTCCGGAAAGGCCCCAGCGATGCTCTTCACCATCAACCAGATGCAGGACCGTCCGCGCGCCGGACGGGTGACCACCGGGCTCCGGGCGGCCCCCGCGAGTTCGGTCGCCCCGGCCGGTACCGGCGGCACCGACGCAATGCGCATCATCGCCGACCCGCGTACCCCCACCTTCGTCACGGTGTACGCGAACGGCCGCCGCAGATACAGCTACTGGCGCCCGCTCGACTCCGCCACCGGCCAGGGCGGTTGCTACGCGGCCCTGCCCACCTCGGACTGCGACGAGCTGCACGCGGCCGGGAAGATCGAGCTCGGGGACCCCGTCGAGGACCCGAACCGGACGACATACCGGGTCAGCGCGTCCCCCCGGCTCGCTCCCGCGCCGATACGCTCGGCGAGGGAGCGCCCCCGCGTGGTGCGAACCGCCCGCGTGGCCTGAACCGGCCGCCGGGGTGCGCTCCCGTGCCGCGCGAGATGTGCGAGGCGCGGCACGGGAAGGCCGAACGGCGACGTCGAAAGCCGGGCAGAGTTCCGGGGATGCGCGGGAACAGCATGAGCATGGAGGCGACGGCACACCGGGCGGGAACGACGCGGATGCGAGGGGCGGTCGCGCTCCGGGGGCTCGCCGCGCTGACGGCCGGCGCGCTGGCCGGCTGCGGCGGCCCGGGCGGCGTGGGCGCACAGTCCCCGGACGGCGACCGGGCGTCGGAGCCCCGCTCCGCCTCGGCGCAGCCGTCGGTGTCGGCCGCGGACGGGCACGACACGGGCGCCTGCTCGGACGGAAACTGCGAGATCGCGGTCTTCGAGCCGGTGACCATCCGCTTCGACGGGCCGGCCGGCGCAACGACCCTGTCCGTGACCGAGGTCGGCCCGGACAGGATCGAGTACGCACTGAAGTCCGGCAACGGCCGATCCAAGGGCGGAGCCGAAGGCCCCGGGCAGGTCTGCCTCATCGTGCTGCGTTCCAACGGCTCCAGCACCTCGTGCGGCGGCGAGGGCGACGGGCGGCCGCCCAGTGCCCAGCCCGACGCCGTCGTCATCCGGGCGGCGACGGGGGAGGACGGCACGGCTCTGCTCCACGTCGTGTCGGACTGACGGGCCATCAGGCGATGGAGGCCGAAACGACCGAAATGTAGCGCACCCCTTCGCCGTTCTGGAGCATGCGGGGGTGTGCGACAGCGGCGGGACACCGTCAGGCCTCCTCGCCGAAGTCGTCCGCGCGAGAGACGAATCGGGCGGCTCCGTCGGTGATTCGGCAGAGGAGGGCCCGAGTGAGGCCGGCCAGTACGCCTTCCGGCGGCGGCTCATGACGTCGGACGCAGTCCTTGTCCGGCATGGCTCACTGAGGCCGGATCGCTTTCGTACGGGAGACGTTCGCGGAATCTCGTGCCGAAGCGATCGCGTGGCAACTAGGCCTGAAGTGCGGCCTCTTGATGTTCGACGGCGGTGTGTGGTCGTTCTCTCGTGCAGGCGGTGCGCGGTTCCCGTCCGCACCGCATCGAGGCATGTCGGTGAATCGCTGGTCTGTACCAAAGTATTGACGCCCTCTTGGTTCACTCCTTAAATCAAGGGGCGACGCATTTATCCCCCCACAACCTCGGTCGGCGCACCCGTGTGTACGGGCCGCCGCACGGAAGGGAGAGCCATGTCCTCTCCGCGCACGCTCCGCAGATGGCTGACGGCCGCCCTGTCGGCGGCTCTGGTCGCCTCCGCCGCCGTCGGGACCGCCCGGGCGGAACCGGTGGACGGCACCACCGCCGCGGCCCCCGCGGCCGTGACGTTCTCGGACAACTTCGACGGGCCCGCCGGCGCGGCCGTCGACTCCTCGAAGTGGCACATCGAGACCGGCGACAACGTCAACAACCACGAGCGGCAGTACTACACGTCCGGCAACAAGAACGCCGCCCTGGACGGCCAGGGTCACCTGGTGATCACCGCCCGCAAGGAGAACCCGGCCAACTACCAGTGCTGGTACGGCACGTGCCAGTACACCTCGGCCCGACTGAACACCTCCGGAAAGTTCACCGCGCAGTACGGGCACGTCGAGGCCCGGATGAAGGTTCCACGCGGTCAGGGCATGTGGCCCGCCTTCTGGATGCTGGGCACGCCGGTCAACTGGCCGGACTCGGGCGAGATCGACATCATGGAGAACGTCGGCTTCGAGCCCTCCACCGTCCACGGCACCCTCCACGGTCCCGGTTACTCCGGCTCGGGCGGCATCGGCGCCGGCTACACACTGCCCGGCGGCCAGGCCTTCGCGGACGGCTTCCACACCTTCGCCGTCGACTGGGCCCCGGACTCGATCACCTGGTCCGTGGACGGCAACGTCTACCAGCGGCGCACCCCCGCCGACCTGGGCGGGAAGCAGTGGGTGTTCAACAAACCCTACTTCCTGATCCTCAATCTGGCGGTGGGCGGCTACTGGCCCGGGGACCCGGACGGCTCGACCGTCTTCCCGCAGCAACTCGTGGTCGACCATGTGTCGGTGACGTCGAGTGACGCGCCGACCGGCGGCGCGATCCGCGGCCTGGCGGGCAAGTGCGTCGACGTCGCCGGGGCGAACACGGCCAACGGCACCCCGGTGCAGCTCTACGACTGCAACGGCACCTCCGCCCAGCGGTGGTCGGTGGGCGGTGACGGCACGATCCGGGCGCTCGGCAAGTGCCTGGACGTCACTTTGGGCGGCACGGCGGACGGTACCCCCGTCCATCTGTGGGACTGCAACGGCACCGCGGCCCAGAGGTGGGTCGTCACCGGCGCCCGCGACATCGTCAACCCCCAGGCCGACAAGTGCCTGGACGTGACCGGCAACAACGCGGCCAACGCCACCCGGCTGCAGATCTGGACCTGCACGGGTGCCGCGAACCAGAAGTGGACGGTGGGCTGATTTCCGACCGGCTCCGGCGGGACCGTGACCCCGGTGGCGGTCCCACCGACCACTACGCTCGCCGGATGCGTACTCCCCGCTCAGCCTCGGGCTGGACCATGGCCGTCTTCGGAGCACTCGCCGCCGTTCTGGGTGCGGTGGGCCTGATCGCGCCGGCCGCGCAGTTGTCGCTGCTGGGCCTCGAGGCCCCGGGTGGGCGGGGCGGCGGCGACCTCACGCCGGCCTTCGTGACGGCGTCCTCGATGGCGGCGTTCAACATGGGCGTCTACTACATACTGGCGGCGCTCGCCGACTGGCGGACCTTCTTCCGGTGGACGGTGCCGTTCCGGCTGCTGACGTGCACGGTGTTCACGGTCGCCGTGCTCACCGGGCGGGCACCCGAGGCGTTCATCGGCGTCGCTGTGTGGGAGGGCCTCGGCGCGATCGCGACCGGTGCGGCGCTGCGGTACGAACGGCGCACCGCCGCAGCGGGCGGCCCCGACGAGAGCGCGGTGACCCCCGGGTCCGCGGACCGTGCCGAAGCCTGAACCAGAGGCGTCCGGCCACCATAAATGTTTTTACCTTTCTTTTGTTGTCGGGGAACACGGTCGCCACCGCGTCCGTTGACCGGTCGGACCGCGAGATCCGGGACCGACGACCGGTAGCGGAAAGACAGCAACAGAAACCGAGGTGGAACCAGTGGCGATGTGGGACCGTGTCAAGGACCAGGCCAGGGCGTTGCAGCAGTCCCAGGGCGCGCGGGCGGGAGGCGGGCAGTACGGGAACCCCGGACCGGCACCGGCCGGCGGCCCCACCCGCGGTTCGTCCTCCGGCGGCTCCAAGGCCCAGCTGATGGGCCTGCTGAAGTCCCAGCTCGCCTCGGCGAAGGCGGAGCTCAAGAGCGGCGCCTACCGGGACGCCAGCATGGCGATGTGCGCGCTGGTCGCGGCCGCCGACGGGCGGGTGGACCCGGCGGAGCGGCAGCGCGTGGAGGAGCTGATCGTCTCCAACGACGTCCTGCAGAACTTCCCGCCGGACCAGCTCCGCAAGCGGTTCAACGACCACGTGGACCAGCTCGTGGCCAACTTCGAGGTGGGCAGGGCGCGGGCGTTGCAGGACATCGCCAAGGCGGCGAAGAAGCCCGTCGAGGCACGCGCGGTCGTCCAGACCGGCATGGTCATCGCCGGTGCCGACGGCACCTTCGAGGCGTCCGAGCAGTACGCCATCCGTGAGGCCTGCGCGGCCCTGAACATCTCACCGACGGAATTCGGGGTCTGAGGGCCGCGCAGGCCTCTTCGGTCACACCGCCGGAGCGCCTCCGACGGTGTGACCGAGCAGGTGCAGCGGGGCGGCCGACACCCCGGCCCGTTCCACGGCCTCCCAGTAGGCCAGGGACACCTCGGCGTCCACCAGGCCGTGCACCAGCGGCAGTTCGTGACCGGCCGCGTGCAGCAGGGACTCGGCGCGGCAGGACGCCAGGGTGCCCTCGATCCAGGGTTGGGCGAGATAGCCGGCCGCCGCCACGGCCGGCAGGTCCTCGGCGACCTCCCGGTCGGTGCGGCCGACGTGCAGCAGCCCGCCGCCCAGCACCAGCACGTCGTCGTGTTCCCGCATCCGCACGAGGGCCCGCTCGGTGTCGAAGCAGTGCGGGAAGGAGTCGTCGACCACGACGGCCCCCGGCCGCAACCGGTCGACGTCGAGCACCGCGGTGGCGCCGCTCACCGCCGTCACCAGCAGGTCCGCACCGTGGACCGCGTCCGGCAGCACCCGCTCCGACTCCGCCACCTCGACGCCGCCCGCACCGACCAGCCCGCGTTCCCGCAACCGCCGTCCCAGCGCGGCCAGTCGCGGCCCGCTGCCCCGCACGTCGCACAGCAGCAGACGCCGGGGAGGCCGGGCGGCCAGGGACAGCAGCAGCTCCAGGGAGGAGGCGCCGATCGAACCCAGTCCGGCGAACGCCACGTCGAGATCCGAGAGATCCCGGCCCGTGGCCTCGAGCGCCGCGTGCACCGTCCTGACCACCGCCACCACCGTCGCCGCGTGCCCCGTCGTCACGGCCGCCGGATGACTCCCGGACCGCAGCACGTCGAAGCCGTATCCGGTCAGCGACGGGATCATCCCCGCCAGGGACACACAGCGCGCTCCCCGTGCGGCGGCGAGCGACACGGCACGGGCGGTGTGCCCCACCAGCCCGCTGCCCGCCGCGAGCTCGTCGGCGAAAAGCGGAACGCAGACGAAACCGGACCGGCCCAGCGGCGTACGGACCGTCTCCAGCAGACGCGGGGCGCCGTCGGGGAACAGCAGGTCGCGCAGCTCGGCCCGCGGCAGTGCCGACCCGGGCAGACCCGCCAGGCGCGCCAGATGGCCGGGGGCGGGCAAGTAGCCGACCAGAGCCGCGTCCATCGTGTCCCGCGTCCCGGGCCCATGATGGCCACCCGAACCGGAGGGGCGCGGCGCGGGCCGGTGTGTTCCGGGCTGGTCCGGCACTCCACCGCCACCCGAAGCGGCCCGGATGAGACGCCGGCGCACCGAGTCGGCGAAACGGTCGAGCGTGCCCGGTGCGAACACCGCCGCCGAGCCCCGGACCGTGACCCGCACCCCGTCCGCGTCGGGCCGTACCGCCATGAACACGTCCGTCGTGGCAGCGGGCGGCAGGAACGTACTGTCGCCCGACTCCCACGACAACCGCAGCGTCCCGCCGGCCGCGGGGGCCAGCGCGGAGAAGTCGAGGAAGGTGAAGAAGAACTGCGAGGTCAGGGGAAACCCGTCGGTGCTCCGGGGGACCACGTCCTCATGGGTGCGTGCCTCCTCCGCCTCCGCCGCGATGCGGCGCAGCGCACCGCCGAAGCCCCCTTCACAGAGGGGCCCGTCGGAGGCCGGCCGTACGGGTACGGCCGTGGCGAACGGGCCGAAGACCCGGTGTGCGTCGGGCAGCGTTCCGTCCCGGCCGCTCACCGCCAGCCCCACGATCAGGTCCGGCCGGCCGGTCAGCGCCGCCAGCTCCTGATAGTAGGCGGTCAGCAACGGCGCGTAGAGGGTGGTCCGCGCGCGTGCGGCGAGCGCGCGCAACGCCGCCGTCGGGGAGGCTCCGAGGGCGAACTCCGCGGAGCGGAACACGACGTCGCCGCGGTCCCCGGTTCGCTCCTCCTCGCCGTTGCCGCTGACGGTGGTCCGCAGCACCGGCGGCCGGTACGGGGCGCACACCCGGGCCCGGCGCCGCTCCCTGGCCCGCCCGGCGACACCGGCCTGGTGCCCGGCCTGCGTCAAGGACCGGACGTGGCCACGGAAGTCACCGCGCAGCGCCGGGAGGTGAGGGGTGGAGCCGCCGCCGGCCAGCCGGTCGTACACCTCGGTCAGTTCCTGCATCAGCAGCGCCGCACTGTATCCGTCACCGATGACATGATGCGCGTGCACCAGCAGGACGTGCTCCTGTGGGGCCAGGCTCAGCACCTGAAGCCGCACCAGCGGCCAGGCCCAGGGTTCGAGACGCCGTGCCGCCTCGGCCGCGGCCCGTTCGTCCACTTCGGCCGGGGTCGCGACCGTCGCGAAGGCGACCGGCAGACGCAGCGACGGCGGCAGTTCCTGCTGCACGGGCGGACGGGCACCGGCCGGGAAGACGGTGCGCAGCATGCCGTGACGTTCCACCAGCAGATCGACCGCGGCCTGGAAGACATCGGGGTCCAGCGGTCCGGACAGCCGAAGCCGCGCCAGCCAGGTACCGCCGCCCGGCGAGAGAGCCTCCGCGAGGAGGAAGCCGCGCTGACCGGGGGTGACGGGGAACGGGGCCGTGCGGTCGTCAGGGGCAGGGGCAGGGGAGGGGGAGGGGGAAGCAGAACGCGGCTTCACCGCGTCGGCGTCGACGGCGTCGACGGCCGCGGAGAGTGCCGCGAGGGTGCGGTGACGGTAGATCACGGTCGGCCGGGGCAGCGGCGCTTCGAGCTCCGCGAGCCGGGAGAACACCCTCAGGACGAGCAGCGAGTCACCGCCCAGGTCGAAGAAGTCGTCCTCCCGGCGTACCGAGGCCACCTGAAGCACGTCGGACCAGATCTCCGCCATGCGTCGTTCGGTCACTGTGGCCGGGGAAGTCCCGTCCCCGTCCGGCAACGCCGAACCGGCGGGGACAGCGTCCTGGACCGCCGTCGCGCCGGAGCCGGGGGCCGGGCCGACCAGTGCGAGGCGGTCGACCTTGCCGGTGCCGGTGAGGGGCAGCTCGTCGAGGCAGGTGACCCGGGTCGGAAGCATGTACGACGGCAGGAGACCGGCCAGACACCGGCGCACCTCCCGGGTGTCCGGCCGGTCCGCCGCGGACCGGGGGGTGACGAAGGCGAGCAACCGCCCCTCATGTGCGATCACCGCCGCCCGTGCGACGCCGGGACAGCCCTGGAGCGCCGCCTCGACCTCTCCCGGCTCCACCCGGTTCCCACGGATCTTCACCTGGTCGTCGATCCGGCCCAGGAACTCCACGGTGCCGTCGGCCGACCGGCGGACCCGGTCTCCGCTGCGGTACCAGCGCCGCCCCGCCCGCAGGGCGAACGCCCGCCCGGTCAGCTCCGGTTCACCCAGGTAACCGGGGGTCAGACCGGTGCCCGCGATGAGCAGTTCCCCCGGCTCGCCCGGCTCGCAGGGGGTGCCGTCGGCGCGGACCACCTCCAGGTCGGTGCCGGCCACGGGGCGTCCGATCGGCAGCTGCCGCACCTCGTCGCCGGGGCGGGAGTCGATGACGTGGCAGGTGGCGTTGATGGTCGACTCGGTGGGCCCGTACAGATTGGCGATGCGCGCGCCGTTCCCGAACAGGTCGAACCAGCGGCGCACGTGATCCACGGGCAGTGCTTCCCCGCCGACGTGGACCCACCGCAGCGCGGTCAGGTCCGGCAGACCCGCCCCGCTTCGCGCCCTCGCCTCGGCGGCGGACAGCAACTGCTCCCACAGCGTCGGCACGGAACTCCACACGGTCACCCGCGCCCGCTCCACGTGCGTGAGCAGCAGTTCGGGATCCCGCAGCAGGGCCCGCGGCACCGTCACCACGGTGCCGCCGACCAGGAGAGGGGCGAGCAACTGGCGCACCGAGGCGTCGAAGCAGGGCGACGCGGTCTGTGCGAGGCGGTCGTCGGCACCGTACCCGAAGGCGGCGACGGCCCAGTCGAGGTAGTTCTCCATCGCCCGGTGAGTGATCGGCACCGCCTTGGGCCGTCCCGTGGAACCGGAGGTGAAGATGACATACGCGATCGCCTCGGCACCGGGCGGCGCGGCAGGAGCGGCAGGGGCTTCCGGTGCGGTCACCGGAACGCCGCCGTCCACCGGTGCGTCCCCGAGGACGGGAACCGCCCGTACGGCCGTGAGAGCGTCGGCGGTCTGCCGGGTGGCGGCGTGGCACACCACGGTGGTGGCGCCCGTGCGGACCAGTTGGTCGGTCAGGCGCGCGACGGGATGCTCCGGGTCGAGCGGGACCCAGCCGGCCCCGGCGCGCAGGATGCCCACCACACCGACGACGGTGTCGGCACCCGGCTCGGTGAGCAGGCCCACCAGATCACCCGGGCGTACGCCGAGGGCGCGCAGGCGCGCGGCGAGCAGAGCGGAGGCGCGATCGAGCGCCCCGTAGCTGAGCGACGCACCCGCGGCGTCCACGGCGTCCGCGGTGCCCCCGGTGGCGTCCACGGCGTCCGCGTCGGGCCGGTCCCGGAACCGGTCGAGCAGCCGCGCGACCAGCGGGGACGGCACGGGGGACGGCACCGAGCGAACGGCGTCGGCATCCGGTGGCGGTGCCGGCGAGCCGGGCGACGGCGGTGTGCCCAGCACCGCGGTCAGTTCGGCGCGGAACTCCCGGTCCAGTCGTGCCACGGTGGCCCGCCGGAACAGCGGCTCCGGGAAGTTCCACGACCAGCGCAGGAGCGGGCCGTCCGCCCAGCACAGCAGACTCAGCCGGGTCGCGGCCGACCCGGTGCCGGCCGCCGTCGCCCGCACCTCCACCGGGCAGTCCGCGGCCGCGTTCACCGGGAAACGGGCGAAGCTGAAGCCCGCCGGACTCACCGTCCGGGGGCCGGCTCCGGCACCGGGCGCGGCCCCGGGAAGCAGCGCGGCCAGGTCCAGACTGCCCAGCCCCGCGTGCCGTTCACTCTGCAGCCAGATCCGGCGCAACCGCTCCGCCAGGGGCAGAACCCCCTCGTCGCCGACCGTCCGGCACAGCAGAGGAAGGGTGTCGGCGAGCGGGCCGACCAGCCGGTCCACACCCTCGAAGCGGTCCTCGCGACGGGCCCTGGCCACGTTCACGGCGACGTCCCGGCCCTTTGACCACCGGGCCAGGCAGCGCACATACGTGGCGAGCAGCAGGTGGAACAGGGAGATGTCCTGCGCGGCGGCCAACTTCTCCAGGCCGGCGGTGAGTTCCGCGTCGAGCTCGCCGTAGTGCTGCACGATCGGGCCGGACGGACCGGACACGGACGCGTCGGGATCACTGTCGTACGGCAGCCGCAGCGGTTCGCCACGTGCGGCGAGGCGCTCGGACCAGTAGCGCCGGTCGGCACGCCGCTCAGCGGAGTCGGACGGCGGCAGACTCGACGCGTACCGTGCGAAGTCCGGTGCCGTGAGCGTCTGTTGCGGACGGTCTTCGTGGCACAGAGCGGTGTACGTGTTCCACAGTTCCTCGGCGAGGAGGTTCAGGCTGTAGCCGTCCGCCGCCACGTGGTGCACCACCAGCAGCAGATGGGCGAGCGCCGGCTCCCGGCGGAGCAGTACGGCCCGGACCGGCGGCAGCGCCGCCAGGTCGAACGGCTGGTTGCACACGGCCGTTTCGGCAGCGTCCACCTCGTCGGCGGCGCAGTCGCGCACCTCGTACCAGTCCGACAGCGGCACCGGCGGCGCCGTGCGCTGTGTCGGCAGCCCGCCCGGTTCACGTACGTCGTCCACCCGCAGCCGCAGCATGCCGTGCCGTTCGGCCAGCGCCGCCAGCGCCCGGCCGAGCAGACCGGTGTCGAGCGGGCCGCGGACCGTCAGCCGCAGATGACCCCGTGCCGGGACGTCCGGGTGCAGCCTGCTGCTGGTGTGCAGCGCGAGTTGCACCGGCGTCAGGGCGAAGGACGGCTTGTTCCCGGCACCGGTCCTGTCACCCGGCCCGGGCTCGTTCGTGGTCGGTACGGAGGGCTCGCCGATGTGATCCTTCAGGTGGGCGGCGAGTTCACGCACCGTCCGGTGCTCGAAGAAGAGCGTGGTGGGCAGTTGCCGCCCCAGCCTCCGCTCCAGCCGCTTGACCAGGTCGACGGCGCCCAGCGAGTCCAGGCCGAGCCGCAGGAACGGCGTGTCGTCGTCGACGGCGGACGCCGGGACACCGAGCGACTGCGCCAGCAGTTCCCGCAGCACGACAGCGGTGTCCGCCGGCACCGCGGGCCGGCGTCCGCCGGCGTCGTCCGTGTCGCCGGACCTCTCGACGGCCGTGGGCCGCGCGGGACGCGGCGGCACGGCGGCAGGCCGTGGCGCCGGCGCCAGGTCGGCGAGGACCAGCTGAGCGGCGTCGGTGCCGCACGCCGTGCGCAACGCCGTGAGCGCGGGCGCGGTGGCCAGGGGCCGGCCTCCGCCGACCGCGCGGCTCCCGACGCCGTCGAGTGCTCCGAGGCCCGCGGCGACGGCGAGGCCCGTCTCGGCGAACGGGCCCAGGTTCACCGACAGCCAGGGCCGGCCCGCCAGGCGCTCTGCTCCGGCGAAGGAGTCGAGGAAGGCGTTGGCCGCCGCGTAGCCGCCCAGCGCGCCGGCCAGGCCGGGCAGCACCGACGAGACCGACGAGAACGCGACACACACCCCCGGAAGCTGCCCGTGCCGCTGCAACGCACCGGCCAGCAGGACCGTGCCCAGGGTCTTCGCCCCCAGCGCGTCCACCGTCTCCCGCACGTCCGTCCCGCGCAGGCTGCCGGGCCGTACCACGCCCGCCGCGTGGAACACGGCATCCAGCGGAGGCAGCCCGCGCACGAGCCGCTCCACGTCGTCGGGCGCCGTGAGGTCGGCCATGACATAGCGTGCGTCGGCACCGAGGTCGGTGAGCTCCTTCAGCAGACCCGAGGGCGGGTTCGGGGACCGTCCCGCCAGCACCAGGACCGGCCGGCCCCGGCCCGCCAGGTCCCGGGCCAGTGCGGACCCGATGCCTCCGGCACCCCCCGTGACGAGGTACGCACCGTCGACCGGCAGCCGGTCCTCGCAGACCGGCTTGCCCGCCGCTCCCGCCGCTCCCGCCGTTCCCGTCGCTCCCGCCGTTCCCGGAGCGACGGTGCGTACGAGGCGCCGTCCTCCCCTCCAGGCCACGGCTCCCGCCGCCTGCGGCGCCGTCAGCTCGGAGGCCAGAGCCCGCAGCCACCGCTCGCCGGCGGGGGAGTCGGGGGAGCCGGGGAGGCCGGGGGCGTCGTGGGACGAGAGGTCGACCCAGTTCGCGACCACCCCGGCCGACTCCTCCGGTACGGCGAGTGCCAGACCGCCCGGGACCGCCCGCCCCGGCACCGCGCGCTCCACGCCGTGCCCGGTGACGTGCGCGTCCTCGGTCACGACCAGCAGCCGGCGGGCTCCGGACCGGTCGAGCAGGGTGAGGGCGTCCTGGAACGCCGCGACGGCCTGCCGCAGGTCCCCTTCGAGGTCCTCCGCCGGGTCCGGCCGGTCCGGACCGCCGAGGAGGACCACCGTCTGCGGACGGACCTCACCGTCGTCGGCCGTGACGGCCCGCACGCCGACGGCGGCGAAGCCGTCCGTCAGGCGGCGCACCGCCACCGGGTCCGCTCCGGTCACCAGCACGGGGCCGGGAAGACCGTCGCCGGGCAGGGGCGCGGGCCGCCAGCCGACGCGGTGCAGCAGTCCGCGCGCATCGGGTTCGGGCCAGTACCTGCGCCGCCGGTACGGGTACGGCGGCAGCTGCACCCTGCGGTGGCCCGCGTCGAGAGCCCTACGGTCCAGCGGCACCCCGCGCACCCACAGCCGTGCCACCGTCTCCATCAACTCCCGCGCCCCGCCCGGCGCGGCCCCGGTGCCGGACGGCCGCACGGGGGCGGACACCACGAGGGCGCCGTCATGAGTGCCGTCACGGGCACCGTCGAGGTGCCTGCGGCGGGCGGCCGCCGCACGGATGGGACCCGCGAGGTTCTCCCCCGGGCCGAGTTCCACGAACGTGTCGTAGCCCTCGTCCAGCAGACGGTCCACGGCCCGGCCGAACAGGACCGGCCGCAGCGCGTGTTCGCGCAGGTGGTCCGGGTCCAGGCGCGGCTGCCACTCGGCGGTGAGCGTACTCATCACCGCGAGCGCGGGCACCGAGGGGTTCAGCAGCCTGCGCGCCGCATCGCTCACCCCGGGTGCGACCGGTGCCATCAGCGGCGAGTGGAAGGCGCGCGACACCCGCAGCGCACGGACCGTCGCGCCCTGTGCGGTGAGCAGCTCCGACGCCTGCCGCACCGCGCCGGGGGTGCCGGAGATCACCAGCCGGCCGGGACCGTTGTACGCCGCCACCGCGAGGTCGCCGGGGGAGGCCGCCACCAGGTCCTCCACCGCCCGTTCGTCGGCGCCCCGTACCGCAGCCATGGCACCCGGCGCGGTCGATCCGCCCATCAGCCGCCCTCGTTCCGCGGCGAACAGCACCGCCTCGGACAACGACAGCATGCCGCCGACGCAGGCGGCCGCCAGTTCACCGACGCTGTGCCCGACCACCGCGTCGGGCCGCACCCCCCAGGCCGTCAACTGCCGGGCGAGCGCGACGCCGTGCGCCACCAGCAGCGGCTGCGCCACCTCGGTCGCGGCCGGCGAGGAGGCGTCGACTCCGCCGTCGACGCACCAGGCCGTCAGCTCCCGCCCGTGTACGGCTCCCACCAGCGCCGAGGCCTCGTCGAGCGTCGTGCGGTACACGGGTGCCGTGTCGTACAACTCCCGCCCCTGCCCCGGTCGCAGGCCGCCCTGACCGGGCAGGACGAAGACGGTCCGGGGCCGGTGCGTCACCGTTCCGGCGACCGCGCCCGGCACGGGTGCCCCGTCGGCGGCGCGCACCGAGGCGAGCCGCTCACGCAGCTCGCCGTCGGCCACGACGGCGAGCCGGTGCGGCCGTTCGTCGCGTGCGGCGCCCGCGGTCAGACAGACGTCACCCTCCGTGAACTCCGGGTGGTCGCGCAACTGCTCCGAGACCCGCGCCGTCCACGCGTCGAGCCCGGCGGCGCTGCCCGCCGACAGGGTGAGCAGGTTCGGGCCGCGGGCGTCCCCGGCCGGCGGCAGGGCACGGGAGGGCGGCGCCTGCTCCAGTACGGCGTGCGCGTTGGTGCCGCCGAAGCCGAAGGCGTTGATCCCCGCCCTGCGCGGCCCGGACGACTCCCAGGCCGTCACCTCGGTGACCAGGGCGAACCCGGACCGCTCGACCGCGGGGGAGACCGGTGCATGATGCAGGGAGGCCGGCAGCCGCCCGTGCCCGAGGGCCAGGACCACCTTCACCAGGGAGGGCAGTGCCGCCGCGTTCAGCAGGTGCCCGACGTTGGTCTTCACCGAGCCGAGCAGCCGGGGCCGGCCGTCCGGGCGGGCCGGGAAGGCATGGGCGAGGGACCGCAGTTCGATCGGATCCCCCACGGCGGTACCCGTCCCGTGGGCCTCGACGTACGTGACCGACGCCGGGTCGACACCGCAGTACGCGTAGGCCCGGCCGATCACCTCGCGTTGCCGCAGCGGGTTGGGAGCCAGCAGACTCAGCGACGTACCGTCGTTGTTCACCGCGGTACCGCGTACGACGGCCAGGACCACGTCGTCGTCCCGCCGGGCCTCCTCGAGGCGCCGCAGGACGAGGACCGCGCCGCCCTCACCCGGTACGAACCCGTCGGCCGCGGTGCTGAAGGCACGACTGCGCCCGGTCGGTGACAGGGCCCTGGCCGCCTCCAGGGCCTGGTGCGCGGAGGGGGTGAGGTGCAGGTTGACCCCGCCGACGACCGCGACGTCGCACTCGCCGTCCGCGAGACTGCGCCGGGCCAGGTGCAGCGCCACCAGGCCCGAGGAGCACGCGGTGTCCACGGCCAGCGCCGGGCCGTCCAGGTCGAGGCAGTGTGCCACACGCGCGGCGACCAGGTTGGGGAGATTGCCGGTCAGGGCCGTCGCGTCCGCAGAAGCGCCCGCGGGGCCCGCCTCGGCGAGGAGTTGCCGGTAGCCGCTGTCGCCGACGGCGGCGAAGACCCCGGTCCGCAGGCCCCGCCGCCGGGACCCCGCGTAACCGGCGCGCTCCAGTGCCTCATGGGCGAGTTCGAGGAAGACACGCGCCTGCGGATCCAGCGTGCGCGCCTCCTCGTCACCGATGCCGAAGTGGCCGGCGTCGAAGGCGGCGGGGTCGTCGAGGAAGGCTCCCCAACGTGCCGGCTGCCCCGGTCCCGTGCGGCCGTCCGCTCTCCAGCGGCCCAAAGGCACCGCGGAGACGGCGTCTCGCCCGTCGATGAGCAGGTCCCAGAACTCCTCCGGCGTGTCGGCCCCGGGAAACCGGCAGGCCAGCCCCACCACGGCGGTCGCGGACGCTCCGTCCGCACGGCCCGCGGCGGACGCACCCTCCTGTCCGTACGCCGCCGAGGCGGCCTCCTCCTCCTGGGTGGCCGTGCCCTCCGCGGCATCCGTCCCGACGACGCCCATGAGGTGGTCGGTGAGCGTGGCGACCGTGTCGTTGCGCATCACCGCCGGTCCCAGAGCGACACCGAGGGACCGTTCCAGCCCGGCGAGCGCCTCCATGGCCCTGATCGAGGTACCGCCCAGCTCGGCGAACCGCTCCCGGTCCCCGAACGACGCTTGCGGCAGCCCCAGAACCCCGGCCCACGCCTCACGCACCGCACGCCGGACCTCCCCGCGGGAACGGGGAGCCGACCCCGGCCCCGCGGACGACGGCCGCGGCCGTTCCACCGGATCGCCGGGCACCGCAGCGGAACGCGCCGACGGCCGGTACGTCCCCGCCTCGAACCGGGAACGCATGAGCTGCCGCCGCACCTTTCCGCTCGTCGTCCGGGGGAAGGCGGACGGCGGCAGCGCGAGCACCCGTACGTCGTCGTGGCCCAGCGCGGCACGGACCCGACGCGCGACCCGGTCCAGCACCTCGGACGCGGTGCGCGGCGGTCGCGCCCAGGCGACGAACACCACCACGCGCTCCCCGCCGCTCACCGGGTCGGTCGAGCCGACCACCACCGTCGTACCGGCCGGCACCCCCGCCGTACCGGCCGCCACCTCCTCCAGGTCCGGGGCGTGGAACGTACGGCCGTTGACGAACAGGACGTCCTTGTGCCGGCCGCTGACGCACAGCCGGCCGTCCCGGAGGAAGCCCAGGTCGCCGGTGCGCAGCCAGCTGTCCGCGAAGGCCCGCTCCGTCGCGTCCGGCAGACCGTGGTAGCCGCGTGCGATCTGCGGACCGCTCACCTCGATGTGCCCCACCCGCCGGTCGCCCAGCACCCGGCCACCGCCGTCGGTGATACGCACCGAGCAGCCCGGCACCGGTACGCCGACATCCATCAACTCCACGGCGTCACCGCCGGGTTCCCGTTCCACCACGCGGCCCCGGCTGAGCGCGGCGCGCTCCACGGCCACCGGCACGGCCACCTCGCCCAGCGGAGGGAACGCCACGGCCAACGTCGCCTCGGCCAGCCCGTACACCGGCGTCGCCGCTCGCGGATCCAGCCCCGACGCCCGGGTCCTGGCGGTGAAGTCCCGCCACACCGTCGCCGATATCGGTTCGGCCCCCACCAGGACCAGCCGCACCGCGCTCAGGTCCAGCCCGGCGAACACCTCGGCGGGAACCCGGCGGAGGGTCAGGGCCAGTGCGAAGTTGGCCGCCGACAGGACCGTGGCGCGATGCGCGGCGGCCACGTCGAACCACAGCCGGGGATTCTTCGCGAACGACAGAGGACCGATCTTCACCTGCTTGGCCCGCGCGGCCAGCGGTGCCAGATGAGTGCCGATCAGACCCATGTCGTGGAAGTACGGCATCCAGCTGACCACCACGTCGTGTTCCGTGAGGGCGGAGGCCTCGGTCAGCTGCCGCAGGTTCGCCAGGACGGCCGTGTGGGTCAGCTCCACGCCCTTGGGCGTACCCGTGCTGCCCGACGAGAACTGCAGGAAGGCCAGTTCGTCCGGGGCCACTTCGGCGGGAGCGGCCAAGGGCGGGCACGCCCGCAGTGCGTCCAGCCGCAGGACCTCGGCGCCGTCGGGGAGTTCGGCGGCCATTGGCGCGCAGGCCGCGTCCACGACGACCGGGGGCCGGCCGAGGTGCTCCCACACCGGCCGGACCCGTCGTACGTCCGGCGCCAGCGGCACCGGTACCGCACCGGCCGCGAGCACGCCCCAGAACAGGGGCTGGAAGTCCGCACTGTCCTCCGCGAGCACCGGAAGGCAGGTGCCCGGTGCGACACCTGCCGCCCGCAGACCGCCCGCGACGCGCAGCGCCTGCTCCACCAGTTCCCGGAAGGTGACGGCCACCTCGCCGCCGTCCCCCCGGACATGGACGATCACCTGGCCGGGGGACCGGTGGGCGGCATCGAGCAGGACGTCCAGCAGCGTCGCGGCGTTCATCTGTCCGTTCGTTCTTCGGTGAGGCAAGCGGTGAGGCAAGCGGTGAGGCAAGCGGTGTGGTGAGGCATGCGTTGTGTGGGACGGTCCGGAACCGGGACAGGTTGCTTCTGCCGTGCTGTCTTTCGCGGGGCGTACCTCCGGTGCGCACGGTGCATGCGTGAGCCCTGTACGCGCCCCCGTGGCCGTACGGAGAATGCAGTGTCCGTGATCATGTGCGGAGTACCCGGTTCCTTCCGCCGAAGCAGAGGAAAGCAGGTCGACTGCCGTGCTGTTGCGTCTGCCCACATCCCTGTCCGAAGCACAGAACTGTATGGCCGAGGGAGCGGTGCCCATCGGCGGAGCCACCCTCGTGTGGGCACTCTGGCAGCGGGACGGCTTCCCCGAGCAGGCGATGTCCCTGCGCAGCCTCCCGGAGGCCAATGTGCTCGAGCGCGGGGCCCTGGGCGCGGCCGTTCTGCTGCACCGGATCGACGACCGGGTGCCGGAGGTCCTGCGCGGCGCGGCCGCCACCGTGGGCACCGGCGCCGTGCGCCGGACGGCCACGGTCGGCGGCAACATCGTGGGCAGCACCCTGCGCTGCCTGCTGCCGGCGGCGCTCGTCCTGGACGCGCGCGCCACCGTGCTGGACCGGGACGGAACCTACGAGACCGATCTGGCCGAGGTGGTGGCCAAGCGCCACCTGCTGCTCAGCCTGCGCTGGCGCGACCCCGTGACGAGCGGATACCACAAGGCGCCCGGCGAGGCGGGCGGAGCACCGCCGCTCGTCGTCGCCACCGCCGTGCACGCCGAGGGCGACGGACAGCGCCGTGTCCGCGTCGCCGTCCGTGACGGCTACGAGGTGGTCGGCGGGAGCGCGCAGTGCGCGGCCGGCCCGGACGAGACGCTGGACGCCCTGGCCCGCACGGATCTCGGCTCGCTCCCTCCGGCGGCCCGGGACGTGGTGCGCCGGGAGGTGTCCGGGGTCCTCGTCCGTGCCACCGGCGGCTGACGGCACCGACGGCTCACCGCTTCAGCCGGCCATGAGGGGTGCCGGGCCCGCGTCAGTCGACGGGCCAGGTGTGCACCGGGGCGTTGAGGTGCATGTAGTCGATGTACACCTGCGTCATCCGCCGCAGGGCCTCATGGCGGCCGTATCGGGCCGAGGCGTCGATGTGGTGGAACATCTCCTTCTGCCACACCGCCCCGTTGCGCCCGGTGACGCACCGCTGCTCGATGATGCCGAGCAGCGGCTCCCGCCAGACCTCGTCCATGCCGGAGAGCTCCAGCCCGCGGTGTGCCAGCGGCAGCAGCCGCCGCAGCACGAGTTCGGGCACCGGCACCTCGCCCATCCCGGGCCAGTACAGCCGTGCCTCGATGCCGTGCCGTGCCGCCGTGTGCAGGTTCTCCTCGGCGGCCGAGAACGACATCCGTGACCACACGGGCCGTTCCTCCTCCACCAGGGCACGGGTGAGCCCGTAGTAGAAGGCGCCGTTGGCCAGCGTGTCGGCCACGGTGGGGCCGGCCGGCAGCACCCGGTTCTCCACCCGGACGTGCGGCTTGTCGTGCGCGATGGCGTAGACCGGGCGGTTCCAGCGGTAGATGGTGCCGTTGTGCAGGGTCAGCTCGCCCAGTTCGGGGGTGTCGCCGCGGTCCAGCGTCTCGGCGGGGTCCTGCTCGTCGCACAGGGGGAGCAGCGCCGGGAAGTACCGCAGGTTCTCCTCGAAGAGGTCGAAGACGCTGTTGATCCACCGCTCCCCGAACCAGACCCGGGGACGCACCCCCTGCACCTTGATCTCCTGCGGGCGGGTGTCGGTGGCCTGCTCGAACAACGGGATACGGGTCTCGTGCCACAGCTCCTTGCCGAAGAGGAAGGGCGAGTTGGCCGCCAGGGCGATCTGGACCCCCGCGATCGACTGCGCCGCGTTCCAGTAGTCGGCGAACTGCTCCGGATACACCTGGAGGTGGAACTGGGTGCTGGTGCACGCGGCCTCGGGAGTGATCGTGTCCGCGTAGGTCCGCAGCCGGTCGACGCCGTCCACCTCGATGCGCAGGTCCTCGCCCCGGGCCGCGAAGATCTGGTCGTTGAGCAGTCGGTAGCGCGGGTTCTCCGACAGCGCCGGCTCACCCACGTCCTCCTGCCGCAGCGTCGGCAGAATACCGGTCATGATCAGATGGGTGCCGACCGACTTCGCGCGTCGCTCCGCGTGATTCAGCGCGGCGCGGATCTCGGACTCCCAGGAGTCCGGACCGCCCGCCGTCAGCTGTCGGGGCGGCACGTTGATCTCCAGGTTGAACCGGCCCAGCTCCGTGGACCAGGCGGGGTCCGCGATCACTTCGAGCGCGTCGATGTTGCGCATCACCGGCTCCGCCCGGTCGTCGACCAGGTTCAGCTCGATCTCCAGCCCCACCTGGGGCCGCTCGGCCTCGAACCGTTCCTCGCGCAGCATCTGCGCGAACGTGTCGAGGCACTCCTGCATCTTGATCCGGTACCGGCGGCGGTCCTCACGGGTGAACACCAACGCCGGGACGTCGCGTCCCATCGCTCTGCCTCCCGGCTTCCCGTCCTCGGACACCTCTCCACCCCAGCGTCGCACCACCGGGCGACTCCGACCAGACGGGACGGGACTCACCGTGAAACCCAGGTACCGGGTACCTGTACGGGGTACCCATGACGCCCGACCTCCGACTCCTCGCCCTCCGCGTCCCGGCGTGTCTGCCGTCCCCGGTCGCCGTGCGGCCCCGCGCTCGTCGCGGGGCAGCCGGGCAGCCGGGCAGCGGAACGGCAGGGTGGCGCAGATCTCTCCGGTGCGTACGGCCGTGGTGGACAGCAGGCCCGTGACGAGGACCTCGCGGTGGCCCGTCGGCGGAACTCCACCGTCACCTCGGTGCCGCCCCGGCGCGTGACGACTCCGCGGATGCGCGAGACGTTCATCATCCGAAGTCGCTGCCGACCCCGCACCTTCCTCGGCGCCGCGCTCCGCGCTTGATCGTGCTGCCGAGGATCCAGCACTGCCGAGGATCCGGCAGCACCATGCGTACGCCGTTCGCTCCGGTCGCCGTGCACTGGTCGAAGGCCTCGGTGAGCATCTCCGGTATGACCCTCGGCAAGGGGACGGGCCGACGTCCAGGGTTCTCGAACGGAGAAACGCGAACATGATGCACCGGATGGTCGTCCTCGCCCTGATGAGCGTGCTGGCCGTGGCGCTCTCGGCCGGGGCAGCTCCCGCAGGGACCGCACCTCATGGTGGAGGGCCGAAGCCGCCCCCTCAACCAGGGGCCGGGCCCAGTGGCGAGGCATGGGCATGGACCCAACTGACCAGTCGCGGCACCCAGATCCGCTACGTGACCACCGACACCACCCTCACGTGCCCCACCGTGCGGTACACCGTGGGCACGACCAGGGGTTCCTTCCCGATGCACCGGGTGAGCACCCCGGTGTTGCCGCAGTTCCTCACCACCGTGTGCGAGTTGGGCGTGCCCCTCGGAGCCTCCGACGCGGTGCTCCAGCAATCGACGGTCCGGGCGGCCGTGGTGCACCCCGCGAACCGCCGGCTCCCCTTGCCGAACTGGACCGACACCACACGCCCCGGCACCATCGGCGTCATCGGCGACACCGGCTGCCGGGTCACGACGGCGGGTCCCGAACAGGACTGCGCGAACCACCAAACCGGGTGGCCGTTCCCGCAGATCGCGACCAGCGCCGCCACGGCGACGCGACCGGACCTCGTGATCCATGTCGGCGACTACCTCTACCGTGAGGACCCGAGCCAGGCGAACGACACGGCGGCCAATCCGGGCTGCACGACGAGGGCGGACAGATTCAGCTGGCCGTGCGTCGTCGCCGACTTCTTCAGACCGGCGGAAACGCTGCTGGCCGCGGCGCCGGTCGCACTGACCCGAGGCAACCACGAGGACTGCAACCCCGCGCAGCAGGGCGGCGCGGGCGGCGCGTGGTTCCGCTACCTCGCCGACGACCTCCGCGCCGACGGATCGTGCAGTCCCCACACCGCGCCCGTGGAGATCCGCGCGGGCACTCTGAACCTCGTCTCCGTGGACTCCTCGTTCGCCGACCCGGCCGACGACGGAAGCACGACGCAGCGGGCGCTCTACGCCGCGCAGTTCGAAACCGTGAACCAGGCCGCACGGCAGCATCCCACCCACGATTACTTCGTGTTCACCCACAAACCGCTGTGGATGGTGAGATCGGCCGGTCCTCCGGCTCGATGGGTGACCCGTGTCCTCGACGAAGCCGTCGCCGACACGACCCTGGGCCGGCTGGAGGACAACATCCGCATGGTGCTGTCGGGCCATGTCCACCTCTACCAGATGATCGATTTCGACACCGCCCGCCCGCCCCAGGTGACCGTGGGCTTCTCGGGCGGAGCACCACTGGACCAGGGCCCGAACGACGCAGGCGTCGTCGGACAACCGGTCGGTACGCCGCCGCAGCCCGTCCACCAGTCGATCACCCAGGGAGGGGTCTTCGGGTACGGGGTCCTGCGCGACAACGGCGCGACCTGGGACCTCACCTCTCATGACACGACCGGTGCCGTCCGCGGTCGGACCTGCACGCTGAGCGCGAGCACCGCCAACAAGTCATTCACCTGCCACTGAAGGGCGCGTCAGAAGGCCAACGACCCTGTGGGAACGATGGCGGAGACGCCTCACGGCGTCTCCGCCATCGGATACGACTCGGCTCAAGCGCCCTGGTTCCCCGCACATCCGTCCACCATCCCGCTGTCGGCCCCGCCGCCAAGATGACCCCATCGGTGTATTTCGGTCGTGCACCGCCATGCGGACCGGGCCGGCGTGCATCGTGAAGACGCTGTCGCAGCACGTCCGGCGTATCCATGCGGTGGTGGTCCAAGGCAAGCCGCTCCACTTCCCGTGGGGGAGACGCAGGTGCAAGGCCTGCCCGACGCTCCACCCGTCTCGATCAGCAGTCCCTTCTTGTCGGAGGACGAGCGGGGGAACGGGATTTCCCGGACCGCGGCTCCCCGGCGCCGCGCTCACCCGCACGGTCCATCTGACGCCATTCCGGTCTCAGCCCGGCCAGGTTCGTGGTGAGGAAGTACACGACCCCTCCACCGAGCAGCACCGGCACGAGCCCGACCGAAGCCACCGCAGCCCCGGCGATCAGCCCGCCCAGTGGCATGCCGGCCCAGGCCAGTGACGTGGTGAGCGCTTTGACCCTGCCCAGCATCCGACGGGGGATCCGTTCGAAGAGCACGGCTCCCAGCACCGGGTTGAGGAAGCCGGCGCCGAAACCGCTGAGAGCGAACACGGCCAGTACCGCCCCCATCGGCGCGTCGTGGGCGAGGATCAGGAATCTCGGCGCCCCGGCGAGCAGGAACCCGGTGAAGAACACCAGCCGGCGCCGCAGCCGGTGCGCGTACGCCGCGGCGATCAGGCTGCCGGCGACCGCCGCGATCCCCTGCACGCTCCCCAACAGGCCGATCGCACCGGGCCCGTTGCCGGACTCGTCGGCCCAGACCGGCACGAGCACCGAGTTGAACGCCGCGTCCAGCAGGTTGGTGACGGCGACCATGAAAGCGATCGTCAGCAGCAACAGGTCACCGCGGAGGAACGTGAAGCCCGCCGCGAACCGTCGCCAGTAGCTCGGTTCCGGCGCACCGGCCTGCGACGGAGACGCGGTGGCGCGCCCCATGCCGCGAGGCAGCGACAGCCCGATGATCACCGAACCGAGGGCGAAGCAGCCGGCGTTGGCGGTCAGCGCTGTCAGGGGACCGAGCAGCGCCACCAGGGCGCCGCCGGCCGCCAGGCCGACGGTGGAGGCCAGGCGTTCGGTCACCCCTGACAGACCGGTGGCCCGTTCCAGCGGTACCCGGCCGCGCTCGGCCGCCTCCGGCACCATGACCTCCTTGGCCAGGTCACCGGGGCCCCGGGCCGCGCCGATCAGTGCGACCAGGGCCAGCAGAAGGGGGAAGGAGAGCAGGTCCAGGGCGTGGAGGAGGGGAACCGCGGCGGCCGCGGCCGCGCTCGCCAGGTCGGCGGTCCAGGAAACGGTCCGTGGGCCGATCCGGTCCACCAGGGGGCCGGTGAGCGCCTTGACCACCACGTAGGGGGTCATCTCGCAGAAGGCGACCAGCCCGGTCCGGGTGGCGCTGCCCGTCGTGACGAGGACGAACCAGGGCAGTGCCACGACGGAGATCCTGGTGCCGGTCTGCGAGACGGCGACGGCCGTCAGGACCCCTCCCAGGGGCCGTAAGGACCGTGTGCCGGATGGGCCGGCGGCGCCCGGGAAACCGTCGGTCATGACGGCTCCGTGCCTGTTGTCCCCGCGCCCGCCGTGTCTCCGGACGCGTCGAGTTCGGGCAGCAGGTACGTGATCACGGCGACCCGTTCGGCTCCCTCGGGGGCGTTTGCCGCCGACTCCGGCCCGTCCCGCCGGTAGCGGGTGATGACAGCCTTCAACTCCTGCTGCAGGGCACCGGTTTCCTCGGGCGTGAGCCGCAGGGCCCAGTCGCTCATGTCCAGGGTGTCGCGCCATGCGTGGGGCATCGTCTGGAGTTCGTTCAGCGTCTGCTGGGTCCGCAGGGAGTAGAGGGCGGCGACGGACTGCAGGTAGGTCAGCGTGGCCTCGGGCTCCCGCTCGGCCAGGTCCGTGGTGTTGAACCATGTCGTCCGGTGCACCGAACGCCACCAGCGCTCGCGCGCGTTGCCGCGTTCCGTGTCCTCCTCGACGAAGCCGGCCGCGCCGAGCCGGCGCAGGTGGTAGCTCGCCGTACCGGAGTTCACGCCCAGCCGCTCCGCGAGACGGGTCGCCGTCGACGGGCCGTACTTCCGCAGCAGCCCGACCACCTGCACGCGCACCGGATGGGCCAGAGCGCGGAGCCCCTTGGCATCCAGAACCACCGCGTCCGCTGCGACGTGCGAGCCCTCGGGGCTCGCGCTCGTGTCAGTCATGTCACTCAACCTAGACCGCGAACAGTTCTTCGCGAAGACATCTTCGCGAAGAACTGTTCGCGGTTTTCCGGAGCACCCTTCGAGGGGGCGTGTGGTGAGGCCTCTTATGCCTACTGGGCGTCGGGGGTCGGTTCCCACGAGGCCGAGCCGGTAGCCGGTCGGCACGGGCGCCCTGGCGGCGGTGGGCACGGCGAGGCCCTACTCGATCTCGGTGCGCCGAGTCGTCGGGGGCGGGCCGGTCCAGGCGGTTCGCCGTGCGGATCGCCTCGGTCGGCCCACGTAGGTCCTGGTCCTCGGTGCGGTCCGCCAAGTCACTGGTGGAATCGGACAGTTCGCTGGTCCGGGCGCGCCGGGCAGGGCGCTGCGGCGGTGGTCGGCGGGGTGCAGGGCGTCGGCGAGATGTCCTCGATCTGGCTCGTCAGGCCCAGTGACTCCATGGTGCGCACGTCGACTCGGACGACAGCCGCTCCGGGCGTTCCTTCGGTGGTGGTCGTGATTTCAGGCGTATGACGTCCGGCCCGGTGAGGGTTGGGTGAGGGGATGGTCACACATTTTGTGCAGTCGTTGATTGGCTGTTCAATCAATGCGCTCAGCTCGGCTCTTGAGCGGCGGTTGCCCCGGATATGGGCGGATCCTGTGGAGAAGTGCCGTGACATCAGGCCCGCCGTCGAACGCCAGTATTGAACTGGCCGTGACAAGTAGTCAGTCTTCTCGTCATCTTCGGTGCAACGCCGCGCCGGAGAGCAATCCCCCCACCTGGCGAGGAGACCCCTCTTCATGACGCACCAGATGCGCGTCGGCGCACTGAAGGTCACCGCTGCGACGTTCGCTGTGACGGCCGCGACCACGACAGCCCTGCTCATGGCGCCGTCCGCCCACGCCAACGCGCCTGTCCAAGGCACCGTCCACGGCCTGAACGCCGAAGGAGCCGTCGCCGGCAGTTACATCGTCCTGCTGGGAGAGCAGACTTCTTCCGCAGGCCAGAAGGACCTGGCCCGGCAATACGGCGGCACGCTCAGCCGGTCCTACACAGCGGCCGTCGACGGCTTCGCCGCGACCGGCCTGACCGAGTCCGAGGCCAGGAGCCTCGCGGCCGACCCCGCGGTCGGCGCCGTGGTGGCCAACCGCGTGCTCCACACCACCGCCACCCAGGACAACCCGCCCTCCTGGGGCCTTGACCGGGTCGACCAGGAGGACACCGCCGGCGACAGCAAGTACACCTACCCCGACAGCGCCGGAGAGGGCGTCACCGCCTACGTCATCGACACCGGTGTGCGCATCACGCACGAGGACTTCCAGGGCCGGGCCGTCCACGGCTTCGACGCCGTCGACAACGACAACACCGCGGACGACGGCAACGGCCACGGCACGCACGTCGCCGCCACCATCGCCGGCGCCGAGCACGGTGTGGCCAAGAAGGCCGACATCGTGGCCGTCAGAGTCCTGGACGACAACGGCTCCGGAACCACCGAGCAGGTCATCGCCGGCATCGACTGGGTCACGGAGAACCACCGAGGGCCCTCCGTGGCCAACATGAGCCTGGGTGGCAGCGCCGACCCCGCCCTGGACGCGGCGGTCAGCAAGGCCATCGCCTCCGGAGTCACCTTCGCCGTCGCGGCCGGCAACGAGTCCACCGACGCCGGACAGGGCTCACCTGCCCGCGTACCGGAGGCCCTCACCGTCGCCTCCAGCACCGAGGCCGACGCCCAGTCCGACTTCTCCAACCACGGCTCGGTCGTCGACCTCTACGCGCCGGGCTCCGACATCACCTCGGCCTGGAACGACAGTGACCAGGGCACCAGGACGATATCCGGCACCTCGATGGCCGCCCCCCACGTCACCGGCGCGGCCGCCGTGTACTTGACCGGCCACCCCGACGCCGCCCCCGCGGCCGTGGCGTCGGCGCTGACCGGCGCGGCCACCACTGACAAGATCAGCAATCCCGGCTCCGGCACACCGAACAAGCTGCTGAAGATCACGGAGTAGCACGCCCCCGGCGTGCGGCCACCGGCATCCGCGGGCGGCCCGAGGGGTCACGGAGGACACGATCCTCTGTGGCCCCTTCGCCGGTGCCCGTATGCTCCCCGCCGAACACCTTTTGGTGAGTGGCCCGGCTCACATGGCGTAGTGGGCGCGGCACCGACACCATGGTCTTCGTCACCCGGCAGGCTGAAGGGATCGAGAATGTTCCGCAAGGTGCTGGTAGCCAACCGTGGTGAGATCGCGATTCGGGCGTTTCGTGCGGGCTACGAGCTGGGCGCCCGAACCGTCGCGGTCTTTCCGCACGAGGACCGCAACTCGCTGCACCGGCTCAAGGCGGACGAGGCGTACGAGATCGGGCAGCCGGGGCATCCGGTGCGCGCCTACCTCTCCGTCGAGGAGATCGTCGGCGCGGCGCGCCGGGCGGGGGCCGACGCCGTCTACCCGGGGTACGGATTCCTGTCCGAGAATCCCGAGCTGGCTCTCGCCTGCGAGGACGCGGGCATCACGTTCGTCGGACCGGACGCACGGATCCTGGAACTGACCGGGAACAAGGCCCGCGCGGTGGCCGCGGCCCGTGAGGCGGGCGTGCCGGTGCTCGGGTCCTCGGCGCCCTCCACCGACGTGGACGAACTCGTCCGTGCCGCCGACGACATCGGCTTCCCCGTGTTCGTCAAGGCGGTCGCCGGCGGCGGCGGGCGCGGAATGCGCCGCGTGGAGGGCCCCGCCCAGCTGCGGGAGGCCGTCGAGGCCGCCTCCCGGGAGGCCGAGTCCGCGTTCGGCGACCCCACGGTCTTCCTGGAGAAGGCCGTCGTCGAACCCCGCCACATCGAGGTGCAGATCCTCGCCGACGGCGAGGGCAACGTCATTCACCTGTTCGAGCGCGACTGCTCGCTGCAGCGCCGCCACCAGAAGGTGATCGAACTCGCGCCCGCGCCGAACCTCGACCCGGAGCTGCGGGACCGGATCTGTGCCGACGCCGTGCGCTTCGCCCGCCGGATCGGCTACCGCAACGCCGGGACCGTGGAATTCCTCGTCGACCGCGACGGGAACCACGTCTTCATCGAGATGAACCCGCGCATCCAGGTCGAACACACCGTGACCGAAGAGGTCACCGACGTCGACCTCGTGCAGGCGCAACTGCGCATCGCCGCCGGTGAGACGCTGGCCGACCTCGGCCTCGCCCAGGAGAACATCACCCTGCGGGGCGCCGCGCTGCAGTGCCGCATCACCACCGAGGACCCGGCCAACGGCTTCCGCCCCGACACCGGGCGGATCAGCGCCTACCGCTCACCCGGCGGCTCCGGCATCCGCCTGGACGGCGGCACCACCCACGCCGGTACGGAGATCAGCGCCCACTTCGACTCGATGCTGGTGAAACTGACCTGCCGGGGCCGGGACTTCACCACCGCGGCCAACCGGGCCCGGCGTGCCGTGGCCGAGTTCCGCATCCGCGGCGTCGCCACGAACATCCCCTTCCTGCAGGCCGTGCTGGACGACCCGGTCTTCCAGGCCGGACAGGTCACCACGTCGTTCATCGAGCAGCGTCCGCACCTGCTCACCGCACGCCACTCCGCCGACCGCGGCACGAAGTTGCTGACCTACCTCGCCGACGTCACGGTCAACAAGCCGCACGGCGAGCGGCCCGAACTGATCGATCCGATGAGCAAGCTGCCCCGGCTGCTTCCCGGCGAGCCGGCGGCCGGGTCCCGGCAGCGGCTCGCCGAACTCGGTCCCGAGGGCTTCGCCCGCTGGCTGCGCGCGTCACCGACCGTCGGCGTCACCGACACCACCTTCCGCGACGCCCACCAGTCGCTGCTCGCCACCCGGGTCCGCACCAAGGACCTGCTCGCCGTCGCCCCGGTGGTGGCGCGCACCCTGCCCGAACTGCTCTCCCTGGAGTGCTGGGGCGGTGCCACCTACGACGTCGCCCTGCGTTTCCTCGCCGAGGACCCGTGGGAGCGCCTGGCCGCCCTGCGGGAAGCCGTACCGAACATCTGCCTGCAGATGCTGCTGCGCGGCCGCAACACCGTGGGCTACACGCCGTACCCGACCGAGGTGACCGACGCCTTCGTCCAGGAGGCAGCGGCCACCGGCATCGACGTCTTCCGCATCTTCGACGCGCTGAACGACGTCGCCCAGATGCGGCCCGCCATCGACGCCGTACGCGAGACCGGGACGGCGGTCGCGGAGGTCGCCCTGTGCTACACCGCCGACCTGTCCGACCCGTCCGAGCGGCTCTACACCCTGGACTACTACCTGCGCCTGGCCGAGCAGATCGTCGACGCGGGCGCGCACGTCCTGGCCGTCAAGGACATGGCCGGCCTGCTCCGGGCACCCGCCGCGGCGACCCTGGTGTCGGCCCTGCGCCGGGAGTTCGACCTGCCGGTCCACCTGCACACCCATGACACCTCCGGCGGTCAGCTCGCCACCTACCTCGCCGCGATCCAGGCCGGAGCGGACGCGGTCGACGGGGCGGTGGCGTCCATGGCGGGCACCACCTCGCAGCCGTCCCTGTCGGCGATCGTCGCGGCGACCGACCACTCGGAGCGGCCCACCGGCCTCGACCTCCAGGCCGTCGGCGACCTGGAGCCGTACTGGGAGAGCGTCCGCAAGGTCTACGCCCCCTTCGAGGCGGGCCTGGCCTCACCCACCGGCCGTGTCTACCACCACGAGATCCCCGGCGGGCAGCTCTCCAACCTGCGCACCCAGGCCATCGCCCTGGGCCTGGGCGACCGCTTCGAGGACATCGAGGCGATGTACGCCGCCGCCGACCGGATGCTCGGCCGCCTGGTGAAGGTCACCCCCTCCTCGAAGGTGGTCGGTGACCTGGCACTGCACCTGGTGGGCGCCGGGGTGTCCCCGCAGGACTTCGAGCAGGATCCGGACCGGTTCGACATCCCCGACTCCGTCATCGGCTTCCTGCGCGGCGAACTGGGCACCCCGCCCGGCGGTTGGCCGGAGCCCTTCCGGACCAAGGCCCTGCGGGGCCGCGCCGACGCCAAGCCCGTGCGGGAACTGACCGCCGACGACCGTGCCGGACTGGCGAAGGACCGTCGGGCCACGCTCAACCGGCTGCTGTTCGCCGGTCCGGCCCGCGAGTTCGAGACCCACCGCCAGACCTTCGGCGACACCAGCGTCCTGGACAGCAAGGACTTCTTCTACGGGCTGCGCCCCGGCAAGGAGTACACCGTCGACCTCGACCCCGGGGTGCGGCTGCTCATCGAGCTCCAGGCCGTGGGCGACGCCGACGAGCGCGGCATGCGCACGGTGATGTCCACCCTGAACGGTCAGCTGCGGCCGATCCAGGTCCGCGACCGGGCGGCGGCCTCCGACGTCCCGGCCACCGAGAAGGCCGACCGGACCGACCCCGGCCATGTCGCGGCGCCGTTCGCCGGAGTGGTGACCCTCGCGGTCGCCGAGGGCGACGAGGTGGACGCGGGGGCCACGGTGGCCACCATCGAGGCGATGAAGATGGAAGCCGCGATCACCGCCCCGAAGTCCGGCACGGTGAGCCGGCTGGCCATCAACCGCATCCAGCAGGTGGAGGGCGGCGACCTCCTCGTGGAACTCGCCTGACCCGACCGCAGGCCGTGGACGTCCCCGCTCGGCCGAGGAATTCGCTCAGCGGCGGCGGGAGCGGGGACGTCCGCCGCTCCGGAACCGGCCCCGCTCCCGCGAGGCCGGGGTGACGGCGCCGGCGGGTTCCCGGGGCGTTCAGTCGGTCGGTGGCGCGGTGCGGCTGCGCACCGGGTGCTTGCTCAGGACGGAGACCCGGTTGAAGGCGTTCATGGTGATCGCCACCCAGATCACGGCGGAGATCTCGTCCTCCGACAGCACGGAGCGCGCGAGCGCGTACGCGGTGCTCTGCGCGTCGGCGTCCGTGGGCAGGGTGGTGGCCTCGGCGAGTGCCAGCGCGGCGCGCTCGCGCGGATGGAACAGTTCGGTGTCGCGCCAGGCGGCCAGCACGCCCAGGCGCTGTGTGGTCTCGCCGGCGCGCAGCGCCCGCGTGGTGTGCAGGCTGAGGCAGAACGCGCAGGCGTTGAGCTGGGAGACCCGGATGTTGATCAGCTCGACGAGGACGCGGTCCAGACCGGCGTCGGCCGCGACCTCGCGCACCGCCTCGGCCGTGGCCGCCAGCGCGCGATAGGCGGCCGGGCTCTGCTTGTCGACGGACACCCGCTGGTCCGTGGTCTCCGCTGCCGCCTGGGTCACGTGAACTCCTTCATCGCGCGGTGGCTGAACCTCCGTTCCTATCATCCATGATTGTTGAAAAATGTAGTTTCATCGGCCGGCCGGACGCGGTCCCTCGCCCATCGCCGTGAGCTGCAGCCGCAGTGCCAGCCGCACCCGGGGCGAGGACAGGTCCACCGGGGCCACCTCGTCGAGCTTGCGCAGCCGGTAGCGCAGCGTGTTGGGATGGATCCGCAACAGCCGCGCGGCGCTCTGCGGGTCACCGAAGTGGTCCAGCCAGGCCGCGAGCGTCGTCCGATACGGCGTGCCGTGCTCCTCGTCGTGCGCACGCAGCGCGGCGAGCGGCCCGCCGAGCAGGCCCGTGTCGATCCCGACGGCCGCCGTGGCACGCTCCACGACGACGGTGTCCCAGGCGTCCTCCATCAGGACGATCCCCGTCCGGTCGGGGAGCGGGAGCCGGCCGGTGCCGATCAGCCGGTGGAGTTCGCCGGCCTCCGCGGTGGCACGGGGCAACTGGTCGGGGGAGCGGGCGGGGCAGCCCGCCGCGGCATACAGACCCGGGTCATGGGTGTGGACCTCACGCAGCACATGCCGAAGCCAGTCCAGGGTGCCCGCACCGGCATCGGCCATACCCCCGGCGGTGACGGGGCGCCTGCCCCGCGGCCGCTCGACGACCAGGCCGAACAGCAGCCCGTCGAGGTCGGTCAGCAGGGGCTGGTGCCAGCCGAAGCGGAGTGCGACCGATTCCCACAGATCCAGTTGCCTGCGTATGTCGGTCCCGTCGGGTGATCCGAAGGCCACCACCCGCCAGGGACCCGCCGGCAGCGCGTGCGCCGCGCCCGGACCAGGCGCCCCCGGACCGGGCGCGGCGCCCGAACCGTTGCCGGAGGCGGCCCCCTCGCGCAGGGTCACCCGCAGCTGACCCGTCGAGACCCGCCGTGCGATACCGGCCTCGGCCCGCAGCCGCAGCAGGTGCAGGGCGAGGACCGAGGCCACGTCGCTGAGCTCCCGGATGCGTTCCGGGGGGACCGGGGAGCGGACCACCGCCCAGATCGAGCCGAGCCACTCGCCGCCGGCCCGTACCGGGATGATCAGCCGGGGCAGGGTGCCGTCGGGGCCGGCCGGGGTCCAGATGGGGTCGCTGGAGCGGGCGAGCCTGCGGAAGACACCGCCGGCCCGGAAATGGGTGAGGGTCTCCGGGGGCACACGCCGACCCACGATGGTGGAGACGCGCGCCGGATCCGTCGTGTCCTGCCGCGCGGAGTAGGCGAGAACCCGGGACTGCGCGTCCTCCACCGTCACCGGCGCGTCGATGATCTCGGCCGCCGCGTCGGCCAGCGCGAACAGGTCGACGTGCGGCCCGGGACTGCCGAGGCGACTGGTGTCGGGCGCGGAGGCCCGGTCGATGACACCCCGCAGCAGCCAGACGACATGCGCCCACGACGTGTGCGGCTGCAGCTCGACCAGCGCGGGGCCCGCCAGCTCGCGGGCGGCACGGGCCACCTGAGGATCACCGGCGAAGGGGCTCTTGAGCACGACGCCCCCGGCCGCCGCCCGGGCGGCCCGTTCCAGCAGGGCGACGGCCCCGGTCCGGTCGGCCACGCCCACCCCCAGGACGAGCTCTCCCGGCTGCCCCACCGCATCCCCGGGCTCGGCCAGGGCGACGTCGTGCACTTCGGCGTTCCCGGCCGCCACGACGGTACGGAGAAACCCGGCACCCAGGGAATCCACCAGATCGGTGACCGTGATCATCATCGGCCCCCAGCGGCACGACGGCAGCAGCTCATGAACAGGGTCATGCCCCCATTGTGACCCGGAGGCATGGTTCCCGGCGCACCACGTGTGAGGCCCCCATTGGCCGTACAGCACAAAGACAACGGCACGGCCCGGGCTCACCATCGAAGACACCACCGCCTTGGAGAAGAGGTCTTGCATGAACCGCCCCGCCTCGCCCGCGCACTCCGGCCCCCGCTCCGTCGCCGTCGTCGGTGCCGGCATGGTCGGACTGTCCACCGCCTGGTTCCTTCAGGAGCGAGGCGTCGACGTCACCGTGTACGACCGCGACGGGGTGGCCGCCGGCTCCTCCTGGGGCAACGCCGGATGGCTGACCCCCGGCCTGGCGACGCCGCTGCCCGAGCCCGCGGTCCTCAGCTACGGCGTACGCGCGGTCCTCAGCCCGTCCTCCCCGGTCTACGTCCCGCCCAGCGCGAACCCCGCCCTGCTCAGGTTCCTCGCGGGATTCGCCCGGAACAGCACCGCGACACGGTGGCTGCGGGCGATGCGCGCGCTCGTCCCCATCAACAGCCTGTCGCTGTCCAGCTTCGACACGCTGGCCGAAGGCGGCGTCGAGGCGCGGACCCTCGACGCCAAGTCCTTCCTCGCGGCCTACCGCACGGCAGGGGAACGCCGGGTCCTGCTGGAGGAACTCGAACAGATCCACGCCGCCGGCCAGCGCATGGAGTTCGACGTCCTCGACGGCGACGAGGCCCGCGGGGTCGAGCCGTCCCTCTCGGACGAGATCGGCGCGGCGATCCGTCTGCACGGCCAGCGCTACATCGACCCCGGACACTTCGTGCACGCCCTGGGCGACGCGGTCCGCGCCCGGGGCGGCGAGATCCGGGAGCGGACGGAGGTCACCGACGTGCGGGACGCGGCCACCGGTGCCGTCGTCCGGACCGGTGACGGCCAGGACCGGCGCTTCGACGCGGTGGTCCTGGCCACCGGAGCCTGGCTCGGCCGCCACGCCAGGAAGTTCGGGGTCCGCTCCGTCGTGCAGGCCGGGCGGGGGTACAGCTTCAGCGTCCCGATCGAGCACGTGCCGGCCGGCCCCGTGTACTTCCCCGGCCAGCGCGTCGCCTGCACCCCGCTCGGCGACCGGCTGCGCGTCGCCGGAATGATGGAGTTCCGCAAGCCGGAAGCGCCCCTGGACGCGCGCCGGATCAACGCCATCGCCGAGGCGGCCCGCCCGCTGCTGCGCGGCGCCGACCTGGACGCCCGCAAGGACGAGTGGGTCGGCTCGCGTCCCTGCACGACCGACGGACTGCCCCTGATCGGGGCCACCCGCTCACCCCGGGTCTTCGCCGCAGGCGGACACGGCATGTGGGGCATCACCCTCGGCCCGGCCACCGGACAGCTGCTCGCCGAGACGATGGTCACCGGCGCACGCCCCGCGGAGCTCGCGCCGTTCGACCCGCTGCGCTGACCGGCCACCGACGGTGGGGCGGGGACACCCGCCCCACCGTTCCTAGTTGGGCGGGGTCGGTGTGTCGTGGGTCCGGTACATGGCCTGTACGTCGAGCGCCAGCTGGACCGTCGGCCCGACGACGGCGATGCCGCGGGCGAGCATGGAACGCCAGTTGAGGGTGAAGTCCTCGCGATGCAGTTCGGTCTTCGCGAGGGCGGCGCAGCGCAGTTCCTGCTCGTAGCCGCCGTTCACGGCGCCGAGGTACTCGGTGTCGAGGCCCACCGAGCGACTGGTGCCGTGCATCGTGAGGGTGCCGTGCACGGTCCACTTGGAGCCGCCGTGGTAGGCGAACCGCGTGCTGGTGAAGTCGATGTACGGGTAGTTCTCGACGTCGAGGAAGTCCGCCGACCGCAGGTGGTTGTCGCGGGTCTGGTTGCCAGTGGTGATGCTGGAGGCGTCGATGCGCACCGAGACCTGGGAGTCGCCCATGTTCTCCGCGACCCGGATGCCGCCCTCGAACCGGGTGAAGCGGCCGTGGACATGAGCCATGCCCACGTGCTTGGCGATGAACCGGATCGCGGTGTGCGGAGGGTCGAACACCCAGGTGCCGGCGGGCGGCAGCTCCAGCTGGCGTCCGGGCTGCAGCACGACGCGTGCGGGGGCGAGAGCCACCCCGGCGACTATGTCGACGGTCTCGCGGACGGGTGACAGGCCATCCGATGCCAGCATCACGCTGTACCTGCCGGGGGGCAGGACCGCCATGTAGTAGCCGTACGGGTCGGTGGTGCCGCGGGCCGCGACGCGGTGGCTGTCCAGCGCGGTCACCGTGACCTCGGCCGCGCCCAGCGGCTGCCCCAGGGCATCGACGGCCTCGCAGCCGAACGCCCCCGCGCCCGCCGGCAGGGGGACCGAGAGGCCCGACGCGGCGCCGGAGGCGCCCTGCGGGCGCAGGCGCCGCAGCAGTCCGAGGACCATGGTGTTCACCTTTCTTCACGCATGTTTCCGCTTGGCCCGTACGGCACACCGCGTTCGCGGCTGCCAAGAGCCAGGGGATCAGGACATCAGTACGAGGGGGGCGGCCTGTCATCGATCCTAAAGCCGTCGGAAGGGGAGAGTGACTGCTCCCGACGTCGGCGCGGGCGCCGTGCGGTGCCGGGTGAGCCGTCGAGGGCGTGGTGTTATCAAGGGTAATGTGGCGATTTGCAGGGATGCTTCTTTGCAGTGCCGCTCCGGCAAATGGTGGGAACGTGTCGGAGTGTCCATGCATCACTCGCGATTTCGGTGAACATTGCACACGATCCGCACACTCCACCGAGGTCGCCCGGAGCGATGAGTTCTCGCGCGTTCCGCGGTCCAAGTCCGCCACGAGGCGACACCGCGCGGGCCGGCGGTCCACGTCTGCGAATCGACCGGACAGCCCGAGTACGGAACCTGCGGAGCCGGCGCACAGGGGACCACCGGGCGCACGGCACGGCGAAGGTCCTCGCCCCGGGCCCGGTCTGTGAGGGGTGTGACCGGGCGGGGCGAGGACGGCTGCGTGCCGCAGGGCGTACCGGGCAGGCCGGGGCGCCGGTTCAGCCCCGCAGGCGGTACTCGATGATCGCGCCCGGGTTCTCCAGGGGGTCGGAGACCGGACTGCCCTGGGCGTCACGGACGGGGCCCGCGGAGTCGGTCGCGACGAAGAGGGACCTGCCGTCGGCGCTGAACTCCGTGTCACGGAAGCGGTTGTGCTCCATGAAGAGCTCGGTGACCTTGCCGACGCCCTGGCCTCCCGGCGTGAGGTCGACGCGGTAGACGGTGCCGTCCTTGAGGGTGGTCATCACCAGGGAGTTGTTCCAGCCCGGGATGCCCTTACCGGTGGCTTCGGCGGACTTCCTGGACGTCCCGTAGTGCTCGAAGCTGGAGGGCGCGATGGTGGGCCAGCACAGGGACCACTCCTCGCCCCGCGCGCACCTGGGGTTCTGGAAGTTGAAGTCCGAGCCCACGGTGCCGAAGGTGTGGACCGGCTGGACGAAGGGCTGCTTGAAGTCGGTCTCCTGTTGGACGGGGACCGTCTTGGGGATCTCGAAGTTGCTGAAGGTCAGCTCGTCGCACGGCGTCGGCCACGAGGCGGACCAGTTGGCGTAGACGTACGCCTTGTCGTCGCGGTAGCCCGCGACGTTCGGCCAGCCGTAGTTGCCGCCCTTCTTCAGGATGTTGATCTCGTCGTCGGTCTTCGGGCCCTGCTCGTTCGAGTAGAGCGTGCTGTCGGGGCCGAAGGCCAGGCCCTGCGCGTTGCGGTGCCCGTAGGTGTAGACGTGGCTGCGCACGCCGCCCAGGACCGGGTTGTCCGAGGGGACCGAGCCGTCGGTGTTCAGCCGCAGGGTCTTCCCCTGGTAGGCGATCCAGTCCCTGCCCTGGACTTCGTGGGCGGTGGGCAGCCGCATGGCGTAGCTGGGCTTGCAGGTGTTCCCGAACTGGTTCACCCCCTGGTCACCGATGGTGTAGTACAGCTTGCCGTCGGGACCCAGGCGCAGCCGCGCCGACTGGTGGTCGTTGCCGGCCGGCATGCCGGCGATGACGGCCTTCGGGCTGTGCAGCCGCTTCCGGACGGGGTCGTAGGTGTAGCGCTCGATCTTGGTGCGGGCCTGCACGACCGGGGTGGGGTCGATGTCGTTGGTGTAGGAGAGGTACGCGTACACCTTGCCCGTCCTGCGCCGTTCCTCGATGGCGAGGCCGAGCACACCGTCCTGCCCGCCCTCGCTGTGGACGGCCTGCGGCAGGCTGAGCAAGGTGGTCTTGGCGCCGGTCTTCGGGTCGACCCGGGTGACCTTCTTGCCGGTCTTCTCGGTGACCCACAGGGATCCGTCGGGAGCCCGCACGACCTCGTAGGGGTCTTTCAGCCCGGTGGCCACGACGCGCTTGGCGAACATGCCCGAGGCGGGCGGTGTGCTGGTGCGGGCGGGAGGGGAGACGGCGTCGGAGTCCGAGTTGCCCAAAGGGTCT
This sequence comes from Streptomyces sp. M2CJ-2, assembly GCF_016757295.1. Lineage (NCBI taxonomy): Bacteria > Bacillati > Actinomycetota > Actinomycetes > Kitasatosporales > Streptomycetaceae > Streptomyces > Streptomyces sp. M2CJ-2. The sequence goes on along the minus strand of NZ_JAESIF010000025.1, from coordinate 37,692 downwards.
CCACCGGTGACGGCGGCGCCGGTGAGGGAGGTGCCGAGGGCCAGGGCGAGTGCGGTCGCCACCGGCCCGCGCAGTATGTGGTGCATGTGGTTCCTTTCCAGTGAGGTTGCCCCTGTCCGAGCATCGCTTGGAGTAATCGATTCAGCACTCCGGGTGTCGCGACGTTCTGCCGTTCAGGTGACGGGGCGCCGTGGCCGGGAGGCGGGACATGTGCGAGAACCCGCCCGGTCGCCGTCCGGGCAGGCATGAAGAGCCGCTCCAACTCGACGAGTTGAGGGCCGGAGTGCCGGGGTGCCGCTGTACGCGGCGGCCGGCCCGGCGGTAAACCCAGGCTTCGGCGGTGCCCCAGGGGCGCGCCACCGGTGTTCACCCGATCGGAGTGCGAGGAGCACCCCCGCATCGTGGTTCGCCCGGATGGCTAGACTGCACCGGCAGTGCCGTACCGCCGCGCCGACCGCCCAGGAGTGTCCCGTGACCCGTCGCTTCTCCTCGTGAGCCAGGTACTCCGCATGGCAACGAACCGTACGGCCAAGAGCATCGCCACCCGTCAGCGATTCGTCGACGAGGCCCTGCGCCTCTTCAAGGAACAGGGCTACGAACGCACGTCCATGGCCCAGATCGCGGCCGCGGCCGGCAGCAGCCGGGCCAATCTGTACCTGTACTTCAACAGCAAGTCCCAGATCATCAGGGCCCGCATGGCCGAGATCGAGGCCGAGGTGGCCGAGCTCTACGCCGTACTGGACGGGATGCCGGGGTACACACCCGAGGCCATGCGGGAGTGGCTGGGCACCGCCCGTGAGATGTGGCTGCGCTACGCCACCGAGTTCGAGGCCGTCAACCAGGCCATGGCCATCGACCCGGACGTACTCGAGGAATGGCTGGGCCTGATCCGGCGCGTCTCGTCGGCCCACGCGTCGCTCCACCTGGACGGTGCGACGGAGGGCGAGCGGGCGGAGCGCGAAGTGCACATGGCCACGCTGATGATGAGCCTGGAACGCAACTTCTACTTCCTGTACATCCGCGGCCACAAGGAGCGGGAGGAGCTGATCCTCACCTCACTGGCACGGCAGTGGGCCCAGTTGTTCGACGACTGACCGGACGACTGACCGGACGACCGACCGGACGACCGACCGGACACAGGACTCCGTCGGGAAACCCGGCGAACGGGCTTCCCGACGGAGTGGGGGAGTGGGGGAACGGCCCGGCGTCAGCCGCCCAGCACCAGTCGCGGACAGTCGGCCGCGGCCCGGGACACACAGATCAGCATGGTCCTGTCGGCCTCCTGCTCCGACGGGGTGAGGATCGAGTCCCGGTGGTCGGCCCGGCCGGAGACGATGGGCGTCTCGCAGGTGCCGCACGTACCGGTCTTGCACGAGGAGACCACCGGGAGCCCGGCCTTCTGGGCGGCCTCCAGGATCGTCTCGTCCGCGCCGACCTCGACGACCGTCCCGGACTCGGCGAACTCCACCTGGAACGGCGTGTCCGGCATGGTCCGCACCACGGGCTTCGGGGCGAACCGCTCCAGGCGCAGCGAGTTCTTCGGCCAGTGGGCGGTGTTCTCCTCCACGGCCCGCAGCAGCGGCTCGGGGCCGCACGCGTAGACGAGCGTTCCCTCGCGCACCTCACCGAGCAGGCCGGGCAGGTCGATCAGCCCGAGCTCGTCCTGGGGGACCACCGTGACGCGGTCACCGTGGAGGGCCAGCTCGTCGCGGAAGGCCATCGACGCGTGCGTGCGCCCGCCGTAGACGAGGTCCCACTCGGCGCCGGCCCGCTCGGCCTCCCGGATCATGGGCAGGATCGGGGTGACGCCGATGCCGCCCGCGATGAACAGGTAGCGGGGCGAGGGCAGGAGCCGGAAGTTGTTGCGCGGCCAGGACACGGTGACCCGGGACCCGACCGGCAGCGCGTCGTGCACCGCCGCCGACCCGCCCCGGCCGGCCTGCTCCCGCAGCACGCCGATGCGGTAGGAGGTGCGGTCCTCGGGGTCGGAGGACAGCGAGTACTGACGTACCCACGGCTCACCGTCCCCGCCCGGCACATGGACGTCGACATGGGCCCCGGCCTTCCACGGCGGCAGCTCCCCGCCGTCCGGATGGCTCAGGGTCAGGGCGACGACTCCCTCCGACGCCTCGGTGCGCTCCGTCACCTCCAGGGTGAGTGTGCGCACGGTCCGCGTCCGGGAACGCTCGACGTCCGCGACATCCCAGCGCACCTGCAGCGAACGGCGCACCGGGAGCAGGGCCATGCGCAGGAAGTCGATTTCGTCCGTGTCGTCCGGGCGCAGCGACGGCAGCCGCTCGAAGAGCACCCGCAGCCCCGTGGCGCCCTGGACACGGGCCAGGGGGTTGCCCAGGCAGGTGTGCCGTCCGGCCGTGAAGGCCAGGTGATCGGTGGGATCGGGGCGGTGGATGTCGAACTCGAAGGGCCGCTCGACGTGCTCGGGATCGGTGTTGGCCGAGGCCAGCGCGACCCACACCATGTCACCGGCGGAGATGTGAACACCGGACAGTTCCACGTCCCGCGTCACCCGGCGCGAGGTGAACGTCGAGGACGGGCGCCGCCGCAGCGTCTCCTCGAAGACCCGGGGCCAGAGCTCCGGTTCGGCGAGCGCGTCCTCGAGCGCCTGCGGGTTCTGGGACAGGAAGAGCACCGCGTTGGTCATGGCCTGGGCCGTGGTGTCCGTGCCGGCCGCGGCGAACTCGGAGACGTGCAGGGCGATCTGGGGCGTGGGCAGCGCGTACGAGCCGTCCTTCGCCCGGGCCGACGCCATCACGGAGATGATGTCGTCGGCATCGGAGTCGCGCCGCTCCTCGACGATGGCACGCAGCTTCAGGTTGGCCTCGACGAAGCGGTCCCACACCTGAGAGCGCGCCGGCTCGGGCAGCGGCTCGTGCGCGGACGACAGGACGGCGAACAGGTCGTCGCGCAACTGCCGCAGCATCGCCTCGTGTTCGTAGCCGAGACCCAGCAGCGCCATGATGGTCTGGGTGGTCAGCTCCAGCGAGTACTCCTCGAGCAGGTTCGCGCAGCCGTTGTTCTCGAACCGGTCGATGATGCGGTGCGCCCTGGCCTCGATCTCGGGCTGCAGCCGGTCCATGCGCTCCTTGACGAAGCCCCGCTGCGCCACGGACCGCGTCTCGGTGTGCCCGGGCGGGTCCTGCCCCACGATCATCTTCGACACGAGATCCGGCGGGTAGACCTCCCGGTGCTTCGCCGGCACGTCCGCGGCCGAGTTGGCGGCCGAGGAGTAGGTCTGCCAGTCCGACAGGACGGCGAGGCAGTCCTCCCGCCGCGTGACGATCCACGCGTTCAGGTGCGGGTACCAGAACACCGGCGAGGTGTCCCGGACCGCGGCCAGATGACCGGCCGGGTCCCGGTAGTAGTCGTCCCCCATCGCGTCGAAACCGTGGGCGACGGGGCAGCGGCCCACGGGCCGGGCCTCTTCCTGCAGTGACGTCATGGCCTGGTCCTTTCGCGGGTCAGACGCTGGTTGCCGCGGAGGCGGCGATCGAGGAGAGCTTCTGGAAGCGGGCGACGTTGTCGCCCTCGTCCATCACCCCGGAGGAGAGGAAGCAGAAGGACATGCCCGAGACGGGGTCCACCCACAGCAGGGACGAACCGGCGCCGTAGGAGCCGAAGGTGCGCGGCGAGACGAACGGGCCGAAGAAACGGGCGTGCGTCCCCGTGCCGGCGAGGGCCATGCCCAGGCCCATGTTGCCCGGCGGGAGGTCCCACTTGCGGGCGGCGGCGACCATGCCGTAGAGGTCGTTGATCTGGTCGCCGGTCTGGTTGGTCGTGGCGAAGTCCAGCACCGACTCACCGATGAGCTGCTCCCCGGAGCCGGTGCGCCCCTTGTTCCGCAGCATCTCGGTGAACGCGAAGACGTCGTCGATGGTGGACACCGCGCCGACCCAGGGCATCTCCGCGTCCTCGCGGTCGATGACCCCGTCGAGGCACTCGATGTCCTCGGGCTTGAGCCAGGAGTCGTTGGCGACGATGACCTTCAGCGGAACACCCAGGTCACGCCATTCGGCGGGCATCCCGAACCTGGTGTGCGTCATGCCGATCGGGCCGAAGACCTTCTCCCGCATGAGCTCCCGGAACGAGTCGGCACCGTAGGCGCGGCGGGCCATCTCGCCCATCAGCGCGTGGTTGATGGCCGCCGAGTAGTTCAGGTTCGTGCCCGGTTCGTGCACGACGTCGACGCCGCCCAGTGCCTCGATGACATCGGCGAGTACGGCGAAACCCTCCGGGCCCAGCCCCGGGTTGGGCGTCGCGGGCATGCCGGCCCGATGCGTGAGCAGGTGGGCGAGGTTGATCCGGTCCTTGCGCGCCGCGCGGAACGGCTCGATGCCGAAGAACTCGGGAATGAGGTCGACGACGCGGGTCGACAGCATCAGCCTGCCCTCGCTGAGGGCCCGGAAGACCAGGGCGTTGGTGAAGCCCTTGGACATGGACAGGATGCGGTAGACGTCCTCGCGCCGGGTCGGGCGGCCGGTCCGGGCGTCGGCCAGTCCGTAGCTGCCGCGCAGGGCGACCTCGCCGTGGCGGGCCACGATGACGTTCGCCCCGTGGTAGGCGCCGCTCTCGATGTCCGCGCGGATGGTGTCGTCCAGGACCTCGAGGAAGCGGCGCTCGACGCCGGGTGTCTCGGTGAGGGCGACCGTGGGCTCCGGGGCTTCGGTGTGCTGCACTGGATCTTCTCCGTCCGGTTGTCGATGGGGGGTCAGAGCATGAGGGCGCCGCCGGAGGGCGACAGCGTCTGACCGGTGTAGTGGCCCGCCGCGTCGGAGGCGAGGAAGAGGACCGTCCGGCCGATCTCGTCGGGCTCGGCCAGACGCTTCAGCGGCTGGAGAGCCAGCAGGGCCTGGACGTGGTCGTCGCCGGACGCCGTGAGCATGGCCGTCCTGATGCCGGCCGGGGCCAGCGCGTTGACCCGGATGTCGAAGGGGGCGAGCTCCGCCGCCACCGCCTTGGTGAGGCCCACGACCGCTGCCTTGGACGCCGGGTAGTAGGCGGGCATCGGCAGGCCGATGAGCCCCGCGACGGAGGCGAAGTTGATGATCGAGCCGCTGCCGCTCTCCTTCATCAGCGGCACGGCGGCACGGATCGTGTAGAAGGTGCCGTTGAGGTTGATCGCGACGACGCGGTCGAAGTCCTCGTCGGAGATGCCGTCCAGGAACTCGGGGTGGTAGGGCTCGCCGCTCTTGAAGGACTCGGTCATCCTCTGGTTGATCCCGTCCACCCACGCCTGCTTGGCCTTGTTCGGCGTGGCGACACCGGCGGCGTTCACGAGGATGTGCAGGCGGCCGTGGTCCTCCCGGACCCGGTCGAAGACGCGGTTCACGGCGGCGGAGTCGGAGACGTCCGCGGCATGACCCCGGACCCGCTCCAGACCGGCGAACTCGCGGTCGAGGTCCTCCTGTCGCAGATCCATGCCGTAGACCGTGGCACCGGCTTCCGCCAGGGCCTTCACGGCGGCCAGGCCCATGCCCGAAGCCGCACCGGTGACGACCGCGATCCTGCCGTCGAGTTCCATAGTCGATCCCCTCGTCGTTGAGGTGTGACCTGCCGCTTCAGGGCAAGTCCTGCCTGCCTGCGGTGAAGTCCGGTCAACCTAACCAAGAATTTGACACCTGTCTAGGTTTGGTTTCCGTGGATGTCCGGGCGCCGGAATCCGGAAGCTCGCACCGGGGGAGGTGCTCCGGCTCGATTCCACTGGACGGAAGAGAGCCCTGGCCGGGCGGCTCGGGCGGACGCAGAATGTCGCCCATGTCCTCCTCGCGCATTCACAGCCGTACGCAGATCGGCATCGTCGGGGCCGGCCCCGCCGGCCTGATGCTCTCCCACCTGCTCGCCCGGGCCGGGATCGATTCCGTCGCGATCGATCTGCGCAGCCGCCGGGAGATCGAGGAGACCCACCGCGCCGGGATCCTCGAGCAGGACTCGGTCGACCTGCTGGTCGGCACCGGCGTCTCCGACCGGGTGCACCGCGACGGTTACCGCCACGACGGCATCGAGCTGGCGTTCGGCGGGGGCGGCCACCGCGTCGACTTCCAGGGGCTGGTCGGAGCCTCGACCCAGCTCTACCCCCAGACCGACGTCTTCATCGATCTCGCCGACGCCCGCGAGCGCGACGGCGGCGACGTCCGGTTCGGCGTCACCGACGTCGCGGTCGACGGCCTCACCTCCGACTCCCCGGTCATGCGGTTCACCGACGCCGACGGCACCCTCCACGAGGTGCGCGCCGACTTCCTCGTGGGCGCCGACGGATCACGCAGCCTGTGCCGCCGCGAGGTGCCGGAGGCACGGCGCACGCAGTACTTCCGCGAGTATCCCTTCGCCTGGTTCGGCATCCTGACCGAGGCGGCGCCCAGCGCGCCGGAGCTGATCTACAACCACTCGCCGCGGGGTTTCGCGCTGATCAGCCAGCGCACCGAGACCCTCCAGCGGATGTACTTCCAGTGCGACCCCGCGGAGGACGCCGCCACCTGGTCCGACGACCGGATCTGGGAGGAACTCCAGTCACGCGTCGGGGCCAACGGCCACACGCTCAAGGAGGGGCCCATCACCTCCAAAACCGTGCTGCCGTTCCGCAGCTTCGTCCAGGAGCCGATGCACCACGGTCGGCTGGTGCTCGCCGGCGACGCCGCGCACACCGTGCCGCCGACCGGCGCCAAGGGCCTCAACCTGGCCCTGGCCGACGTACGGGTACTGGCCGAGGAGCTCGAGCGGGCGGTCGCGAGCGGTGACACCGCCCCGCTGGCGACCTACAGCGAGCGGGCCCTCGGCCGGGTCTGGAAGGCCCAGCACTTCTCCTACTGGATGACCACGATGCTGCACACGCTGCCGGGGGCCGACCCGTTCGACGTCCGGCGCCAGGAGGGCGAACTGTCCGCGGTGACCGGCTCGACCGCGGGCTCGACCTACCTCGCCGAGGCCTACACCGGCTGGCCGGAAGGGCGGTGAACACGATGAACACGGCACTGCCCCGTCAGAGCCCGACCGCCAACCAGCTCGGCACGGACGTCACGGGCCACCTGCCCGACCGCACCGAAGTGCCCGGCACCGCGGGCTTCCGGCCCGAGGACGACGCCGTGTGGCGCCTGGCCGTCGACCACCTCCACGTGCGGAGCAACGACGGCCACACCGCCTACTCCTACGGCCTCGCCGCAGCCCTGTGCGACCTGCATCCCGAGGCCGACCGCGATGTCGTGCTGCCCGCGATCATCCTCCACGACACCGGCTGGTCGAGGGTGCCCGAGGACGAGGTGCTCGAGGCCATCCGCCCCGGCGGGGGCCGCCGCGACCTCGTTCTGCGCCATGAGAAGGAGGGCGCCGCGATCGCCGCGGACATCCTCGCCCGGCTCGGCCACGATCCCGCGCGGGCGGCCGAGATCGTCGAGATCATCGACGGTCACGACACCCGGCTCACCGCGCTCTCCCTCAACGACTCGCTGGTCAAGGACGCCGACAAGCTCTGGCGGCTCACCCCGCACGGCGTGGACACCGTCATGGACTGGTTCGGGCTGACCCGCGAGCAGGCGCACACGCTGATCGGCAGCCGGGTCCACGACCACCTGTTCACCGACGCCGCCCGCACCATGGCCCGCGCCCTCGCCGCGGTCGCGACGATCGACAGCACGCCCCAGCGGATCGCGCTCGGCTGAGACGGGCAGGCGCCTTCGGCCGGGCCGGGGCACACTTCTTCGGCCGACGGGCGGCGCCCCGCACGGGGCGCCGCCCGCACGAGCCGCGCCCCGTGCGGGCGGCACGTCCTACGCGCTCGACGGGCCGCCCACCGTGCGCGACGATGGCACCCCGACGATCTCTGGAGGCCCCGTGCGCGGTGACGGCCGCACAGTGACCTCGAAGGCGTTCGCGCTGCTCAGCGCCTTCGAGAGTGGGCCCAACGCGCAGTCCCTGAGCGACCTCGCCGAGCACGCCGACCTGCCCCTGCCCACCGCGCACCGCCTCGTGAAGGAGCTCGTCGAGTGGGGCGCGCTGGAACGTGACGAACAGGGCCGCTACACCGTGGGCCTGAGGCTGTGGGAGGTCGCCCAGAACGCCGGCCGCCACCTGCGCGACACCGCGAGGCCCTACCTCCAGGACCTGTTCTCCCTCACCCACGAGACCGCGCACATCGCGATCAGGGACGGCGACGAGGCCCTCTACATCGACCGGATCTACGGCTCCACCCGGGTCCCCCGCGCCTCCCGCGTCGGCGGACGTCTGCCACTGCACGCCACCGCGGTCGGCAAGGTGCTGCTGGCCTACGAGGAGGAGTGGGTGCGCGACGCGTACCTCTCCCACCGGCTCGAGGCGGCCACCCGGCACACCCATGTCAACCCCGGACGGCTGGCCGCGGAACTGCGCAGGGTCCGCGACGAGGGCTACGCGACCACCCAGGAGGAGGTGCGCGCCGGATCGTGCTCGATCGCCGTCCCGGTCCGCATCGAACCCCACCCGGCCGCCATCGGCCTGGTCATGCTGTCGAGCGACGGGACCACGATGACCCGCCACCTGCCGGCCCTGCGGGGGATCGCGCGCCGCATCGAGACGGCCGCCGTCCGCCCCCAGCCCAGCCTCGCCCGCATCCCGCGGCGGTCGGGCCGCGGACGCTCCTGACCCCGCACGAGCCGCCTCCCGGAGCGCGAACCACTTCCGTCCAACGGAAGTCACGCGTGGACCTTCCCAGGTGCCCGGGGTCACGATGAGGTCGTCGTCACACGGCGACGTGATGAACAGGAGGCGGGATGACGTCGACCCAGACCCCGGCCGGCACGGCTCCGGGCTGTCCGATCCATCACGGCTACGAGCCGTTCGCCCAGGACGACCCGTTCCCGTCGTACGCCGCCCTCCGCGCGGAGGAGCCAGTGATGTACGACGAGCGGATCGGCTGCTGGGTGGTGAGCCGCTACGACGACATCAAGGCCGTCTTCGAGGACTGGGAGACCTTCTCCTCCGAGAACGCCCAGGCGCCGGTGCGCGAGCGCGGTCCGCAGGCGAAGCAGATCATGGAGGAGGGCGGCTTCACCGCCTACTCCGGCCTCTCCGCCCGGGTCCCCCCGGAACACACCCGGATCCGCAAGGTAGCCGCCAAAGCGTTCACCCCGCGCCGGTTCAAGGTGCTCGAACCCGACATCCGCGCCAACGTCGTACGGTTGCTCGAAGCGATGCTGGCCCGCCCCGAGCGCCACGGCGACCTGGTCCGGGACCTGGCCTACGACGTACCGACGATCACGATCCTCACCCTGATCGGCGCCGACGTCTCGCAGATCGACACCTTCAAGCGCTGGTCGGACTCCCGCTCGGCCATGACGTGGGGAGACCTCTCCGACGAGGAGCAGGTGCCGCACGCCCGCAACCTCGTCGAGTACTGGGCGGAATGCCGCCGGCTGGTCGCCGAGGCCCACGAGACCGAGCGGGACAGCCTGGTCGGCGACATGGTCCGGATGCAGGCCGAGGGCGACCCGATCAGCGACCACGAGATCGCCTCGGTCTGCTACTCACTGCTCTTCGCCGGACACGAGACCACCACCACACTGATCTCCAACGCCCTGCGGGTGCTGCTCTCCCACCCCGACCAGTGGCGTCAGGTCGTCGAGGACCCCCGTCGCATCCCCGGCGCGGTCGACGAGGTGCTGCGCTACAGCCCCTCCATCGTCGGCTGGCGCCGAAAGGCCCTGCGCGACGCCGAGATCGGCGGTGTGGCGGTCCCGAAGGGCGCCGACATCCTGCTGCTGATGGGTTCGGCCAACCGCGACGCGTCCCGCTTCGAGGGCGGCGAGTCCTTCGACATCGGCCGGGCCAACGCCCGTGAGCACCTGTCCTTCGGGTTCGGCATCCACTACTGCCTCGGCAACATGCTGGCCAAGCTCCAGGCGAAGATCACCCTCGAGGAGACCGCCCGCCTCGCGCCCGGCCTCCGCCTCGCCGACGACTCCGACATCCACTTCGGTGACAACCTTTCCTTCCGCGCGCCCGCCGCGGTCAGGGTGACTTGGGAGGACTGACCCGTGAACGACTCCATCGTCTTCTTCGACAGCGGCCACGCGCCGGCACTCGAACTGCTCGGCGGCAAGTGCGCCTCGCTGGTCTCCATGACCACCGCCGGCATGCCCGTACCGCCCGGGTTCGCCGTGACCACGGCCGCCTTCGACCGCTTCGTCGACGGCAGCGGCCTGCGCGAGGAGATCCAGGCCGCCCTCGCCGAGATCGACCCCGACGACGTAGCGTGCGTCGACCGGGTGTCGGCGAGGATCCGGGCCGCGATCGAGTCCCGGGACGTCCCCGACGACATGCACGGCATGCTGCGGGGCGCCTACGACACCCTGATGTCGCGGTTCCCCGACGAGGTGCCGGTCGCGGTCCGTTCGTCCGCGACCGCCGAGGACCTCCCCGACGCCAGCTTCGCCGGCCAGCAGGACACCTACCTCTGGCTCACCGGCTACCCCGCCGTGAGTGAGCACGTACGACGGTGCTGGGCCTCGCTCTACACCAGCAGGGCGATCACCTACCGGCTGCGCAACAACATCCCCGAGCAGGACCTGTCGATGGCCGTCGCGGTGCAGAAGATGGTCAACGCCCGTTCCTCGGGCGTCGCGATGACCCTCGACCCCGCCAACGGCGACCGCTCCAAGATCGTGATCGACGCCTCGTGGGGGGTCGGCGAGATGGTGGTCTCCGGACAGGTCACACCCGACAACATCCTGCTCGACAAGGTCATGCTCACCGTGGTCGGCGAGCACCTCGGCGACAAGCACGCCGAACTCGTCCCCGACCCGCGGACCGGCTCGCTCGTCGAACGCGAGGTCGAGGCGGACCGCCGCGCGGTGCGCTGCCTGACCGACGACGAACTGCTCGCCGTCGCCACCCTGGCCAAGCGGGCCGAGAAGCACTACGGCTGCCCGCAGGACGTCGAGTGGGCACTCGACGCCGACCTGCCCGGCGGCGAGAACCTCCTGCTCCTGCAGTCCCGCCCGGAGACGGTGCACTCCGCCGCTCCGGCCGCCCCGTCCGCCCCCAGGGCCTCGGGCCCGGCCGGCTTCTCCATGACTGGTCTCACCTCCTCCCTCATTGGCCGCTGAGCCCGAACCGCAGAGGAACCCGCATGACCATCGAACAGACCATGAAGTCCTTCCCGAAGCCCTCGGAGATCGAGGTGCCCGCCGGCGCCGAGGGGTGGGAGAAGCTCTACCCCTACCACCTCGTCTTCGACAACGCCCCCGGCGGCGACGAGAAGTTCTGGTTCTGCGACAGCCAGCACTGGCCCACGGTGTTCAAGCCGTTCGAGACCATCGGCGGCGAGTTCGCGGTCAAGTGCCTCGGCCAGTACAACACCCGGCACCTGCTGATCCCGCCGGCGAACGGCATCGAGTTCAAGATCCATCTCGGCTATCTGTACATGAGCCCGGTACCGGTGCCGGAGAGCGAGATCGCCGCCCGAGTACCGGAGTTCGAACGCCGCGCCGGCCACTACTTCCAGAACTGGGACAGCCTGCTGGAGGCCTGGCACTCCAAGGTCCGCGCCACGATCGACGAGATGGAGGAACTCGAGTTCACCGCGCTGCCCGCCGCCGTGCCGTTCGACGACATCGTCTCCGGCAAGGCCATGGACGGCTCCCAGGTGCTGATGGAGAACTACGACCGCCTGATCGCCCTGCTCTACCGCAACTGGCAGTACCACTTCGAGTTCCTCAACCTCGGATACCTCGCCTACCTCGACTTCTTCGGCTACTGCAAGGAGGTGTTCCCGGGCATCCCCGACCAGGCCATCGCGAAGATGGTGCAGGGCGTCGACATGGAACTGTTCCGGCCCGACGACGAGTTGAAGAAGCTCGCCGTCAAGGCCGTGGAGATGAAGCTCCAGGCGGCGTTCGCCGACCCCGACGACGTCCAGGGCACCCTGCGGGCGGTCCGCGACGCGGGTGGCGAGGAGTGGCTCGCGGCGTACGAGGCCGCGCAGGACCCGTGGTTCAACTTCACCGTCGGCAACGGCTTCTACGGCCACGACAAGTACTGGATGGAGCACCAGGAGATCCCGCTCGGCTACATCAAGGACTACATCCGGCGCGTCGACGAGGGGCAGGACATCATGCGGCCCGTCGGCGAACTGATCGCCGAGAAGGAGCGGATCGTCGGAGAGTACCGCGACCTGCTCCAGGGCGACGCACAGGAGCAGTTCGACGCCAAGCGCGGTCTGGCCGCCACCGCCTACCCCTACGTCGAGAACCACAACTTCTACATCGAGCACTGGACCATGGGCGTCTTCTGGCGCAAGGTCCGCGAACTCGCCCGTGTGCTCACCGACGCCGGCTTCTGGGCCGACCCCGCCGACATGCTCTACCTCAACCGCAACGAGGTGCGCGACGCGATCTTCGACCTCGTCACCGGCTGGGCGGTCGGCGCCGAGCCGACCGGACCGCACTACTGGCCGGCCGAGATCGAGCGGCGCCGCGGCATCATCGACGCGCTCTCGACCCGCCGTCCGCAGCCGGCGCTCAACACCCCGCCCGCCCAGATCACCGAGCCCTTCACGATGATGCTCTACGGCATCACCACCGACCAGGTCCAGCAGTGGCTGGCCGGGGACGAGGGCGGCGACGACGGTGCCATCACCGGCATGGCCGCATCGCCGGGCGTGGTCGAGGGCGTGGCCCGCCTGATCACCTCCGCCGACCAGCTCGGCGAGGTCCAGGACGGCGAGATCCTCGTGGCCACGATCACCGCGCCGTCCTGGGGCCCGATCTTCGGCAAGATCAAGGCGACCGTCACCGACATCGGCGGCATGATGAGCCACGCCGCCATCGTCTGCCGCGAGTACGGCCTGCCCGCCGTGACCGGCACCGGCTCGGCCTCGACCACCATCCGCACCGGCCAGCGCATCCGTGTCGACGGCACCGCCGGCCGCGTCGAGATCCTGGAGAGCTGAGCCACCATGTCGCTCCCCAACCCCCCGGCGCCCGCCCGCACCGTCCTCGTGACCGGTGCCGCGGGCGGCCTGGGCCGGGCCTTCGCCCTCGGCTTCGCAGGCCGCGGCTACCGCGTCGCCGTCGCCGACCTCGACATCGACGGCGTCAAGGAGACGGCCCGGCAGGTCCAGAACGCCGGGGCCGACGCCTGGCACGGGCGCGTCGACGTCACGGACACCGACTCCACCGAGGAACTCGCCACGCGGGTCGCGGACTTCGGTGAGGGCCGGATCGACGTCCTCGTCAACAACGCGGCCGTGTACGGCACCGTCACCCGCTCGCCGCTCGAGGACATCGACCCCGCGGAATGGGACCTCGTGATGGCGGTCAACCTCAAGGGGCCGTGGCTGATGACCCGCGCCGTCAGCCCGTACCTGCCCGAAGGCGGCCGGGTCGTCAACCTCTCCTCGGCCACCGTCTACAGCGGCTCGGAGAACTGGGCGCACTACGTCGCCTCCAAGGGCGGCGTCATCGCGCTCACCCGGGTGATGGCCAAGGAACTCGGCCGCCGCTCGATCACGGTCAACGCGATCGCGCCGGGTTTCACCCTCACCGAGGCGAGCCGAGGCCTGCTCGAGGACGCCGAGTCCTACGGCGTCGACCGCGGCTCCCTGCGGCGGGCCAGCCGACCCGAGGACATCGTCGGCGCCGCGCTCTACCTCGCCGGCCCCGACAGCGACTTCGTCACCGGCCAGACCCTGGTCGTCGACGGCGGCCGTCAGTTCATCTGACCTCGAACCAGGAGGAAAGTCATGCCCCAGGTCACCTATACCGACCACACCGGCGCGTCCCGCACGGTGACGGCCAACGTCGGCGACTCGGTCATGGAGACCGCGGTCCGCAACGGCGTACCCGGCATCGTCGCCGAGTGCGGCGGCTCCCTGTCCTGCGCCACCTGCCACGTGTACGTCGACCAGGACGCCCTCGACTCGCTCCCGCCGATGGAGGAGATGGAGGACGAGATGCTCTGGGGCGCCGCCGAGGACCGACAGGACAACTCCCGCCTCTCCTGCCAGCTCAAGGTCACCGACGGCTGCGACCTGCACGTGACCACTCCGACCACCCAGGTGTGAACGATCATGGCTGACGGACTGCTGATCATCGGCTCCTCGCAGGCCGGTGTATCGCTCGCCACCTCCCTGCGCGCGCTCGGGTACGACGACCCGATCACCCTGCTCGGCGACGAGAACCACCGCCCCTACCAGCGGCCCGCCCTGTCGAAGGAATGGCTGCAGGGGGAGATCACCAACGAGTCGCTGATGTTCCGCACCCAGGAGTACTGGGTCGAACACCGCATCGACGTGGTGAAGAACGAACGCATCATCCGCATCGACAAGAACGACGACGGCTCGGGCGTCGCCCACTCCATGTCGGGCACCGACTTCCCCTTCGACCGGCTGGCGCTGGCCGTCGGCGCGCGGGCCCGGCGGCTGCTGCTCGACGGCGTCGACCTGCCCGGCGTCCTCTACCTCCGCAACGCCGACGACGCCCTCGAACTCAAGGCCCGGGTGCCCGACGTGCACGACGTGGTCGTGATCGGCGGCGGCTTCATCGGCATCGAGGCGGCCGCGTCCCTGACCAGGATGGGCCGCTCGGTCACCCTGATCGAGGCGGCGCCCCGGCTGGTCCCGCGGGCCGTCGGCGAGGAGACCTCGGCCTACCTCCTCGACCACCACCGGGCCGCCGGCATGGACATCGTGCTCGGTGCCTCGGTCCGCCGCATCGTGCCCCGCGGTGACCGGGTCGGCGGCGTCGAACTCGCCGACGGCCGGACGGTCCCCGCCGACCTAGTGCTGGTCGGCGTCGGCGTCATCCCCAACACCGAACTGGCCGAATCGATCGGCCTGGTGTGCGACAACGGTGTGCGGGTCGACGAGTCCGCCCTGGCCTCCGACGGGGTCACCGTCGCCGTCGGCGACTGCGCGAACCTGCCCAACCCCGTCCCCGGCGCCCCCGCCGGCGACCGGGTGCGCTTCGAGAGCGTCAACAACGCCGTCGAACAGGCCAAGGTGGCGGCCTACGCCATCACCGGCCGTCGCGAGGAGTACGCGGGCATCCCGTGGTTCTGGTCCAACCAGGGCGACATCAAACTCCAGATCGCGGGGCTGTCCACCGGGCACGACCGCACGCTGGTCCGCGCCGACCCGGAGCGGGGAAAACACTCGGTCCTCTACTACCGCGGTGATCGCATCCTGGCCGCCGACTGCGTCAACCACCCGCTGGACTTCATGGCGGTCCGCAACGCGCTGGCCAAGGGTCTGTCCATCCCCCACGACGCCGCCACAGACCCGTCCGTCCAGCTCAAGTCCGTGACCGTCGACCCGGCCGCCCTGGTCGCGGCCGACTGAGAAGGGGAACCCCATGCCCACCGCGCTGCCCACCGAGCGCCCCGTACCGGCGCCCGGACCGGTCGACACCTCACCCATCTCGTTGACCCCGGCCCCCGGTGACGATCTCGACCCCATATGGAAGGCGGTCGTACCCGAGACCCGCACGCGCGGCAACGACATCCACCTGCCGATCTCGCTGGCCTACGCCGAGCGGCTGTGCGACTCCTTCCCCCACGCCGACCGGCTGCTGGTGCGCGTGGCGATCCAGCTGCACGACACCGGGTGGGGGAGGGTCGACGAGGAACGCATCCTCTCCGAGGGCTTCTCCGGTGACTGGCGCAGGGCCGAGATCCGGTTCGAGCACGAGAGGCAGGGCTGCGCGATCGCCCGTGAGGTGCTGCCCCCTCTCGGCTACGACGACACGTTCGTCCGGCAGGTCTGCGACATCGTCGACGGGCACGACACCCGGAAGGAGGCGTACTCGCTGGAGGACGCTCTGGTCCGCGACGCCGACCGGCTGTGGCGCTTCGACCACGCCGGGATAGCGCTGGCGTCCGGCTGGTTCCGCATGGACCCCGCGGCCTACAGCGACCGGCTCGAGACGGAGATCATTCCCGAACTGCTCACCGCCCCGGCCGTCGCCATGGCCACCGCCACCCTCAACCGCTCGCGCGCCCTGCTCAAGACGGCCGTGATCCGATGAGCGCCACCGATGCCCGGCCGGCGACCGGACGGGTGGTGTCCACCCGGCCGGAGCCCCGCTGGACCCATGTGGACGATCTCTACGCCGACGGCGCCTGGACCCGCTCGACCGCCGCCGCCCGGCTGCCGCTGGTCGACCCGGCCACCGGCCAGGAGTGGGGATCGGTCCCGGACTGCTCGGCCGACGACGTCGACGCCGCGCTGTCCGCCGCCGACCGGGCCTTTCGCACCGGCCCGTGGCCGCGGACCACACCGTCGCAGCGGGCCGCACTGCTGCTGCGGATCGCCGACGAGGTCGAGGCCCGCGCCGCCGACACGGCGCTGACCAACACCCTGGAGAACGGCTCACCGATCAGCGAGACCCACGGCGCCGCCGCGAACGCGGCGGGCATCCTGCGGCACGTCGCCGGGCTGGCGTCCTGGCTCGAGGACGAGGACGTACGGCCGTTCCCGGCGGGGGGCGCCGAGACCGTCGTGCGCAGGGACCCGGTGGGCCCGTGCGTGCTGATCGCACCCTGGAACTTCCCGATCAACCTCATGGTGGTCAAGCTGGCGCCGGCCCTGCTCGCAGGCTGCACGGTCGTCATGAAACCCGCGCCCGGCACATCGCTGTCGATCCGGTTCGTGGTCGAGGCGTGCGAGGCCGCCGGCGTCCCGCCCGGGGTGGTCAACCTGGTCACCGGCGGCGGTGAGGTCGGCGACCGGTTGGTGCGCCACCCGCTCACGGCCAAGGTCGCCTTCACCGGGTCGACCCCGGTCGGCCGCCGGATCGCGGCCGCGTGCGGCGAACTGCTGCGACCGGTCACCCTCGAACTCGGCGGGAAGTCCTCGGCGATCGTGCTCCCCGACGCGGACCTCGAGCAGATGTCCGCGGCGCTGATCCGCACCTGCCTGCGCAACACCGGGCAGACCTGCTACATCTCCACCCGCATCCTGGCCCCCTCGGAGCGCTACGAGGAGGTGGTCGACATGGTCACCCGCACGGTCGAGGCCGCCCCGCAGGGCGACCCCTTCGACGAGCGCACCGTGTTCGGTCCCATGGCCTCGCGGGCGCAGTACGAGGTGGTGCGCGACTACCTGGACTCGGCCCACGAGGAAGGGGCGCGAGCGACCGTCGGCGGACGCCCCGCCGACACGGAGCGGGGCTGGTTCATCGAGCCGACGGTTTTCGCCGACGTCACCCCCGACATGCGGATCGCGCGCGAGGAGATCTTCGGGCCGGTGGTGAGCGTCCTGCGTTACGACGACATCGACGAGGCCGTCGCCCTCACCAACGACACGTCGTTCGGGCTCGGCGGCGTGGTGTTCTCCGCCGACCGCGAGGCCGCGCAGGCGGTCGCCGAACGCATGGACACCGGATCCGTCGGCGTGAACTTCTTCGGCTCCAACCACAACGCCCCCTTCGGCGGGCGGCACGACTCGGGGCTGGGCGTCGAGTACGGAATCGAGGGCCTGTCCCAGTACGTCACCTTCAAGTCGATCCACCGCCGTACCGGCTGACCCGCCCGCCGACACGGCCCACGACGCTCGGCGGCCGCGAGGGCCTTTTGCCGGAGAGGAGACGGTAAAGCAGGTGATCGAAGCAACTGGCTTTTTTGAAAAGCTAGTTGCTGACTGTTCAGCCGAAGTCCGACATCCGCGACGCGTTCTCCTCCGTCCTCGGACGATGACCCCCGGGCGCCCTTGACGCCGGCCGTCGTGCGGCGCCCGGCTGTCAGTGCCGAGTGGGAGACTGCGGGACATGACGAAACCGGATCCGAAAGCGGACCTGACCCGATATCTGCAGGACGCCAGGGAAGCCCTGGTGTGGAAGCTCGAAGGGCTCTCGGAGTACGACGTCCGCCGCCCGCTGACACCCACCGGCACCAATCTGCTGGGCCTGGTCAAGCACGCCGCCGGAGTGGAACTGGGATACTTCGGCGACGTGTTCGGCCGGCCCTTCTTCCGGCAGGATCCGCCGTCCTGGTGGTACACGCAGGACGCCGAACCCAACGCGGACATGTGGGCCACCGCGGACGAGTCGCGCGAGGAGATCGTCGGGCTCTACCACCGGGCCTGGGAGCACGCGGACCGTACGTTCGCCGCGCTCCCGCTCGACACCGTCGGTCATGTGCCGTGGTGGCGGGAGGGGCGGAGGGAGACCACGCTGCACCACCTCCTGGTGCGGGTGATCGCCGACACCCACCGGCACGCCGGCCATGCGGACATCGTGCGGGAGCTCATCGACGGGGCCGTCGGCTGGGAGAAGGGGGCGAGCAATCTGCCGTCCGGTGACGCGGCCTGGTGGGAGGCCCACCGAGCCCGGCTGGAGCACGCGGCGAAGGAGGCCGACAGCCGTCGGCCGGAGGCGTAGGGAGACCCTCGACAGCCCGGCGTCCGGAGCCCGGCCCTCGGGGAGCAGCACAGCCGCAGTGGGTAGATCCCGTTGTACGCCGGGATCGCCCGCATTCCCCGAGGCCTGCACCGCCGCGGCGCGCCGCGGTTCTCCGCAACCCGTCGCGGCGGCACGGTTCCTGACGGGCCGTCGGCTGTGCGTAAGGTCTGGACAGCCGTCGGCCGACGTGTTGTCATTCCGCTGCACAGCGAATTTCCAACGTTGAAAGGGTTTCTGGTCATCGCAGCGCCGGTGCCGTGCCGTACCGGTGAGTCCGCGTGGGCCGCCGGTGAACACCCCCTGTCGGCCCGGACGTTGACCTGATGCAGTCCCGTTTCGTCCTGTCCCCATGCCCCCTGCGCGAGGAAAGGTTCGATGACAAGACAACACACCCGCCCGAGAGCCCGGTGGTGGGCTCTGCTGACCGCCGCGGCTCTGCTCCTGCCCACGGGCGCGGCAGTTCCCGCCGTTGCGGCCGCGGAGCCCGTGAGCAGCAGCACGTCCGCGCGTACCGCCGGTGCGGCAGCCGATGCCGCCGTCGAGCAGCACGGCCTGAAGGGCGAGTACTTCAGCATGTCGGCGCCGGGAGCGCGGGATTTCGCCGTGCTCGGCGGCACCCTCCTGGAGCCGCAGATCAACTTCTCCGGCCTGACGGGCACGTTCGAGGAACTGACCGGGAAGACGGAGCACACGACCGCCCGCTGGACGGGGCAGATCGAGGCGCCGAGGACCGACGACTACACGTTCCACGCCATCGGGGACAACGGATTCCGCCTCTTCATCGACGACAGGCCGGTCATCGACCACTGGGAACCGGACTGGGACAGGGAACAGACCAGCGAGCCGATCAGGCTCACCGCCGGTGAACGGCTCACCTTCCGGCTGGAGATGTTCCAGGACTTCGGCGGGGCGAACATGTTCCTGCGCTGGTCGAGCCCGACGACACCCAAGCAACTCGTCCCCGAATCGGCGTTCACACCGCCCGCCGGCTTCGAGGTCTTCCCGGTGGACCTCTCGGTCGCCGCGGACGGGAAGCGGCTGCGCGCCCGGTTCGAAGGCCGGATCGGCGACCTCGACGAGGTCGCGGAGCACCTGAGGATCGAGGCCGACACCACCGCCATGCCGGTCACGTCGGTGAAGGCGGTGCCCGGCGACCGCAGCGCCCTCCTCGTCACGCTCGCGAAGCCGGTCCAGAAGAACCAGCAGGTCCGGTTCACCTACGACGGCGAGGGCGGCCTGACGGCCGGCGGCAAGACCGTGCCCCGGATCGTCCGCTACGCGACGAACGCCTCCGACCACCGTCTCACCACGAAGTGGGGCGACGAACTGGACAGGAAGAACCCGCTGCCGGAGCACCCCCGTCCGCAGCAGGTGCGGCCCCAGTGGAAGAACCTCAACGGGACCTGGCAGTTCAGCGGTGCCGAGGCGGGCGAGCAGCCGGTCTTCGGCAAGAACCTGGACGAGAAGATCACCGTGCCGTTCCCCGTCGAGTCCCAGCTGTCCGGGCTCGAGCGGCACGAGGACCACATGTTCTACCGCAAGCTCGTCGAGGTGCCGAAGAGCTGGAAGGTCGGTGAGGGAAAGCGGCTGAAGCTCCACTTCGGCGCCGTGGACTACCAGGCCCGCGTCTGGGTCAACGGCCGGAAGGTCGCCGAACACACCGGCGGCTACACCGCGTTCAGCGCCGACATCACCGACGCGCTCAAGGGCAGGGGCGCACAGGAGGTCGTGGTCGCGGTCACGGACACCGGCGGCGCCGACCAGCCG
Source organism: Streptomyces sp. M2CJ-2 (assembly GCF_016757295.1). Lineage (NCBI taxonomy): Bacteria > Bacillati > Actinomycetota > Actinomycetes > Kitasatosporales > Streptomycetaceae > Streptomyces > Streptomyces sp. M2CJ-2. The sequence continues at coordinate 17,545 of NZ_JAESIF010000025.1, read as the reverse complement.
ACGGGCAAGCAGCACACCCGTCCCAGCGGCATCTTCTACACCCAGTCGTCCGGCATCTGGCAGACGGTCTGGATGGAACCCGTCGCCGAGGCGGCCGTTGACAACGTCGTCACCACACCGGACATCGACACCGGCAGCCTGGCGGTGACCGTCGAGTCCGAGAGCGCTTCCTCGAAGGCGCGCGTGGAGGCCGTCGCCCGTGATGCCCGCGGCAAGGTCGTCGGCAGGGTCAGCGGTCCGGCCAACCGCGAGCTCCGGCTCCCCGTGGCGAAGCAGCACCTGTGGAGCCCCGACGACCCCTACCTCTACGACCTCGACGTCAAGCTGGCCGACGGCCGGTCCACCGACAAGGTCAGCAGTTACTTCGGCATGCGCGAGATCGGGATCGAGGAGGTCGGCGGCTACCGGAAGCTGGTGCTCAACGGAGAGCCCGTCTTCTCCCTCGCCACCCTCGACCAAGGCTTCTGGCCCGACGGCCTCCACACCGCCCCCAGCGACGAGGCACTGGCCTTCGACCTCGAGGCGCACAAGAAGCTCGGCTTCAACGCCGTCCGCAAGCACATCAAGGTGGAGCCGGCACGCTGGTTCCACCACGCGGACAGGCTCGGCCTGCTGGTCTGGCAGGACTTCGTCTCCGGGAACATCACCGATGAGACCGGGCAGAAGGCCTTCGTCGACCAGGGTCGCGAGATGATGCGCCAGCACCACAACTCGCCCTCGGTCATCGGCTGGATCGTCTTCAACGAGGGCTGGGGCGAGTGGGACCGCGAGGAGAGCGGTCGCATCGCCGAGTCGGTCAAGGCCGCCGATCCCTCCCGCGTCGTCAATGCCCACAGCGGCGTCAACTGCTGCAACTCCAAGGGCGACTCGGGCAAGGGCGACATCATCGACCACCACGACTACAACAACGAGGACCCGCCGTTCCCCGACCACCGGGCGGCCATGGACGGGGAGCACGGCGGCTTCACCCTGCGCACCCCGGGCCACATGTGGCCGGGCACGCCGACAGTGATCTACAGCGGAGTCGCCGACAAGGAGGCACTGACCCGCAAGTACGTGGAGAACACCGAGCGGTTCTACCTCGACCAGGCCGCCGCCGAACTCTCCGGTTCGGTGTACACACAGATCACCGACCTGGAGAACGAACTGAACGGCCTCTACACCTACGACCGCCGGGAGATCAAGGTCGACCCGGTCAGGGTGCGCGAGGTCAACCGCAAGGTCATCGCGGCCGGCGCCGCCGCGGGTGAGCGGGAGCAGCTGAAGGGCGGCGGCCACTGGAACCTCGACGAGGGCACCGGCACGACCGCGAAGGACGACGGCCCGAACGGCAGGCCCCTGACCCTCATCGACGGCACCACCTGGACCTCTGGTGTCAGCGGCAGCGCGCTGAAGTTCGACGGGCAGGGGCAGCACGCGCGAACCGACGGCCCCGTGCTCGACACGACCGGCAGCTACTCGGTCTCCGCCTGGGTCAGGCTCGACTCGCTGCCCGGCAACTACGCCACCGCGGTGAGCCAGGACGGGCGGCGCCAGGCGAGTCCCTTCTACCTGCAGTACGGGCAGGGCGCCTTCGCCTTCAGCACACCCGACGGGAAGCGCGCACGGCTGGAGACGAAGCCGGACACGGGCCGCTGGTACCACCTCGTCGGTGTGCGTGACGAGGCGCGGGGCGAGATCGACCTCTACGTCGACGGCGTTCTGGCGGCGACCGCCACCGCCGGCCCCGCCTACGTCGGCTCGGGACCGCTCGCCGTGGGCCGTGCCCAGTGGAACGGCGCCGACACGGACTTCTGGGACGGCGCGGTGGACGAGGTCCACGCGTTCGACAGGGCCCTCACCGCCGAGGAGGTGAGGGCCCTGCACAACCGGGAGAAGCCGTGACCGGGCGGCCGGTGGGCACGATCCGTGCCCACCGGCCTTCGGCTTCACAGCAGTTGGCGTCTGCGGCCCAGCCAGGTCTGGGCGACGACCACGACGGCCAGGAAGGCACCGCTGACGACCTGCTGGTAGGAGGAGTCCAGGGAGCCGATCTGGTTGATGACGTTCTGGATCACCTTGAGCAGAAGGACACCTACCAGCGAACCGCTGACATGACCGAGGCCGCCGGTGAGCAGCGTGCCGCCGATCACCACGGCGGAAATGGCCTCCAGCTCCATGCCGTTGCCGAGGATGGTCACACCGGACGCGAGCCAGGCCGCGTTGAGCGCGCCGGCCAGTCCGGCCAGCACCCCGGACGACGTGTAGACGAGGATCTTGGTCCGGGCCACCGGAACACCCATCAGGGCCGCCGCGTCCTCGTTGCCGCCGACCGCGTACACATGCTGTCCGAAGCGGGTGCGGCGCAGGGCGACTGCTCCGGCGACGAACAGCGCCAGGGTGACCCACACGGGGTTGCCGACGCCGAGAGTGGTGCCCTGGCCGAGTTCGGAGAGGAAGGAGCCCTTGCCGATCAGGTAGGTCTCGGCACCCTCGTCGGTGAGGGCCAGCATCAGACCGCGCGCCCCCAGCATGGCCGCCAGGGTGACGATGAACGGCGCCAGCCGGGAACGCGCCACCAGCAGGCCGTTGACGACACCGATCGCGCCGCACACCACGAGGGGCAACAGCAGTGCCACCAGGGTCCCGTGCCGAGAGCCCCAGGCCGCCAGGACACCGCCCAGGGCGAACAGGGAACCGACCGACAGATCGATGCCCCCGGTGATGATGACGAAGGTCATCCCGAGGGCGACGATCGCCAGGAACGCCGAACTCGTCGCCATGTTGCCGACGTTGTCCCCGGTGGCGAAGGAGTCGAAGCTGAACGACGCCACCAGCGAGACGATCACCAGCACGGCCAGCGCCCCGTGCTGCTGGACCAGGGCACTGAGGCGCTCCGAGCGCACGGAGCCCTCGGGGCCCGCGGCCTTCGGCGGTCGCCCGTCCGCGGTGGTCACGGGCACGTCCGTCTTCGTGGCGGTCATCGCTTCCCCCGTCCCCGTGCCGCGTAGACCGCGCACACGATCACTATGGCCTGCGCGATCTGGGTCCACGACGGCGGCAGATCGTGCTTGATGAGGGTGGCGGTGAGCAACTGGATGAGGACCGCCCCCGCCACGGTGCCGGCGATGTTGACGCGGCCGCCGGTCAACGGGGTCCCGCCGACCACGACGGCGGTGATGGCGGACAGCTCCATCAGATTGCCCAGCGAGGTCGGGTCGCTGGCCTGGAGCCGGGCGGTGGCCAGCACGCCCGCCACGGCCGCCAGCAGCGCGCACAGCACGTACACGATGATCAGTACGCGCCGCACCGGCAGGCCCGCCAGCTGCGCCGCGGGGCGGCTGTCCCCGATGGCCAGCAGCCGGCGCCCGAACGTGGTGCGGCGGACCACGAACGCGGCCAGCAGCGCCAGGACGGCGGCGATGAGGATCAGATACGGGACGCCCAGGACGTCGCCGGATCCCAGGGAGGCGAGCGCGGGGTTGCGCAGGTCCTCCAGCTGCGGCAGCAGGACCAGAGCGAGGCCCCGGCCGCCGACCATGAGCGCCAGGGTGGCCACGATCGGCTGCACTCCGACGAAGGCGACCAGCGCGCCGCCCGCCAGCCCGACCGCGGCGGCGAACACCGCCACCACCAGCAGCGCCGGCAGCAGACCGTAGCCGAGGTACAGGGCGGTCACGGAGGCCGCCAGGGCCATCACGGCGCCGACCGACAGATCGATGCCCTCGGTGCCGATGACCAGGGCCATGCCGAGCGCGACGATGATGACGGGGGCCACCTGCACGGCCTGGGTGCGGAAGTTCTCCGCGGACAGGAAGTGCGGGGTGATGCCGATGTTGACGACCAGCAGCAGTGCCACGCCGGCGTAGACGCCGTACGTCTGCAGCCACTGCAGGACGCGGGTCCGGTCCAGCGGTGCGGTGCGCAGAGCGGCTTCAGCCATCGCCGGCCTCCTCCGCGGCCGTGACGTCGGCCGTGTTCTTGGCCGGGGCGTGCCCGGCGATGGTCCGCATCAGTGTGTCCTCGGTGACTTCCTCGCCGGCCAGTTCGCCGACGACCGCACCGTCCTTCAGCACGACCACGCGGTCGGACCCTTCGACGAGTTCCTCCAGATCGGAGGAGATGAGCAGAACGGCCAGGCCGTCCGCGGCCAGTTCGTCCACGAGCCTTTGCACCTCGGCCTTGGCCCCGACATCGATGCCCCGGGTGGGCTCGTCCAGCAGCAGCACCTTGGGATTCATCGCCAGCCAGCGGGCGAGCAGCACCTTCTGCTGGTTGCCGCCGGACAGTTCACCGACCTTCTGGTGCGGCGAGGACGCCTTGATGCGCAGCCGTTCGACGAAGGTGTCCACGACACTGTCGACGCGTGCCTCGGAGACCAGCCCGAAACGGGAGAGCCGGGGCAGCACGGCCAGCGAGATGTTCTCGCGGACCGAGAGACCGGGAACGATGCCCTCGCTCTTGCGGTCCTCGGGCAGCAGACTGACGCCCGCCCGGATGGCGGCGGGGGTGGAGCCGCCGCGCAACGGGACACCGGCCACCAGGACCTGCCCGGAACTCGTCGCCAGCGCACCGGAGATGGCTTTGGCCGTCTCGGTCCGCCCGGACCCGAGGAGCCCGCCGAGTCCCACGACCTCGCCGGGCCGGATCGCCACGGACACGTCGTGCAGCTTGTGCGGGGCCGTCAGTCCCCGTGCCTCCAGCACGGGTCGGGCGCTGACGGCATGGTGGTCGCCGGTGAACCGGGTCAGGCCCTCCGTACGGACCTCGCCCAGCTCCCGGCCCAGCATGGTCGACACCAGGGACAGACGATCGAGGTCGGCGAGGCGGCCGTGATGGACGCGCCGTCCGTCGCGAAGCACGGTGACCGTGTCGCACACGGCGTACAACTCGTCCAGTCGGTGACTGACGTAGACGACCGCGATGCCCTCGTCACGCAGCCGCCGGATCACCGAGAACAGTGTCTCGACCTCCCGCGGCTCGAGCGAGGAGGTCGGTTCGTCCATGATGACGACGCGCGCCTCGGTCGCCACCGCGCGGGCCAGGGCGACCATCTGCTGAGCGCCGACGCCGAGGGCGCGCAGCGGCAGACGGACGTCCACCCGGACGCCGTAGGCGCGCAGGGTCTCCTCGGCCTCCTTGTGCATACGGGCGAAGTCCAGCAGGCCGAAACGGGTGTGCGGCTCGCGGCCCAGGAAGAGATTGCGGGCCACGCTCAGCAGCGGGATGAGGTTGACCTCTTGGTAGATGGTCGAGATCCCGGCCTTCTGCGCCTCCAGCGGTGTGTCGAAGGAGACGTCACGGCCCTGGAAAACGATGTCACCCGCGTCGGGCCGGTGGACACCTGTGAGGAGCTTGATGAGGGTCGACTTGCCGGCGCCGTTCTCGCCGATCAGGGCGTGGACCTCGCCCGGATGCAGGGTCAGGTCCACGTCGTCCAGGGCCCGGACGCCCGGGAAGGTCTTGCTCAGTCCGCGGACGGCGAGGACTTCGGCGGGGGGAGCCACCTGTGCCTCCAGGAAGTGAGTGGTGACGGGACGGTGGGGCCCGGAGGGAGCGGACCCCGCGGGGATCAGTAGGCCTTGCCGAGGTCCTGCTCGGCGTTGTCGGTGTCGTATGCGCTGTCCTGGATGACGATGTCCTGGGGCACTTCCTTGCCCTGGGTGAAGGCGTCCAGCGTCTCGAACGCCAGCGGACCGAACCGCGGGTTGGACTCGATGACGCCGGTGATCCAGCCGTCGACGATGCCCTGTACGGCGTTGCGCGTGCCGTCGACCGTGACGATCTCGACGTCGCCGGCCTTCTTGCCCGCGCCCTTGAGCGCGGCCACCGCGCCCAGGCCCATCTCGTCGTTCTCCGCGTAGATGCCCTTGATGCCCGGCTTGGACTGGATGAGCTGCTCGGTGACCTGCTGCCCCTTCTCACGGGTGAAGTCACCGGTCTGCTCGAAGACGACCTTCAGGCCAGGGGCCTTCTCCGCGACCCGCTCCTTGAATCCCTTGGTGCGTTCGGTGGTGACGTTGTTCCCGGCCGCGCCCAGCAGGATCGCGACCTCGCCCTTGCCGCCCGTGGCCTCGATCATCTGGTCGGCGGCCCGCCTGCCCTGCTCGACGAAGTCCGAGGCGATGAAGGAGACGTAGTCCTTGCAGGCGGTGGCGTTGATCTTGCGGTCGATCGTGACGATCGGGACCTTCTTGGCGGCGGCGGCCTGCAGCACCGGGTCCCAGCCGTCGGAGTTGAGCGGCGCGATGACCAGCAGGTCGGCGCCCTTGGCGAGCAGGTCCTGGACGTCGCTGATCTGCTTGGAGAACTGTGACTGGGCGTTGGCCGTCAGCAGTTTGACGCCCCGCTTCGCAGCCTCGTCCTTGATGGACCGCGTTTCGGCGATGCGGAACGGGTTGGCCTCCTTCTCCGACTGCGAGAAGCCGACGGTGGCGCCCTTGAGGTCGAGCTCCTTGCCGCCGTACGCGTCGATGGTGCAGGTCTTGCTGCCTGGCTTCGGCGTGACGACCTTCTGGCCGGCGTCGGCCGCGGCTGCCGAGGATTTCTTTCCGTCCGACGCGTCGTCCTCCGACTTCGCGCAGGAGGTGGCGGTCAGGGCCACTGCGGCGGCCAAGGCAACGAGCACGGGACGGGCGAGGAGGTGCGGGCGATGAGTGGTGCGCTGCATGGTGACCCCGATCCGGGTGACGCTGAAAGGGAACTGGGGAGCTGGAGAGCGCGGAACCGGTGCTGCTCCCGGTGTGCGATACGGCGTCCGGTTCGCCGCCAACAGGTTTTTACATCGTTGGAAGAACGCTGTAAACCCCCTGTGCGCAAGGTGCGAGCGGAGCACGGTGGGGGAGGGGACGAGTGGGGTGAGCAAGCTCCGCCCTCGGCGGTGACGGCACGCGGACGCGGGGCGGGTCCGGCAAGCGCTTGCCGGACGGGGCCGGTTCAGGGCCCGGGGAGGTGTCCGCGCGGCCGGTGAGCCGGGAGTCGAAACCCTTGGTCAGGTGTTCGCGGCACCGGTGCCGGCGGGCCGGCCCAGGGTGCTCTCCCGTTCGACCAGGCGGTAGTCGGCCCGGATGCGACGCGGCTCAGGAGCCGCGTCGTGCAGCCGGGCCAGCACCGACTCCACCGCGAGCCTGCCGATGGCGGCCTTGTCCGGTGACACGGAGGTGAGGGTCACCGCGCCGAACCGTCCTTCGAGCACGTCGTCGAATCCGACGACGGCGATGTCGTCGGGGATCCGCAGGCCACGCTCGTGCAGGACCCGCATCGCCCCGATGGCCATCGGGTCGTTGTAGGCGAACACCGCGTCGGGCCGCTGCCCGCTGTCCAGGATGTGGGCCATCGCTGCCGCACCGTCCGCGTGGCCCCATCCGTCGGTGGCGGCGACGAGGCCCTCGTCGGCGGGGAGTCCGACGGCGGTGAGCTCCTCACGCCAGCCCCGTACGCGCAGTTGGGCGGGTTCGCTGCGGGCGCGTCGGGCCCCGATGAACGCCACCGTGCGGCGTCCCAGCGAGACCAGGTGCCGGACGGCGGTGCGGGCCGCGGCGACGTTGTCGATGGCGATGTGGTCGTACGGCAGGTCGTACTCCCGCTCACCGAGCAGCACCAGCGGCACCTGCTCCGTGCGCTCGCGGAAGTCCTTGGCCTCCAGCTCGATGGGGCTGAGGATGAGTCCGTCGATGACCCTGGCCCGGAATCCCTGGCTGACGAGGATCTCCTGCTCGCGACGGCCCCCGGTGTGGTCCAGCAGCACGATGTAGTCGTGCTCGGCCGCGGTGTCGATGACGGCGGCGGCGAGTTCGGCGAAGTAGGGGTTGCCGAGTTCGGGCAGGGCGAGCGCGATGATGCCGGTGCGCCCTTTGCGCAGGTGCCGGGCGGTCAGGTTGGGCCGGTAACCGAGAGCGTCGATGGATCTCTGGACGCGCTCGCGCATGGCGGGGGTGACGTGCTGATAGTTGTTCACCACGTTGGAGACGGTCTTGATGGAGACCCCCGCGTGCGCGGCGACGTCCTTGAGGCTGACCCGCACGGCAATCCCTTCGTGGACGGCCCGGCCGGGGACCGGCGCCGAGACGGGTGCCGTCACCGCGAGCCGGGCGCCGAGCCGCCGGATGAGAGTTTTACAACGTTATACATGCGCTTCCGCGACACTGGCAAGGCCAGGAGCAGGACGAGGGAGGCGGACCCGGACCGGACCCCCGCCGCCCCGCCCGGACCGGGCCGTCGCCCCGGGTTCAGGTGCCCGCCGTGGAGGTCGCGATGTGCAGGGGGCAGATCACCGGGGTGCCGTGGACGGGGTCGGTGAGGATGGCGCTCTCGACGCCGTAGAGCTCTCGGACGAGGTCGGGGGAGACGATGGCGGACGGGGCGCCCTGGGCGACGACCGCTCCGTCCTTGAGGGCGATCATGTGGTCGGCGTAGCGGCACGCGGTGGTCAGGTCGTGGAGGACCAGGACCGGGGTGCGGCCCTGTGCGGCCAGTGAGCGGACCAGTTCGAGCACTTCGAGGGCGTGGCCCATGTCGAGGGCCGAGGTGGGTTCGTCGAGAAGGAGGATCTCGGTCTCCTGGGCGACGGCCATGGCGATCCAGGCACGCTGGCGCTGACCGCCGGAGAGCGTCTCGAGCGGACGGTCGGCGAGGCCGTGCAGGTCGGCGGCGGTGAGCGCCTCCTCGACCGCGTGGGCGTCGGCGGCGGACCACTGGCGCAGCAGGCCCTGGTGGGGCTGGCGGCCGTAGCGGACGAGGTCGCGGACGGTGAGGCCGTCGGGGGCGATCGCGGACTGGGGGAGCATGCCGATGGTGCGGGCGATCTCCCGGGTGGGGATCTTGGTGAGCTCCCGGCCGTCGAGGAGGACGGCGCCGCCGCGTGCGCGCAGTGTGCGGGCCAGCCCGCCGAGGAGGGTGGACTTGCCGCACCCGTTGGGGCCGACGATGACAGTGACCCGGCGCTGCGGCAGAGCGAGGTCCAGACCGTCGATGACGAGGTCGGAGCCGTGCCCCAGAGACAGGGACCGGGTGCGCAGGCGGCTGTCGGTGTCGACCGGGTTCACAGGGACCTCCTGGTACGGGTGGTGAGCAGCAGCCAGATCAGGTACGGACCGCCGACGACGGCGGTGACGAGGCCGACGGGGACCTCCAGCGGAGCGAGCACGGTGCGGCCCACCAGGTCGGCGAGGAGGGTGAAGAGCGCGCCGGTGAGGGCGGAGAGCAGGACGGGGACGGCGCGGGGCCCGGCGATGCGGCGGGCGGCCTCGGGGGCGGCGAGCGCGATCATGCCCAGCGGTCCGGCGACGGCGACGGCGAGGCCGCCGAGGACGACCGCGACGGCGATGACGGCCAGACGCAGGGCCTTGACACGGACGCCGAGCCCGGAGGCGACGGAGTCGGACAGGCGCAGCAGGAGCAGTCGGCGGCCGAGGAGCATGGCGAGCGGCAGGGCGAGGATCAGGGCCACGGCGAGCAGGGACACGGCTTCCTGGTCGCGGCCGTTGAGGGTGCCGACGGTCCAGCCGTAGGCGGCGTTGGCCGCGTCGGCGGCCGAGCGGGCCAGGACGAGACTGGTGATCGCGCCGAAGACCGCGCCGACGCCGAGGCCCACGACGAGGAACCGGTAGCCCCCGCGTCCGGCGCCGCCGCTGAGGGCGAGGGTGAGGGCGGCGGCGGTGGCGGCACCGGTGAGGGCGGCGGCGCTGGGCAGCAGGCTGGTGCTGATTCCGGTGACCGAGGCGACGGCGAAGGCCGCGGCGCCGTCGTTGAGGCCGACGGTGTCGGGGGTGGCCAGCCGGTTCTGGGCGAGGGTCTGCATCAGGCAGCCGGCCGCGCCGAGGGCGGCGCCGACGGCCAGGCCAGCCTGCAGGCGCGGCAGCCGCAGGCGTTCGACGACCAGGAGGTCGCGGGGGGTGCCCTCACCCGCCAGAGCGCGCAGCGCGTCCAGCGGGTGGACGAAGATCTCGCCGACGGCGAGGTGCACCCCGCTCGCGGCGATCAGCACGACCAGGACGGCGACGGTGCCCAGCAGCGGCTTGCGCGGGATCAGGACGGCGTAGGGGCCGGCGGCCAGGCGCCAGGCGCCGGGGACACCGTGCGGTGCGCGGCGGGCCTGCGCCGCGGTCCCGGTCGCCGGTCCGGACGGGGCGGGGAGAGTTTTCACAGCGAGGGCAACCTGTGGGATCGGACGACGGCGACCAGGACGGGCGCGCCGAGGAGCGCGGTCATGACGCCGAGGGGCATCTCGTAGGGGCGGGCGACGATCCGGGAGACGACGTCGGCGGTGAGCACGGTGGCCGGGCCGATGAGGACGGAGACGGCCAGCAGCCGGCGCAGGTCCGGGCCGACCAGGGCGCGGGCGGCGAACGGCACGACGAGTCCGACGAAGGCCACGGGGCCCGCCAGGGCGGTGGCCCCGCCGACCAGCAGGGCCACGGCCGTCACCGCGAGGGCCCGGACCCGGCCGGGCCGGTGGCCGAGGCCGGTGGCCACGTCGTCACCGAGACTCAGCGCGGTCAGGGAGGGAGCCACGAGGACGGCGAGGAGAAGTCCGAGACCGACGACGGGGACGACGGCCCACAGATCCGCCAGTTCCCGTCCGGCGACCGACCCGATGGTCCAGAAGCGGATCTCGTCGGCGGCGCGGGCGTCGACGAGCAGCAGCACCGAGGAGCCCGCGGCCATCAGCCCGCTGAAGGCCGCACCGGCGAGCACGAGGCGTACGGGATCGTCCCCGGCCCCGCGCAACCGGGCCGCGGCCAGCGCCAGCAGACACCCCGCGCCCGCCCCCAGGACCGCCACATACGGGCCGAGGGTGGCTGCCGAAGTGCCGAGGACCAGGGCGACGACCACTGCGAAGGAGGCCCCCGCGCTCACACCCAGCAGGCCCGGTTCGGCCAGGGGGTTGCGGGCTGCCGCCTGGAGCAGGGCTCCCGCGACGCCCAGGGCCAAGCCGACGGCGACCGCGACCAGGGTGCGCGGCAGCCGCAGTTCCAGCACGGTGAAACGGGCGTCGCCGTCGGTCCCGCCGAGCAGGACGGAGAGGGCGCGCCCCGGTCCGACATCCCCCGCTCCCAGGAGCAGGCTCGCGATCACGGCCGCCAGCAGCAGTCCGGCGCCGGGCAGCAAGCCACGCAGGACGAGTGAACGCAGCGTCACAACCGCCCCTCCTTCCACATTCAACAAAGGTGAGGTTAACCTAATTTTGCATGCGCCATACATCCGCCTTTCCTGGAGACCCCATGCCCAGAAGCCGCTCCCCGCTGCGCTCCGCCGCTCTCGCTCTGGCGGCAGCCCCGCTGGTCATGACCCTCGCCGCCTGCTCGGGCTCCGACTCCGGCACCCCGGGTGACGGCACGGAGAAGGCAGCGGACGCCGGGACCGGGCGGACCGTGCAGACGGCCTTCGGCGAAGTGAGGATCGACGGCACGCCGAAGAAGGTCGTCACCCTCAATGACGCCTCTTTGGACACCGCCCTCTCCCTCGGCATCACCCCGGTGGGCACCAGCGCCGCCAGGGGCGCCGAAGGCGCTCCCGTCTATCTGGGCGAACAGGCCGAGGACATCCCGCTGGTCGCCACGGTCAGGGAACCCAACACCGAGGCGATCCTCAAGGCCGAGCCGGACATCATCCTCACCGGCGCCGATCTCGAGAAGTCGCAGTACGAGACGCTCTCCGCCATCGCACCGACCATCGTCCCGGCCGCCGGTGACTGGCGCTCCGGCCTCGACACCTACGGCGAGGCGCTCGGCAAGGCCGACGAACTCGACCAGAAGATCGACGCCCTGCTCGACCGCGCGCGGAAGGCGGGCGACGGCGCCGAGGGCACGGGTGTCGTGATGCGGTGGATGCCGGGCGGCCCGATCGTGATGAACGCCGCCAACATGCCCACCGCGATGCTGCGGGAGGCCGGTCTGGCGCCGATGCCCATCGCCGAGGACCTCGGCGCGCAGCCCCACTCGGACCCGCTGTCCCTGGAGAACCTCACCAAGGCGGACGCCGACCACGTCTTCATCGCCACGCTCAACGCCGAAGGCGACAAGGCGTTGGAGGCCGCCCGCTCGGAGAAGGCATTCACCCGGATGAGCGCCGTCCGGGCAGGACGGGACCACGGGGTCGACGGCCAGGTCTGGAGCAGCAGCAACGGCCCGAACGCCATGGCGCAGGTCATCACCGACATCGAAAAGGCACTCACCGAGTGACCTGAGCCGCCTCCGCCCGCCCGGGCCCCGGGCCGGCTCGGACCGGCCCGGGGCCCGGGGTCATCGCTTGCGTGCCACCCCGCCGTACATGGCGACCTCCTCGCCGAGGGCCACGTCGCCGGGTGCGGGGTGCCAGTGGTTGCAGGACACCACACCGGGTCCGAGGAGCTGGAGCCCGTCGAAGAACCCGGCGACCGCTTCGGGGGACCGCTGGGTCAGCTTCGGAGTGCCGTGTTCGTTCCAGAAGGCGACGGCCGCGTCGACATCGGGCATGTCCGGCCGCGTGACGGTGTGCGACAGAACCAGGTGACTGCCCGTCGGCAGGGCCGCCATGAGACGCCGCACGATTCCGAGGGCCTCCGTGTCGTCCTCGATGAAGATGACGACACCCAGCAGGATCAGAGCCACGGGCCGGTCGAAGTCCAGCAGCTGCCCGGCCCGCGCCAGGATGGTGTCGGTGTTGCGCAGGTCCTCGTCGAGGTAGGACGTGCGGCCCTCGGGCGTACTGGTCAGCAGGGCCGCGGCATGGGCCAGAACGATCGGGTCGTTGTCGACGTAGACGACGCGGGACTCGGGGGCGATCCGCTGGGCGACCTCGTGGGTGTTGTCGGCGGTGGGCAGTCCGGTGCCGATGTCGAGGAACTGCCGTATGCCGCACTCGGCCACCAGATACCGCACCGCTCGCTGGAGGAACTGCCGGTCCGCGCGGGCGTACTCGCCGATGCCGGGGTGGAGCCCGCGGATCTGCTCTCCCACCTCCTGATCGACCGTGTAGTTGTCCTTGCCGCCCAGCCAGTAGTTCCAGATCCGTGCCGTGTGCGGTTGATCGGTCCTGATCCTGTTGCCCGGCGCACCGACGGCGGGGGTCTCGGACATGCGTACGCTCCAGTTCCAACGGTCGGCCAAGAAGCAGCAACCTACCCACAGAAGTCGGGCCGAGCGAGAGAGAATGACGCGGTTGTGACAGGTTCCTGACGTCTGCTCAGTTCGGAGAAGGCATGCAGCACAGCTCCCGACGCCCCGTCCGCGGTGCCCGTACGGCCGCCCTGCTGACCGCCGTCGTAGCCGTCGTACTCGCCACGGCGACACCGGCGACAGCCGCGGCGGCGGAACCCTCCGGGGCCCGGGCTCCGGCCGTACCGCTGAGGGTGGCGACCTACAACATCCATGCCGGAGCCGGTCAGGACGGGGTCTTCGACCTCGATCGCACCGCGGAGGCCATACGTGATCTGGACGCCGACGTGATCGGTCTCCAGGAGGTCGACGTGCACTGGGGCGCCCGGAGCGACTTCGTCGACGAGGCCCGCGCGCTCGCCGACACGCTGGACATGCGGGTGTTCTTCGCACCGATCTACGATCTGGACCCGGCCACCGCGGACGGGCAGCGCCGGCAGTACGGTGTCGCCGTGCTGAGCCGCTACCCGGTGATCGAGGCCGAGAACCACGAGATCACCCGGCTCTCCACCCAGACGTCCGATCCGGTGCCCGCCCCGGCGCCCGGCTTCGCCGAGGTGACGGTCGACGTCAAGGGTGCGTTCGTACACGTCTACAGCACGCACCTGGACTACCGGGCCGACCCGTCGATCCGTGCGGCCCAGGTGGCGGACATGCTCGAGGTGCTGGCCGCCGACCGTGGGCCGAAGATCCTGGTCGGCGACTTCAACGCCGAGGCGACGGCTCCGGAGCTGGCGCCGCTGTGGCAGCACTTGAGGGACGCCGCCCCGGACGGCGGTGGGACGTACCCGGCGGTCGACCCCGTCAAGCGCATCGACCTGGTGACGGTTTCCCCCGGCATCACCGTGACCGGCGCCCACGAGGTCGCGACGGACGCGTCGGACCACCGCCCCGTGGTCACGGACCTGAAGCTGCACCGGCGCGGCCGCTGAGCAGGCCAGGACCGGGGACGGCACCTCACAGGTGCCGTCCCCGGTCCTGGCCTCGAAGCAGTGAGGGTGACGGAGTGTCAGTCCTGTCCGGGAACGCTCATCTCACCCAGCAGCGACCAGTCCTCCTGCGGCACCGTCGCGTTCACGATCCGCGGGGTCTCGGCGAGGTGCGGCGGCAGGGTCCGCTGCGCGGCCCTGAAGTGCTCGGACTGCACGTGTGCCGCCCCCGCCGCGTCGTCACGGAAGGCCTCGACCAGGACGTACTCCGTCGGGTCGTCGATGCTGCGGGACCAGTCGAACCACAGGCAGCCCGGCTCGTCGCGGGTCGCCGCGGTGAAGTCGGCGGCAATGTCCGGCCACTGGTCCGCGTACTCGGGGCGGATACGGAATTTGGCGGTGATGAAGATCATCGGTCGGTCTCCCTCATCGGTTCTCTGTGCGCCGTCGCACCACCCGGAGCGTCGTCCGACGGGCGAACACCGGCCCGGGGAGTGCCCGCTCCGCCAGTCGGGACGGTCACCGGCTCGATGGATCCGGCAGTGCACGGTCGTGGCCGTGACACAGGTCGAACACGGCCGACTGCAAAGATCGTAGCCGACACGGGGCGGGCGGGCCTCGGCGGTGAGCTCCCCGCACAGGGACGTCAGACCGGTACCGTGCGCAGGCGCAAGGGGACGGCCGCGGCGGATTCCGGCAGGCGCAGCCCCCGGCTCCCGGGCGTGATCGAGCCGAGGACGCTGGGACGGCGAGCACCGGTGCAGGCCGGGACCGTGCCGGCCAGTCCGTGCGCGGTCAGGTATCCGAGGACGGCGAAGGCGTAGGCCTCCTTGGCCGCCGAGGGCAGTCCGAGGTCGTCGGAGGTCCGCAGCGGGATGCCGTGCAGTGCGGTGCGCAGCATGGACATCAGGGTGGGGTTGCGGGTTCCGCCGCCCGAGGCGATGACCTCGCTCGCCCCGGCCGCGCGGACCGCGTCGGCGACCGTGCGGGCGGTGAGGTGGGTGACGGTGGCGACCACGTCCTCGGTCGGGAGCCGGCCGAGACCGGTCAGGGCGGCTTGCAGGTAGGGCCAGTGGAACAGCTCCTTGCCGGTCGTCTTGGGCGGCGGTTTCGCGTAGTACGGATCGTCGAGGAGGCGCTGCAGCAGAACGGTGTCGATCCTGCCCCGGGAGGCCAGCGTTCCGTTCCGGTCGTATCCCAGCCGGCCGTCGGTGAGGACGTGCACCGCCGCGTCGACGAGGGCGTTGGCGGGGCCGGTGTCGAAGGCGACCGGCTCACCGGCCCCGCCGACCACCGTGAGATTGGCGATCCCCCCGAGGTTCAGGGCGGCGGGCACACCGGGCCGCCCGCGCAGCCACATCACGTCGACGATGCTCACCAGGGGCGCGCCCTGGCCGCCGGCGGCGACGTCGCGAGTACGCAGGTCGGAGACCACCGGGCGGCCGGTGGCCTCGGCGATCCAGGAGGGCGAGCCGATCTGCAGTGTGCCGTGCACCCGGCCCTGCTCGACCCAGTGGTAGACGGTCTGGCCGTGGGAGACGACGAGGTCGGCGCGACCGTCGCACAGTTCCCGGTCGGCCCGAGCGGCCACGGCGGCGAACGCCTGACCGATCCGGGTGTCGAGCCGGCACACGTCCCTCATCGTGGTCGACGCCGGCGGCAGAGCGGCCGTCAGGGCGGCCCGCAACTCCTCCGGATAGGGGTCGCTCACCATGCCCAGGGGCGTCAGCAGCAGACTGTCCCCTTCAAGGGCCAGGTCGGCCGCCGCGGCGTCGACCGCGTCGTGGGACGTCCCCGACATCAGCCCGATGACCCGCATCCTCATCCTCACGCCTCTTTCCCGGCCCGTACGGTGGTCAGTCGCGCAACGCGCGACGGTGGTCGTCGCCGCGCAGGGTGAGCAGGGCGAGCGTGCTGACGGCACAGGTCACGACCACGTAGTGGGCGGGGATGTCGATGTTGCCGGTCCGTTTGATGGCTTCGGTGATGATCAGGCCGGCGCATCCGGAGAAGACGGCGTTGGACAGTGAGTACGCCAGACCGAGGCCGGTGTAGCGGACGCTGGTGGGGAACATCTCCGAGAGCATCGCGGGCCCGGGGCCCGCCATCAGCCCGACGGCGGCACCGGCGACGAACACCGCGAGGCTCTTGACGGCCGTCGAGGTGCCGGAATCCTGCAACAGATGCATCAGGGGGAACGCGAGGACGGCCACGAGCACCGCTCCGGTCACCATCACCGCGCGTCGGCCGATCCGGTCGCTCAGCGCGCCCGCCGGGATGATGGAGGCCGCGAAGCCCAGGTTGGCGAGGACCGTGGCGACCAGGGCCTGCTGGAACGAGGCGTTGAGCGTGCTCTGGAGGTAGGACGGCATGACGACGAGGAAGGTGTAGCCGGCCGCCGACCACCCCATGAGCCGCCCGGCACCGAGCGCGATGGCCTTGGCCACCTCACGTGCGGGAGCAGGTGTCGGCGTCACCACCTGCGGGCGGCCCTCCGTGTCCGGGGACTGCGCCTGCGGCTGTGCCTGCGGCTGTGCCTGTGGCTGAATCGGTGTCTGCGTTCGCGTTCGCTGGAAGGACGGCGTCTCCTCCAGCTTCAGCCGCAGCCACAGGGCGGCGAGCCCCAGAGGCAGTGTCAGCAGGAACGGCAGCCGCCAGCCCCACTCGTTGAGTTCCGGCTCGGTCAGTACGGTGGCCAGCAGCGCGGCCATGCCCGCTCCGGCGAGCAGGCCGAGCGCCACC
The DNA here is from genome assembly GCF_016757295.1 of Streptomyces sp. M2CJ-2. Lineage (NCBI taxonomy): Bacteria > Bacillati > Actinomycetota > Actinomycetes > Kitasatosporales > Streptomycetaceae > Streptomyces > Streptomyces sp. M2CJ-2. The sequence continues at coordinate 759 of NZ_JAESIF010000025.1, read as the reverse complement.
GTGAAGGACTGCCAGGCCCCGTACAGCCCGCGCCGCCCGGGCGGGGCGAACTCCGTCATGATCGAGACGGCACCGCCGAACTCCCCTCCCGCGGACAGACCCTGGACGATGCGCAGCAGCGTGAGCAGCCAGGGGGCCGCGGCACCCAGCGTGGCGTACGTCGGAAGCAGACCGATCAGGGTGGTGGCACCGGTCATCAGCAGGATGACGAGGATCAGCGTGGGGCGGCGCCCCATCCGGTCGCCCAAGCGGCCGAAGACGGCCGCGCCGACCGGGCGGAAGAAGAAGGCGAGTGCGAAGGACGCATACGTCTTGACCAGCGCCTCGACGTCGCTTCCGCCGTCGGGTGTGAAGAAGTTGGCGGCGATGATGGTGGCGAAATACCCGTAGACACCGAACTCGTACCATTCGATGAAGTTGCCCACCGATCCGGCCACCAGAGCCCTGCGCGATCGGGGTGGTGTGGCGGTTCCCTCGACCGGCTCGTGCACGGGGGTGGTCATACGGCGCCCTCTCGACGTCATGGATGCCAAGCGGACGGAAGCTTTCCTTGATGGGAAGTTGGTTTCAATGGTCCGGCCATGACCTGCCGATAACTTTCACCAACGGTGCCGGCCGCGCCGGCCGGCCCGAGACGAAGCCTCCGCCGCTGCGGACCAGCGCACGGCGGAGGCTGAGGACCCGTCAGTCCTTGATCTCGCAGATCACCGCGCCGGAGGTGACCGACGCGCCGACCTCGGCGCTCAGCCCCTTGACGGT
>NZ_JAESIF010000246.1:0-1111 GCF_016757295.1 Streptomyces sp. M2CJ-2 | reverse complement strand
CGATGCCGTCCTTCTCCATCTGCTCGGCGATCTTCAGGGCCTCCTCGATCAGCGTCTCCACGATCTTCGACTCCGGCACCGTCTTGATCACCTCGCCCTTGACGAAGATCTGCCCCTTGCCGTTGCCCGAGGCCACCCCCAGATCCGCCTCCCGCGCCTCGCCCGGACCGTTCACCACACAGCCCATCACCGCCACCCGCAGCGGCACCTCCATCCCCGCCAGCCCGGCGGTCACCTCGTCCGCCAGCTTGTACACATCCACCTGCGCCCGCCCGCAGGACGGACACGAGACGATCTCCAGCCCCCGCTGCCGCAGATTCAGCGACTCCAGGATCTGCAGCCCCACCTTGACCTCCTCGGCCGGCGGCGCCGACAGCGACACCCGGATGGTGTCCCCGATCCCCTCGGACAGCAGCGCCCCGAAGGCCACCGCCGACTTGATCGTGCCCTGGAACGCCGGACCCGCCTCGGTCACCCCCAGGTGCAGCGGATAGTCGCACCGCGCCGCCAGCTGCCGGTAGGCCTCCACCATCACCACCGGATCGTTGTGCTTCACCGAGATCTTGATGTCCCGGAAGCCGTGCTCCTCGAACAGCGACGCCTCCCACAGCGCCGACTCCACCAGCGCCTCCGGCGTGGCCTTCCCGTACTTCTGCAGCAGCCGCCGGTCCAGCGACCCGGCGTTGACCCCGATCCGGATCGGCGTGCCACGCTCGCCCGCCGCCTGCGCGATCTCCTTGACCTTGTCGTCGAACTGCTTGATGTTGCCCGGGTTCACCCGCACCGCCGCGCAGCCCGCCTCGATCGCGGCGAACACGTACTTGGGCTGGAAGTGGATGTCCGCGATCACCGGGATCTGCGACTTGCGGGCGATGACCGCCAGCGCGTCCGCGTCGTCCTGGGTGGGGCAGGCCACCCGCACGATCTGGCAGCCCGAGGCGGTCAGCTCGGCGATCTGCTGCAGCGTCGCGCCGATGTCGGAGGTGCGGGTGGTGGTCATCGACTGCACCGACACCGGCGCGTCCCCGCCCACCGCCACCGACCCGACCTGGATCTTCCGGCTCGTGCGGCGCGGGGCCAGGGTGATCGGAACGGACGGCATGCCGAGAGA